>NZ_FPCB01000071.1:0-18288 GCF_900116815.1 Methylobacterium sp. 174MFSha1.1 | reverse complement strand
CTGCGCGTCCTGGGCCTCGAACTGGAAGACGGACTTGGCGATGTCCAGGCCGATGATGCTAATCTGCGTCACGGACGGTCTCCTCGGTTGGGTGTCAGACGACCTCAACCTGGCACTTATGATGCCGGCGGGGGCCGTCCACCCCAACATCCCGGGGCTCGCCGAAGGCGAGAACCCGGGATCCATAACCGCTGAGATGTCAGAATAGCGCGACCAGCGTCCCGCTTCTTCCGGCATTGTCAGCGGTTATGGATTCCGGGTTCCGCTGCGCGGCCCCGGAATGACGTGGAGTGTGATCGGAGGAGCGGTTCGCACTTCGCGATCACACTTGCCTCGCGCATCGAACAAATATAGAACGCGCCTTGGCCTCCGGCATGTGTGAAGCGGGCACAAAGGCGTCCCTCCCCTTGCCGGTCCCGGCCTGTTCGGCCCAACTCGCGTGACCGAAGCGGTGGTCCGCGGCGTCGGCCGGGCATGCGCCCGAGTGAGATGGAACGAGAGGAGAGCGGGATGGCGGGCAGCGTGAACAAGGTGATCCTGGTGGGCAATCTCGGGCGCGATCCCGAGACCCGCCGGCTGGCCTCCGGCGATCCGGTGGTGAACCTGCGCCTGGCCACGTCCGAGTCCTGGAAGGACAAGGCGTCCGGCGAGCGCAAGGAGAAGACCGAGTGGCACTCGGTCGTGATCTACAACGAGAACCTGGCCCGCGTCGCCGAGCAGTACCTGCGCAAGGGCTCGAAGGTCTACATCGAGGGCCAGCTCCAGACCCGCAAGTGGCAGGACCAGTCCGGCGTCGAGAAGTACACGACCGAGATCGTGCTCCAGCGCTTCCGCGGCGAGCTGACCATCCTCGACGGTCGCGGCGGTGGAGCCGAGGGCGGCATGGGCGAGATGGGCGCCGACGACATGGGCGGCGGCCAGATCAGCCGCGGCGGCGATTACGGCGGTGGCGGCGGCGGTGGTCGCAGCGGCGGCGGCGGGCGCTCCTCCTCGTCGTCCGGCGGCGAGCGGCGCCCGGCTTCGTCCGGCGGCGGCAACCAGAAGCGCTACGACGACCTGGACGACGACATCCCGTTCTAGGGTACTCGACGGCGGGGCGCGGGCCGCTCCGCCACGGACGAGAGTGTCGGAGCAAGAACCAGCACCGCCCGATCGCGCCGCGATCGGGCGGTGTCGGCGTTCGGCCCGGGGCGTGACGAGGCGGACCTGAAGCGGGTTGCCGGTCAGGGCTCCGCGTCGATCGGCGAGACCGCGCGAGGGTGTGAGGCGCCACGCGCTGCCTTGAGCCGGGATGAGCCGGCGACGCGCTGCCGAGAGCGGTCGCGGCTCTCGCCCGCAGAAGAGCCGCGCGGATCGAGATCCTCCCCGCCATTGCCCGAAGTCACGATCGGCAGCATCCGCCGGCGGCCCGGTCGAGCGGCGCATCGCCCATGCACCGCGACGACCGTCGACCGCTTCGGGTGCCGGCCTGCAACCTGACCCGTGCCGCAACCCCGAGTTGCGAAATGCGGCACCGTGCTGACGTTGAGAAAGATCCCTGTCCCACCTGCTCTACTGGCTGCACGAGGGCGCCGGACCGGTCCTGCACCGTGTCGACGGCCGCGCTCGAAGACGACCGTGCGGACGACATCTGGATCGGAATTTGATCTGATCGCGACCGTCATCGTCCGGGGCCTGGTCCTTGGACTACGATCTTACAAAATATTCCTATAAAAATCGGTCTCGCCGTCGCAGGACAGTCGATGAAATGAGACCGGCCCCAAGGCGATCCACGATCACGTGTGGCAATTTGATACGGGACAGGAACGGTTTTCACGCTCCGATCCATTGAGGGCGATCGAAAAAAAGCAGGTTCTCGTAACGAGAAACCGACATATTCCTATGGCGTAGGGGTCGCGGCGATTCTGAGGTGGCGGGCGTGGTGCGTGTGTTGCGATGGCTGGCCTGGATGGGGACGACGGCGGCCGGCCTCGCCCTCCTGAGCCAGCCCGTCGGCACCCAGAACCAGCTCGCGATGAGCCTCGCCGCCATGGCGGCGATGGCCGGGCTGTGGCTGGTCTTCGACGGGCCGCGGACGCGCTTCGTCTTCCTGGCGATGGGCAGCCTGGTGGTGCTGCGCTACATCCTGTGGCGGGTGACGGACACCCTGCCCTCCCCGGGCGATCCGGTCAGCTTCGGCTTCGGGCTGCTGCTGCTCCTCTGCGAACTGTACTGCGTCTTCATCCTGTTCGTCAGCCTGATCATCAACGCCGAGCCGCTGCGCCGCCCCCCGCCCGCCGCCGTGCCGGCGGCCGACCTGCCCACCGTCGACGTCTTCGTGCCGAGCTACAACGAGGATGCCGAGATCCTGGCGATGACGCTGGCCGCCGCGCGCCAGATGAACTACCCGCCCGACAAGCTCACCGTCTGGCTCCTCGACGACGGCGGCACCGACCAGAAATGCGCCGATCCGAACCCCGAGAAGGCGCAGGCCGCACGGGACCGCCGGGCCGCCTTGCAGGCGCTCTGCCGCGACCTCGACGCCCGCTACCTGACGCGCGCCCGCAACGAGCACGCCAAGGCCGGCAACCTCAACAACGGGCTTAGCCTCGCCACCGGCGACCTCGTGCTGGTGCTCGACGCCGATCACGTGCCGTTCCGCTCGCTCCTGGCCGAGACCGTCGGCTACTTCGCCGAGGATCCGAAGCTCTTCCTGGTCCAGACCCCGCACGCCTTCCTCAACCCGGACCCGATCGAGCGCAACCTCAAGACCTTCGAGCGGATGCCGTCCGAGAACGAGATGTTCTACGCGGTGACCCAGGCCGGGCTCGACAAGTGGAACGGCTCGTTCTTCTGCGGCTCGGCGGCGCTCCTGCGCCGCACCGCCCTCGACGAGGCCGGGGGTTTCGCCGGCATCACCATCACGGAGGATTGCGAGACCGCCTTCGAGCTGCATTCCCGCGGCTGGACCAGCGCCTATGTCGACAAGCCGCTGATCGCCGGCCTCCAGCCCGACACGCTCGCCGACTTCATCGGCCAGCGCTCGCGCTGGTGCCAGGGCATGTTCCAGATCCTGCTCCTGAAGAACCCGGCCCTGCAGCGCGGCCTCAAGCCGATCCAGAAGCTCGCCTACCTGTCGAGCATGACGTTCTGGTTCTTCCCGGTCCCGCGGCTCGTCTTCATGTTCGCGCCGCTCCTGCACATCTTCTTCGACCTGAAGATCTTCGTCGCCAGCGTCGACGAATCGATCGCCTACACGGCGACCTATATCGTCATCAACCTGATGATGCAGAACTACGTCTACGGCAAGTTCCGCTGGCCGTTCGTCTCCGAGCTCTACGAGTACGTCCAGGGCCTGTACCTGTCGAAGGCGATCGTCTCGGTGATCTGGTCGCCGCGAAAGCCCACCTTCAACGTCACCAACAAGGGTGCGACGCTCGATCACGACCACCTGTCGGCGCTCTCGCTGCCGTTCTTCGCGGTCTACGGCCTGCTCCTGACCGGCTGCGTCGTCGCGGCCTGGCGCTACCTGTTCGAGCCGGGCGTCACCAACCTGATGCTGGTCGTCGGGCTGTGGAACCTGTTCAACCTGCTCACCGCCGGGGCGGCGCTCGGGGTCTGCGCCGAGCGGCGCCAGCTCGAGCGCACGCCGTCCCTGGCGATCGCCCGCCGCGGCCAGCTCACCCTCGGGGGCCGGGCCGTCGACGTGGCGATCGAGCGGGTCTCGGCCGAGGCCTGCAATGTGCGGATGCCGGCGGCGTTCCTCGCACCCGGCGCGGGCCACCGCCCGGTCCCCGGCACGCTCACGGTGGTGCCGGTGGCGGGAGCCCGCCCCGCCGGCGCCCTGCCGGTGGTGCTCGGGCCGGTCGAGCGGTCCGGCGCCGACGCGGTCTGCCGCCTCGCCTTCGGGACCCTGCGGCCGCAGGACTACGTCGCGCTGGCCGGGCTGATGTACGGCGATGCCGAGGCGATGCGCCGGTTCCAGCTGCGCCGGCGCCGCCACAAGGACCTGTTCACCGGCACGCTGCAATTCATCTGGTGGGGCTTTTCCGAGCCGATCCGCGCCCTGCGCTACGCGCTCGCCGGCGAGCGCCGGCCGATGCCGGTCGAGGCCTCCGAGGCGAGCCCGGTCTACGACGAGCCGGTCCGGGACGCCGTTCCGCCCCAGCCGGTCGACCTGCCCCTCGCCCCGCTCGCCCGGCCGACGCTCCCGATCCGCACGCAGGCTCACGACGCCGCCCAACCCCAGGCTCACGCCCAGACCGCGGCACAAGATGCGACCCAGGGCATGAACCAAGCTGCGAACCAAGCCGAGGCGGAGGCCGACGGCGACTGGGTCCGCCTGATGCTCGATTTCGAGAACGACCGCGCGCTCGCCGCCCGCGGCCGGCGCACCGATGCGGCGTGAGGCGGCGATGACCTTCCGCCGCCTTGCCCTTCTTCAACGCGGGATCCGCGCGGGTTTTCCCCTCTCCCCGCGGGCGGGGAGAGGGCTGTGTCTCCGTTCAGGAGACGCAGCAAGCGGAGGCTTGAGCCGGAGCGAGGGTGAGGGGGTGCCCCCGGATGAGCCTCTTCCGGCACCGCCCCCTCACCCTCGCCCTGCGGGCTCGCGGCTGACCCGACAAGGGGTCAGCCGCCCTCTCCCCGCCCGCGGGGAGAGGGGGAAACCCGCGCTTCTTCCTGAACAGCCCTGCCACAAGGGTGATCACCTTCGTGAGAGCCCGAGGTCGCCAGGAAGGGGGGGGCGCCTCACCGCGACCCTGGCGGCGCTGGTCGCCTGCCTCCTCGCCACCCCCACCTTCGCCCAGAGCTTCCTCGGCACCGGCCCGACCGAGCGCCTGACCCTGCCGCCCACCGGCGAGCCCCTGCGCGCCCCGCCACGGCCGCCAGGACAGGGAACACAAGCACCGCAGGCCCAACCCGAGCCCAACCCCGCCCGCCGCGGCGTGGCGGTGGTGGCGGCGGTCGAGGCGGCGCGGCGGTTTCCCGCTGGGACCGGCGGCTACCGTCTCGCCGGCGAGGAAGCGTCGCTGCAATACCCTGTCTTCGTGACCGAGGCGCAGGCCCGCGGCCCGGCGAAGCTGCGCGTCTCCTACCTCTCGGCGATCTCGGTGGCGCCGGAATCCTCCGAATTGTCGGGCAGCGTCAACGGCACCCGGGTCGGCTGGACCCGGATCCAGGCCCCCGGCGCCGTCAAGGTGGTCGAGTTCCCGCTCCCCGAAGGCGTGCTCAAGCCCGGCTACAACGCGGTGACCCTCGCTGCGAGCCAGCGCCACCGGGTCGATTGCTCGACCGAAGCCACCTACGAGCTGTGGACCCAGATCGATCCGTCGCGCTCCGGCCTCGTCGTGGCCCAGGCGTCCGACCTCGACCTCAAGACCCTGGCCGCGCTCGAGCCCGACGAGAGCGGGGCGCTGCCGATCGGCGTGCTGCTCGCCGAGCGGCCGAGCCCGGAGCGGCTGGAGCGGATGATCGGCGCCGTGCAGGCGGTCGCCCTGGTCGGGCGGCTCGCCCGGCCGGCGGTGACTTTCGGCCCCGCCCTCTCCGGCCGCGCCGGCCTCACCCTCGCGGTCGGCACCGCCGCGGAGATCCGCGGCACCGAGGGGCTGGAGGAGCTCGGTCCCATCACCGGCCCGCGGGTCGCCGTGCTGGCGCCGCGCGGCAGCCGCGCCCCGGTCCTCGTCGTCACCGGCGTGAGCGCGGCGGACGTGCGCCAGGCGATCGCGACGCTCGCCGCCTCGGGCGACGAATCCGGGACGCCGCCGGGGACGCGGCTCGCCGAGCTGACCCGGGGCATCCCGGTCGAGGGCGGCGAGAGCCTGACCCTCGAGCAGCTCGGGGTCGCGAGCCGCGAGTTCAACGGCCGGCTGCTGCGGGTCGGCTTCGCGGTGCGCTTCCCGGCGGATTTCGTCCCGGCCGATTACGGCAAGGTGATCCTGCACCTCGCCGGCGGCTACGCCGCCGGCCTGGAGCCGAGCGCCCGGATCGTCGTCGACATCAACGGCCGCAACGCCGCCAGCGTGCCCCTGCCCTACAGCCGCGGCGAGGTCTTCACCGACAGCGCGATTCCGCTGCCCCTGAGCCTGTGGCGGCCGGGGCTGAACCGGGTCGAGATCAGCGCCCAGCTCCCCACCGCCGCCGACCGGACCTGCGATACCCTGGCGCCGGGCGCCCGGCGGGCGCGCTTCCTTTTCCTCGACCGCACCCGGATCGACATCCCGGCCCTCGCCCGCGCGGTGCGCAGCCCCGACCTCGCCGCCGTCAAGGCCGGCGCGGTGCCGTTCCTGGCGCCGAACATCCCGGCCGCTGCTCCGCGTCCGCGCCTCGTCCTGCCCACCCCCGACCGCGACTCGGCCTCCGCCGCCGCGACCCTGGCGGCCCGCCTCGCCATCGCGGCAAACCGGGTGATCGACTTCGAGATCGGCAGCGACGAGCGCGAGGCGGGCGGCGGCGCCCACCTGATCGTCGCCCCGGTCCGCGCGCTGACCCCCGCCACCCTCGAGGCGGTCGGGCTCGATCCGGCGCAGGTCCGGGGGATCTGGGAGGGCCGGGCCGAGACCGTCGCCACCCCCGGCCCGTTCGGGGCCGAGGGCGTCGTCACCCTCGACCGCCTGCGCCGCAACCTGCCGATGCGCTGCGCCCTGCCGGCCCTCACCACGCCCCTGCGCACGGCCTCCGCGCAACCGATCCAAACGTCCGCGCAGCAAGTCTCCGCGCAGCAAGCGTCCGTGCAGGCCGCCCCGCAGGCGCCCGCGCCTGATCCGACCGAGTCACCTGCCGACAGCGAGGCGGACCTGGTCGCCCGCTGGGACGAATCGGCACGCGGCCTCACCATCGTCCCGGCGGTGCTCGCCAATGCCTGGACCGGGCTGGTCCAGCGGGCGGTGGAAACCCGCGACCTCGCGCTCCGCCTCGCCGGCGGGCCGGCGCCGGAGGCGGTGCCGCTGAATCCCCGCGCCTCGCTGATCATCGCTCAGGGGGCCGGCGGACGGCTCCGGGACGGCACCGTGGTGGTGACCGCCCCGAACGCCTCGATCCTCAAGGCTTCTGTCTCCTGCCTCGTCGATCCGGTGGTGTGGACCACCCTGTCGGGCCAGGCCGCCTTCCTCGACGCCTCCGACGGCAGCCTCACCACCGTGCAGCCCAAGCGCGTCGGGCTGATCGAGACGCAAGGGAGGGGCCTCGCGAACCTGCGGCTCGTCTCCGCCGCGTGGCTCTCCCTCAATCCCGGCGCCTACGTGGTGATGACGCTGGTCATGGCGCTCTGCCTCGGCCTCGCCACCACGAGCCTGGTGCGCCAGCTCGGCCGGAGGAACCGATGAGCCGCCGGATCCTCCCCGCCCTCGCCTGCGCCGCGTCGCTGCTCCTCTCGGCGATGCCCGGATGGGCGCAAGCGCCGCAGGCACAGCAAGCGCCGCAGGCACAGCAAGCCCCTCAAGCACCGCTCCCGGCACAGGCGCCCGACGGCACCCAGGGTCAGGCCGTGCTGGGTCAAGTCTTGCAAGGTCAGGTCGCGCAAGGACAGGAACCGACTCCCGTGCCCCCCGCCACCGCCGTCCCGAGCCTGCCCTCGGCCAGTCCGGGCGAGAGGCCGGGCCGGGCCGCCGGGCTCGCGCTCGCCGGCAGCCTCGGGGACGATCCCGGCTGGCGCGCCTACCGGGCCCGGTTCGTGACCGAGAAGGGCCGGATCGTCGACACCGCCAACGGCTTCATCAGCCACAGCGAGGGCCAGGGCTACGGCATGCTGCTCGCGGTGGCGGCGGGCGACCGGCCGGCCTTCGAGCGGATCTGGGGCTGGACCCGGGCCAACCTGCTGGTGCGCTCCGACGAGCTCCTGGCTTGGCGCTGGGCGCCGGACCACCGCCCGGCGGTCTCCGACATGAACAACGCCACCGACGGCGACATCCTGGTCGCCTGGGCCCTGACCGAGGCGGCGGAGGCCTGGGGCGAGCCGTCCTACCGCACGGCGGCGCGGCGCCTCGCCGTCGAGTTCGGCCGCAAGACGATCCTGTTCCGCGCGGCGCCCGGCCCCCTGGTGCTGCCGGCGGTCGCCGGGTTCGCCGCCCGCGACCGGGCCGACGGGCCGCTCGTCAACCTGTCCTACTGGGTCTTCCCGGCCTTCCAGCGTCTCGGCATCGTCGCGCCGGAATACGACTGGGCCGCGGTGATCCGCAGCGGCGTCGAGGTGCTGCGCCGCGCGCGCTTCGGCCCGAGCGGCCTGCCGACCGAGTGGATCTCCGCCAGGGACGAGGCGCTTCGCCCCGCCGACGGCTTCCCGCCGCTCTTCTCCTACAACGCCATCCGGATCCCGCTCTATCTCGCCTGGGCGGGCGTCGGCCGGCCGGACGATTACGCGCCGTTCCGGACCCTGTGGGGCGGGATCGACCGCGAGCGCCTGCCGATCGTCGACACCCGCGACGGCCGCCCGGTCGAGTGGCTGACCGAGCCGGGCTACACCGCGCTCCCCGCCCTCGTCGCCTGCGCGCAGGACGGCACGCCCTTCCCGGAGTCTTTACGCAGCGTGCAGGACGGGCAGAACTACTACCCGACGACGCTCCACCTCCTCGCCCTGGTCGCGGCCCGGATGCGCTACCCGTCATGCCTCAAGTCGTGAGACAGACCCTGTCCCTCGCGGTCGCGCTCGGCCTCGCCGCGTTGCCGGCCCTCGCCCAGGCGCCCGACACCGCCCTGCCGCGGGTCGTCTACGGCGACGGCGTGCGCGCGCCGGCCATCATGGTCGACCCCGAGACCTCCCGCACCCCCGGCATGGTCGACGAGAGCGCGCTGCGCTACTACGCCTCGCAGAAGCAGACCGCCCGGATGCGGGCGGAGATCGCCCGCCTGAAGCGGCTCTATCCGGGCTGGACCGAGCCGCCGGACCTCGACAGCCTGCAGCCGAGCCCGCCCGAGGAGGCGCCGCTCTGGGACCTGTTCACCGCCGGCCGCCTGCAGGACCTGCGCGCCGCGATCACCGCCCGCCGCTCGGTCGAGCCGTCCTGGCAGCCCTCGGAGGAACTCGGGCGCAAGCTGCGCCGGGCGGAGTTCCGCTCCAGCATCGCGGCCGCCGCCGGCAAGAACCCGGAGGAGGTCGTCGCGCTCTACCGCGCCGATCCGAGCGCCCTCGACCCGGCCGACGTCGAGAGCATCTGGATCATCGCCGACGACCTCGCTGCCACGGGGGCGAGCGAGGACGCGTTCAACCTCTACAAGTCGGTGCTGGACGGCAACGCCGATACCGGCGCGCGCCTCGCCACGATCCAGAAGGCGATGGCGCACATCAAGATGGAGCAGGCCGAGCGCCTGATCGCCATGGGACGGCAGGATCCCTCCGGGGCCTCCGAGTTCGAGCCGATCCGCCTCGACATCACCCGGGCGCGGATCGCCGCCTTCCTGCACGACGAGCCGGCCCAGACCCCGACCCTGCCCGACCTCACCGCCTTCCAGGCCTATGCCCGCAAGACCGCCGAGCCGAGCCAGACCGGGCTGCTCGGCTGGTACGCCTACAAGCGGCGCCAGTTCCGCGAGGCGCTGGAGTGGTTCAAGATGGCGATCGCGCGCGGCGGCGACGCCATGGTGGCGCACGGCCTCGCCCACACCCTGCGCGAGCTCAACATGATGCGCGAGGCCGAGGAGGTGGCCTATGCGTGGCGCGACCGCTTCGTCGGCAACGAATTGCTGTTCATCGACCTCCTGGAGCGCAAGCTGACGCTGGCGAGCCCGCCCTACATCGAGCCGGCCCGGATCGAGCGCTACGCCCGCGTCGTCAACGCCACGGCGTCGGGCGAGGGCGCGCAGGGGCTGGCCTGGTACGCCTACAATTCGTGCCAGTTCGACGCCGCCCTCGAGTGGTTCCAGCGCGCGGTGGCCTGGATGCCGAGCGAGAGCACGGTGTTCGGCTACGCCCTGACGCTCCAGCGCCTGCGGCGCCAGCGGCCCTACCTCGAGGTGGTCAACCGCTACGACGGCCTGTTTCCGAAGGTGGTCGACCTCCTGTTCCGCGAGAGCCAGGGCGGTCCCCCGCTGCCCTGCGCCGTGCAGGGGGCGACCGCCTCCACCGGCGGCCGGGCGGCACCCGCGGCGGCGAACGCCGTGCGGCCCGAACCGCAGGCCTCCTACGGCCGGGTGCCGCGGCCGGACGCCCCGGGCGCCGGGGGCCGGACCGAGGCGGTGCCGCCGGCGGTCCAGCGCGGCGAGTTCCCCCTGGCGGTGCCCCTCGACAATCCTCTGCGCTACCCCGCGGCTGCGACCGGCCAGGCCCCTGCGGGGGCCTACGCCCGCGAGCCGTCGGTGCCGGCGCCGCCGCTCGTCGCCCGCCGGGTGCCGGGTGCGGGGGCGATGCCCTACGAGCGCTACGGCTACGCGCTCCTGCCGGGTTATAACGGCCTCGACAAGCCGGAGGGCCTGGCCGGTCCTCCGCCCGGGACGCTGTGGCAGGACCAGCAGGGCGAGCGCACCCGCTCCGCCTCCCCTGAGAGCGTCCGCTTCTCGGTGCCGGCCCGCACCACCTCGGAGCGCGCGGTTCCCGCCGAGAAGGGTTATCCGTGAGCGCCCGCCCCTGCCTCGTTCCTCTCTGCACCGCTGTCCTGGCGCTCCTCGCGGGGGCGGGCCCCGCCCCCGCGCAGACCGTCCCGGCCCTGCGGCTGCCGGGCGCCGGCCGGGTCGCCGCGGTGATCGAGACGCGTCACCGCGACGGCTTCGATCAGCGCATCCGCTTTGAGGGCGGCGATGGGCGCAACCACGCCGAGATCGCGCTTCGCAACGAGACCGGCGACCTGCTCCTCGCCTTCCCGCCGCGCCTCGCCAAGCCGAGCGAGTTCGGCATCGCCGGCGAGATCGCCGTGCGCTTTCCCGGCGAGCCGATGCGGATCCAGGCGGTGCCGCCCCGCAACGCCTACGGCCCGGTCGGCCTGGCGCTCGGCGCCGACTGCCTCTACGCCTGGCAGTGGTTCGAGCGGCCGCGGCGCGATGCGCAGGTCGCGTCCCGGGAAGGAATCCCCGCGTCCCGCGACGGGATCTTCGGCACCACCGATCCCTCCGCGCCGCGCCGCGCCCTGTCGCTGCGGATCCGGCTCTGCCGCACCGCGCAGGCGAGCCTCGACGACCTCGTCGCGGCAATCCGGCACCTGACGATCGCGCTGCCGGGCGACGGCGCGGTCCGGGCCCCCGCCGCGGCGCGCCCGGTCCCCCGCCGCCGGGTGGCGAAACCGGCGCCCCGACCCGCCCCGGCGGGGGCGCCGGAGCAGGAGGCCCGTCCGGCGCCCCCGCCGGAGCGCCCGCGGCCCCCGCCCCAGCCGCAGGCGGAACCCGCCCCGCCGCGCCCGACCGTCCCGGTCCCCCCGCCGGCCGAGGGCGGACGCCGCTACCTCGCGCCCAGAGCCCCCGAATCCCGGACTCCCGAGGCGCGTCCGCTCGAGACCCCAGCGGCCCCCGAAGCCGCGCCCCGCAGCGGGTCGCAGCGCTACATCACCGACGGTCCCCAGCCCGCCGAGCCCCCGGGCGTCACCCCGACGCCGAGCCCCGCTCCGGGCCGCGGCGCCGGCGAGACCCTGTCGCGCGACCTGCCCCCCGAGGCGTACCGCCCGCCGCCGGATCGCGCCCCGGGTCGGTGAAGCGCGGCTGTCACGGGAAAGGACGTGGCGCGTGTTCCCTCTCCGGACTTGCCCGGCATCGTCCGGAGAGAGGGACCCGCTTTATTCTCGACGCTGCACTATCGTGAGAACCAGTTCGACTGGTCTCTACAGACTGATCACGCTCCGCGTCATTCCGGGGCCGCGTAGCGGAGCCCGGAATCCAGAACCGCAGAGCGTTCAGGATAAAGCAGTGAGCGTTCCGCTTCGTTCTGGAACACCTGAGTGTCTGGATTCCGGGCTCCGCTGCGCGGCCCCGGAATGACACAGAGGGTGGAAAGACTGTTGAGAAAGTCAGACAGGCTCTTATCGACTCATCCCACCGTCTCCCCCCGCCGCCGCCGCTCGGCATCGTCCCAGGCGGTGAGTGGCTGGTAGTCCGGCACGAAGCCCAGTCCCTTGCGGGCGTCCGACGACACCGCGACCTGCGAGGTGGTGACGTCGATGAGCGCCGGGGCGTTGGCCAGCGCCCGCTCGATTGCGGCGGCCAAGTCCTCCGGCCGCTCGACCCGCTCGCCATGGGCGCCGAGGGCCCGGGCCATCGCGGCGTAGTCGGAATCGGCCAAGAGCGTGCCGACGACCCGGCCGCCGTAATTGAACTCCTGGTCGTAGCGCTCGATGTTCCAGGCGGCGTTGTTCGACACGATGATGACCGGCTTGGCGCCGTGGCGGACCGCGGTGTCGATCTCCATCGCGTTGATGCCGAAGGCCCCGTCGCCGGTGACGCAGATCACCTGCCGGTCGGGATAGGCGAGCGACGCGGCGGTGGCGTAGGGCACGCCGACGCCGAGGCAGCCGAAGGCGCCGGCATCCATGTAGGTCCGCGCCTCCAGGCCGACCCGGGCGAAGCTCAGGAGATCGCCGCCATCGGCCACCGCGATGTAGTCGGGGCCTAAGACCTGCCGGATCGCGTCGAAGATCGCCGCCGGGTGGACTCGGCCGTCCTCCCCCGTCTGAGGCACCGTCGTGCCGGTCGAGCGCTTGACGTGGCGCGCCCGCAGGCCCTCCGCCCAGGCACGGTCGAGGGCGGGTGCACGGTTGCCGGCGGCGTCGACGATCGCCGAGAGGGCGAGCGCCGGGGTGGCGAGCAGCTCCGGCTCGCCGCGGCGATTGTCGACGAGCTCGCCGGCGGTGTCGGCGATGCGCACGAAGCGGGCGTTCGGAAACACCGCCGGCGAGCCGTAGCCGAGCTGGTAGTCGAGCTTGCGGCCGACCACCAGGACCACGTCGGCCTCGGTCATCGCGGCGGCGCGCATCGCGCCGACGGTCGCCGGGTGGTCGGCCGGCACGAGGCCGCGGCTCTCTTGGGTGTCGAGATAGACCGCGCCCAGCGCATCGAGCAGGCGTACCAGCTCGGGCCCGGCGGTCTTCGCGCCGCGGCCGCTCACCACCAGCGGGCGACGCGCGCCCCACAGCACCTCGACGGCGGCGGCGATTCCGGCCGGATCGGGCGGCAGCACGCGGGGCGCCTTCGGCCGCATCCAGTCGTCGAGCACCAGCTGCGCCGGCACGTGGGCGCGCAGCACGTCGGTCGGGATCTCGATGTAGACGGGGCCGGGCTCGCCGAGATCGCCCATGGCGCGGGCCAAAGCCTCGTCGAGCTCGCGGATGACCTGGTCGGCGACCCGGGCGGTGCGGGACTGGCGGGTGACCGGGCGCAGGATGTCGACGTGCGGGATGTCCTGGAGCGGGCCGAGATTGGCTTGCGGCCGCGAGGTGCAGCCGCCGATCAGCAGCACCGGCACCCGGGCGAGCGAGGCGTTGGCGATGCCGGTGACGCAATTGGTGACGCCGGGCCCGGCGGTCGCCATGCAGACCCCGAGCTCGCCGGTCAGCTCGGCATGGGCGTGGGCCATGTGGACGGCCGCACCCTCGTCGCGCACGTCGACGATGCGGATGCCGAGGCGGGCGCAATGGTCCCAGATCGGCTGGATGTGGCCGCCCTGGAGCCCGAACACCCGGTCGACGCCGCGCGCCTTCAGGAACTGGGCGATCCAGGCGGCACAGGATTGCGCGTCGGCGTTGAGGTCCTGGACGGTGGCCTGCTGGCTCATGGGTTTCCCTCCCGTTCGTGTCGTTGTTCGCGCCCTCGGCGCGTCGTGCTGGCGTCGGGATGCATCCCGGGCGAGACAGGCATCGTCGCAGATCACGACGCCCGGATCCGCTGCCTCATTGAAATAGAGCGCCCTTCCCCTCCCCCCTCTGCGGGGGAGGGTGGCCCCTGCGTCAGCAAGGGTCGGGAGAGGGGCAGCGCGACGCTGTTCCAGTCGGCGCCCTTTACGGCGGCTCCGCCATATTCGGAAGCGGCGTCCCCTCTCCCGGCTCGCTCCGCTCGCCACCCTCCCCCGCAGAGGAGGGAGGGTTCATGCTCTCGGCCGTCGCTCCCGCACCGGGCAACCTGCTGTTCTGCGGTGTATCCTAGGGGTAGAGGACACCGGCACCCTACCCCTCCCCCCGCACCAGCCGCTCCTTCAGCTTCCGGTGCAGGTTCTTCCCCGTCGCAGTCCGGGGCATCGCGGCATCTTCCATGAACGAGATCGTGCGCGGGCGCTTGAAGCCGGCCAAGCGATCCTTGCACCAGCCGAGTATCTCGGCCTCGGTGGCGCTGGCGCCGTCGCGCAGGACGATCACCGCGTGGACGCGCTCGCCCCAGGTCTCGTCGGGCAGACCCAGAACCGCCACGTCGTGCACCGCCGGATGGCTGCCGAGCAGGGCCTCGACTTCGGACGGGTAGATGTTCTCGCCACCGGAGATGATCATGTTGCTCTTGCGGTCGACGAGGTGGATGAACCCGTCCGCATCGCGCCGGGCCATGTCGCCGACGGTGCAGTACTCGCCGCGGAAGGCCTCCTTGGTCTTCTCCGGCAGCTTCCAGTAGCCGTCGAACAGGTAGGGATTGCTACAATACAGCTCGCCGGCCTGCCCGTCCGGCACCTCGTTGCCGGATTCGTCGAGGAGCTTGATCGGCGCCGAGCCGACGCATTCGCGGCCGACCGAGCCGAGCTTCGTGAACTGCTCGGGCGGGTGCAGCATCGTCGCCCAGCCGACCTCGGTGGCGCCGTACAATTCGTAGAGACCGGAATTCGGGAAGAACTCCATCACCGCCCGCTTGGTGTCGGGCCGGGCCGGGGCCGAGGAGATCATCAGGCGGGTGATGCGGGTGAGGTCGTAGCGCTCCCGCACCTGCTGGCTCAGGCCCAGCATCATCGCGTAATGCGTCGGCACCAGGGAGGTGAAGCTGGCGCCGCCCTCGGCCAGCGCCCGCACGCAATGCTCGGGATCGAAGCTCTTGCGCGAATAGACGCTGGTGACGCCGCCGCAATAGCTGAACGCGCCGAAGAAGTAGAGCGAGTTGGCGTGGCATAGGGGCATGACCAGCAGCGCCGAATCGCGCCGGTGGACGCCGAGCTCGATGTCGGTGATCATCGACAGCATGGCGGCGCCGCGATGCGAGCGGATGGCACCCTTCGGCTTGCCGGTGGTGCCCGACGTGTACATCAGCATCCACGGGTCGGCCGGGTCGACCGCCGTGCCGGGCTCGTCCTCGCTCGCCTTGCCGATCAGGTCCTCGTAGGAGGAGAAGCCCGCCGGGCACGGGGCCGCGCCGAACCACACCACCCGCGACTCGGGCATCGGCAGGTCGGCGCGGATCTCCTCGATCGTGCCGGCGAGTTCGTCCTGCAGGATCAGGGCGGAGACCTCGGCATCCTCCAGGATGTAGCGCACCTCGGGGCCGACGAGCCGGAAGTTGATCGGCACCGCGACGAGGCCGGCCTTCGCCATGGCCGGATACAGCTCCAGCCACTCGACGCAATTATAGGCCAGCACCGCCACCCGGTCGCCCTTCTTCAGGCCGAGGCCGAGGAGGGCATTGCCCAAGCGGCAGGCGCGGGCGTTCCACTGCCGGAACGTCATCTCGCGCTCGAGGTCGCGCGCGCCGATCCGGTCGGGCTGCAGGCGCGCCTGGACGGCGAGCATCTGCCCGGGCGTGAGCACATCCCTCATCGTGGTCGTCCTCGCTCAGTCTTTCTGCTTAAGACGTATTTGGTTGCATTCGGCACTCTCGACGGGCGTGCCACCCTCGGGGTCATCCCGGGGCCGCGAAGCGGAACCCGGGATCCATAACCGCTGACATTTCAGGAAGAGACGGAACGCCGTCGCCTGATCCGGCATCGTCGGCGGTTATGGATCCCGGGTTCTCGCCTCCGGCGAGCCGCGGGATGACGGTGTGAGTTTGAGGCGTGCGCAAACTCGAAAAAATTCTCAGCCGATATCCCCGGCATATTTCTGCACCAGCGCCCAGGCCTCCGGCCCGAATTTCTCGCGCCACTGGCCGTAGAACTTCGTCGCCTTGAGCGCGGACTGGAAGGCGTTGGGATCGGTGGCGTTGAACACGAGCCCCCTGCCCTCCAGCTCCTTCTGGGTGTCGCGGTTGGCCTGGGCGATGTCGTCGCGCTCCTTCAACGCCGCGGCGTTGAGGTGCTTCTCCATGATCGCCTTGACGTCCGCCGGCACGCCCTTCCAGACCCGGCCGCTCGCCATCATCCAGAAGCCGTCCCAGGCGTGGTTGGTGAGCGAGCAGTATTTCTGCACCTCGTAGAACTTGGCGAAGTTGATCAGCGCCAGCGGGTTCTCCTGCCCGTCGGCGATCCGGGTCTGGAGCGCCGAATAGGCCTCGCTCAGCGGGATGCTGACCGGGGCGGCGCCGAGCGCCGAGAACATCGAGACCCAGAGCGGCACCACCGGCACGCGGATCTTGAAGTTCTTCAGGTCGTCGGGCGTGCGGATCGGCTTGGTGCTGGTGGTGATCTGCCGGAAGCCGTTGTCCCAGGTCGTCTCGAACGGAACGAGGTTCGCCTTCTCGATCGACTTGCGGATGTAGCCGCCGACCTCGCCGTCCATCGCGGCCCAGACCTTGTCGTAGCTCGTGAAGGCGAAGCCGATGCCGGTGAGCGAGGTCGCCGGCACCAGCGTCGAGACCACGGTGCCAGGGAAGGTCGCGAGTTCGAGGGCGCCGGAGCGGATCTGGGACAGCATGTCCGAGTCGCTCCCCAACTGGTTCGACGGGAACAGGCTGATCTCGACCGCGCCGTTCGTCTCCTTGCCGATCGCCGCGATCGCCTCCTTGAGGCGCACGTTGACCGGATGCGGCACCGGAAGGTCGGTGCCGAGCTTGAAGGCGAGCTTCTGGCCCTGCGCCAGGGCCGGGCGCGGGAAGCCTGCGGCGAGGCTCGCTGTGGCCCCGAGGCCGGTGGCCAGCAGGTGGCGGCGGTGAAGACCCGTCGGGCGGACGTGAGACGTCCGGGGATTGGGCATCCAGGGGCGAGTCATGGCGTTTCTCCCTCGGGAATTCCGAACCCGTCAGCCTTTCCGGCCGCGACATTTATTGAATTCAGAATTCGAATTTCGAATTCGGTATTGCACGGGCGCCTGGTTTGCGCAACACGTCAGAGGAGTGTTTTTGCGTAAGAGGGGGTCCGGCCATGGTCGGTGCGACCGACACGAGCGGCCCGACGCGACACCGGCTCGTCGAGCAGGTCTACGGGGCGATCTTCAGCGAGATCACGGAAGGCCGGCTGGCACCGAACACGCGGCTGATCCAGGACGAGCTCGCCGATGCCTACGGCGTCTCGCGCCAGCCGGTGCAGCAGGCGCTGCTGCTGCTGCGCAACCACGGCATCGTGCGCGACGCACCGCGCCGCGGGCTGGTGGTGGCGCCGCTGGAAGCCTCGTTCGTGCGCAACCTCTACGAGGTGCGCGGCGTGCTCGAAGGGCTGACGAGCCGGCTCGCCGCCGAGCGCAACCCGGCCCGCGCCCGCGCCGAGGGCCCTCCCCTCGTGACGGCGGGGCGCGCGGCGGCGGAGACCGGATCGGTCGCGGAGCTGATCGCGGCCGACATCGCCTTCCACCGCTTCCTCGGCGAGATCGCCGAGAACCCGATCATCGTCGAGACCGCCGCGCCGCACTTCAACCACCTGCGGCGGATCATGGGTGAGGTCCTGCGCGAGGACGAGACGATGCCGCGCCGCATCTGGGACGAGCACGCGGCGATCCTCGACGCGATCGCGGCCGGCGACGGCGACTCCGCGGATCAGCTCTCGCGCCAGCACATCGCCCGGGCGGCGACGGTGTTCGTGGACCGGCTGCGGGCGCAGGAGGATGCGGTGGCCGAAGAGGCGCGGGGCCGGCGGGTGCGGCGGTAGCCGCGGAGCGCTTCGCCGACCTGGACACCGAACGTCGTGAAACCCTTGATGTCATCCCGGGGCTCGGCGAAGCCGAGAACCCGGGATCCATAAACGCTGACGCTTCAGGATAGAGCGACCAGCGTTCCGTCTCATCCTGCGTCGTCGGCGGCTATGGATCCCGGGTTCCGCTGTCGCGGCCCCGGGATGTTGGGGTGGACGGCCCCCGCCGGCATCATAAGTGCCAGGTTGAGGTCGTCTGACACCCAACCGAGGAGACCGTCCGTGACGCAGATTAGCATCATCGGCCTGGACATCGCCAAGTCCGTCTTCCAGTTCGAGGCCCAGGACGCGCAGGGCGCCGTGGTGAGCACCGAGCGCGTCTCGCGCGACAAGCTGCTGCCGGCGCTCAAGAAGATCCCCGCCACCATCGTGGCGATGGAGGCCTGCGCCACCGCCCATCACTGGGCGCGCCAGATCCGGGCTCTGGGCCACGAGGT
>NZ_FPCB01000060.1:0-30819 GCF_900116815.1 Methylobacterium sp. 174MFSha1.1 | reverse complement strand
TTCAGACGACCCCAATCTGGCACCTATGATGCCGGCGGGGGCCGTCCACCCCAACATCCCGGGGCCGCGAAGCGGAACCCGGGATCCATAACCGCCGACGGTTCAGGATGAAGCGGAAGGCTGACCGACCGTTTCTCGAACCTCAGCGGTTATGGATCCCGGGTTCTCGTCTTCGACGAGCCCCGGGATGACGATGGAGGATGTGAAGCCCGCCGGAGGTGCCGACGGGCTCCCGCACTCGTGGCTCAGCCCTTCTTCTTCGCCAACTGGGCGCGCGCCGCCTCCAAAACCTTCTCCGGCGTGAAGCCGAACTTGGTCTGCAGGTCCTTGATCGGCGCCGAGGAGCCGAAGGTGTGCATGCCCAGTATCGTGCCGGTGCTGCCGGCGTAGCGGTCCCAGCCGATCACCGAGCCCTGCTCGACCGCGACGCGGGCCGTCACCTCGGGCGGCAGCACGCTGTTGCGGTAGGCCTCGTCCTGCTGCTCGAACAGGTCCCAGGACGGCATCGACACCACCCGGGCCTTCACGCCCTCGGCCTTCAGGGTCTCGTAGGCGCCGAGGCAGAGCTGCACCTCGGAGCCGGTGCCGATCAGGATCACGTCGGGCTTCGCCTCCTCGGTGCCGGCGAGCACGTAGGCGCCCTTGGCGGTGCCGGAGGCCGGGCCGTACTTGTCCCGGTCGACGGTCGGGAGCGGCTGGCGGCTCAGCGCCAGCACCGCCGGCTGGTGCTTGAGCTGCATGATCACCCGGTAGGCCTCCGCCACCTCGTTGGCGTCGGCCGGCCGGAAGGTGACGAGGCCGGGGATCGCGCGGAGCGCCAGCAGGTGCTCCACCGGCTGGTGGGTCGGTCCGTCCTCGCCCACGCCGATCGAATCGTGGGTGAAGACGTGGAAGACCGGCAGCTCCATCAGGGCGGCGAGCCGGATCGGCGGGCGCATGTAGTCGGAGAAGACCAGGAAGGTCGCCCCGTAGGCGCGCAGGCCGACGAGGCCGAGGCCGTTGACGATCGAGCCCATCGCGTGCTCGCGCACGCCGAAATGGATGTTGCGCCCGCCGGGCGTGAATGGGCCGAGGGTGCCGGCCTCCGGGCTCTCGAGCTTGGTCTTGTTCGAGGGCGCGAGGTCGGCCGAGCCGCCGAGCAGCCACGGCACCCGGTTGGCGAGCGCGTTCAGCACCTTGCCGGACGATTCGCGGGTGGCGAGGCCCTTGGCGTCGGCCGGGAAGACCGGGATGTCGGCGTCCCAATCCTCGGGCAGGTTCCCGTCGAGATAGGCCGCGAGGTCCTTGGCGAGGGCAGCGTCCCCGGCCTTCACCTCCTCGACCAAAGCCAGCCACTCTTCCCGCAGCGCCTTGCCGCGGGCGCCGATGCCTTGGCGGAAATTGTCGTAGACGCCGTCCGGCACCAGGAACTGGGCGTCCTCCGGCCAGCCATAGGCGCGCTTGGCGCCCTTGACCTCGTCGGGGCCGAGCGCGTCCGAATGGGCCTTCGGGGTGCCCTGCTTCGTCGGCGCGCCGTAGCCGATCACCGAGTTGACGATGATCAGCGTCGGGCGGTCGCCCGATTGCAGGAAGGTCTCGATGGCGTGGGAGACAGCGACGGTGTCGTTGGCATCGGCGACGCGCAGCACCTGCCAGCCATAGGCCAGGAAGCGGGCGGCGACCTCCTCGCTGAAGGCGAGGTCGGTGTGGCCCTCGATGGTGATGGTGTTGTTGTCGTAGATCCAGCACAGGTTCGACAGGCGCAGGTGCCCGGCGATCGAGGCGGCCTCGGAGGCGACGCCCTCCATCAGGTCGCCGTCGCTGCACAGCGCGTAGACGTTGTAGTCGAAGAGCGGCTGGTCGCCGTAGGCCAGGCGCTCGCCGAGGAAGCGGCCGCCCATCGCCATGCCGACGGAATTCGCCACGCCCTGGCCGAGCGGTCCCGTCGTCACCTCGACGCCGGTGGTGAAGTGGTATTCCGGGTGGCCCGGGGTGCGGCTGTCGAGCTGGCGGAACTTCTTGATGTCCTCCAGGCTCACCGCCGGGGCGTTGCCGCCGTCCTTCTCCGCCACCTCGGCGAGGTGGAGCAGGCAGTAGAGCAGCATCGAGGCGTGGCCGACCGAGAGCACGAAGCGGTCGCGGTTCGGCCAGTGCGGGTGCGCCGGGTCGTAGCGCAGGTAGTGGTTCCACAGGGTGAAGGCGACCGGGGCGAGCCCGAGGGGGGCGCCGGCATGGCCCGAATTCGCCTTCTGCACCGCGTCGATCGTCAGCGTGCGGATCGTGTCGATGCTGCGCTGGTCGATCTCGCTGGTGCCGGCCTTCGGCTTGGTGTCGGCTGCGCTCATCTTCAGGGCCTCTTGACGTGAAAGGGTCCGCGCCCGCGCCTCACGACGCGGGCCCCTGGGCCGCTTGGGCGGGCATCACGGGTTGCTGGCCCGGATGTCCGGAAGCGTCCGGGTCTCCGCCGCGCTCCTTAGCGGGTCCGATCGTCCGACTGAAGTTCAGAAGCGTGTTGACGAGCGCGACATGGCTGAACGCCTGCGGAAAATTGCCGACCTGGCGCTTGCGCACCGGGTCGTACTCCTCGGCCAGCAGCCCGACATCGTTGCACAGGGCGAGCAGCCGCTCGATCAGGGCCCGCGCCTCGTCGCGCCGGCCGAGCCCGATCAGGTTGTCGGCGTACCAGAAGCTGCACGGCAGGAAGGCGCCCTCGCCGGCCGGCAGGCCGTCCGTGGTCTGACCGTGGGTGTCGTAGCGGAGGATGAAGCCCTCGTGCATCAGGTCACGGCCGATCGCCTCGACGGTGCCGACGACCCGCGGGTCGTCCTGGGGCAGGAAGCCCATATGGGCGATCAGCAGCAGGCTCGCATCGAGGTCCTTCGCGCCGTAATACTGTACGAAGCTGTTGAGCTCACGATCGAAGCCCTTCTCGCAGACCTCGCGATGGATCCGGTCGCGCACGCCGCGCCAGCGTTCGACAGCCGTGGCGTCGCCGGCGGTCGGCTCGTCGGCGGCGTGTGCCTCGTAGAAGCGGATCGCCCGGTCGAAGGCCACCCAGGCCATCACTTTCGAGTGGACGAAGTGCTTGCGCCCGCCGCGCACCTCCCAGATGCCCTCGTCGGGCTCGGTCCAGACCCGCTCCAGGTGGTCGAGCAGGGCGCGGCCGACCCTGACGCCCGATTCGTCGGCGAGCATGCCGCGCTGGTGGGCCTGGAACAGGGCGTCGAACAATTCGCCGTAGACGTCGAGCTGGAATTGCTGGGCCGCGGCGTTGCCGACCCGTACCGGGCGCGAGCCCTCGTAGCCGGGCAGCCAGTCGAGCTCGATCTCGGGCAGAAGCCGCTCGCCGGCGATGCCGTAGAGGATGTGCGCCTGCTGCGGGCTGCCGGCCACCGCGCGGGTTAGCCAGTCGCGCCAGGCCCGGGCCTCGTCGATGTAGCCCGCATCCATCAAGGCGAGCAGCGTGAAGGTGGAGTCGCGCAGCCAGCAGAACCGGTAGTCCCAGTTGCGCACGCCGCCGATCTCTTCCGGCAGCGAGGTGGTGGGGGCGGCGACGATGCCGCCGGTCGGCCGGTAGATCAGCGCCTTCAGGGTCAGGAGCGAGCGGGTCAGCACCGCGTCCCAGGGCGTGCCGCCGTGGCAGCGCTGGCACCAGGAGCGCCACCAGGCGGTCGTCGAGGCCAGCATCTTGCGCGGCTCGATCGGGGCCGGGTCCTCCTCGTGCGAGAGGCCGTAGCTCAGCACGAAGGAGACGCTCTTGCCCGCCTCGACGGTGAAGTCCGACACCGTCGACTGGCCGACGCCCTTCAGCGGGGCGCGGGTGCGCAGGACGAGCTTGTTGGGGCCGGCGATGGCCCGCAGGTCGTCGTTCTCGCTGCGCGAGACCCAGGGGATGGCGGAGCCGTAATCGAAGCGCACCACCAGGTCCATGCGCATCGCCACCCGGCCGCGGATGCCCTCGACGAGACGCACCAGGTGGGTGCCGTCCTCGACCGGCATGTAGTCGACCACCCTGACGGCGCCCTCGGCGGTCTCGTGGGTGGTCTCGAGCACCAGCGTGTTCTCGCGGTAGCACCGGGTCGTCGTCGCCGGCTCGGCGGGCGCGATGCGCCAGTGGCCGTGATCCTCCCGGGTGCCGAGCAGGGCCGCGAAGCAGGCGGAGGCGTCGAAGCGCGGCCAGCACAGCCAGTCCACGCTGCCGTCGCGCCCGATCAGCGCGGCGCTGCGCCCGTCGCCGACGAGTGCGTAATCCTCGATGAGCAGCGCCATGGTGCGTCCCGAACAATGCCGTGACGCGGGTAGCTAGAGCGGCCTCCCGTCCGGTCCAACCCGGGCTCAGCGCCGGCGGTCGATGAGGTCGATCATCGCCGCGCCCGCATTGGTCACGCCGTCGCCGAGCGCCACCATGGTCTGCGTCACCAGCCGGCCGGTCGGCGCGAAAGGCAGCCAGGGCGTGCGCTCCGGCTCAGCCCCGCCGCTCGCCGTGCGGGTCGCCGGCGCCGGCTTCTCGGCGGTCGGCGTCCGGACCTTGAGGTCGTCGGGCCGGACCGGCGGGCGCAGGTCTGCCAGAGCCGGCACCGCCAGGGCCGGCACCGCCCGCGGGCGATGGGTGGCCGTGCGGCGCGGGGCCTTCTCCGGCCTGGTCTCCTTGGCCTCCGGGTTCGGCAGCACCGGCAGCGCCGGCATTGGGGCCTCGGCCGGCAGGCCGGCGATCAGCGGGAATTGCTGCTCGAATTCGAGCGGGTAGGGCGCACGCGCCCGCCCGTCGGCTTCCGGGACGATGCGGAAGAGGTCGCCGCCCGGAAGCGGCTGCAACGCCGCGACGTGGCTCTCCGGTGCCCGCGGCGGCGCCTCGCGCCAGTACAGCGAGCCCGCGGCGAGGCAGACCGCCACGCAGGCGGTGGGCAGGAGCGGCAGGTAGCCCCGCGAGGCGCCGGGCAGGTTGCCGATCGCGCTCGTCTCCGCCGGCTTGCGCGTCCGCCCGTTCTGCCGCATCCGAACCTCCCGCTCGATCCTGGCGGGAGTGAAGCCTGCGTTTCGGGCCGAAGCGGGGCCGTTTCTTTGCGCTTTCGTGTCGGCGGGCCGATCCGTGCCTTTCGGGGGTGTCGCCCGGACCTCCCCCGGGGTAAGGTTCGGTCCTGCCGCTTCTTGTCCGCCCATCCTTGTCCACCCTGAGCCGAGCACCGTCTCAGGCCCGACATTTGCGTGATCCGACGCCGACATGCCCGACCGCGCAACCCCCTCGGCCCCGTCCTCCGGGGACAACAGCCTCGTCATCGCCGTCGTCGACCCGAGCCGCGCCCGGGCCGCGATCCTGGAGGAGGGCCTGCGCGCCGTCGAGGGCGCGCGGGTGGTGGTGATCCCCGACACCGCCGACCTCCTCGACCGGCTCTCCGCCCTCTCGCCCGACGTGGTGGTGATCCACCTCGAGAGCCCGAGCCGCGACCTGCTGGAGCAGATGTTCGGGGTCTCGCGCCTCGTCGAGCGCCCGGTGGCGATGTTCGTCGACCGCTCGGACGCGCCGATGATGCAGGCGGCGGTGGATGCCGGCATCTCGGCCTACATCGTCGACGGCTTGCGCGCCGAGCGGATCAAACCGATCATCGAGATCGCGATCCTGCGCTTCAACGCCTTCGCGCGGCTGCAGCGCGAGCTCACGGAGGCCAAGAGCGAGCTCGCCGACCGCAAGCTGATCGAGCGCGCCAAGGGCATCCTGATGAGCGCCAAGGGCCTGACCGAGGACGAGGCCTACAAGCAGCTGCGCCGCAAGGCCATGAACGAGAAGCGCAAGATCGTCGACATCGCCCGCGCCATCGTCACCGCCGCGGACCTGCTCGGATGAGGCTGCAGCTCGGCTACGTCCCGCTCACCGACGCCGCCGTGCTGGTCGCCGCGGTGGAGCGCGGCTTCACGGCGGAGGAGGGGCTGGAGGTCGACCTCGTCGCCGAGCCATCCTGGGCCACCTTGCGCGACCGCCTGGCCCTCGGCCTCCTCGACGGCGCCCACATCCTGGCCCCGCTCGCGCTCGCCTGCCATCTCGGCCTCTCCGGGCCGCAGGCCCGCCTGATCGCGCCCGCGGCGCTCGCCCGCGACGGCAACGCCGTGACCCTGTCGCTGCCGCTCTGGCAGGCACTCGATGCCGCTTCCGACGCCGTGCCCGACGTCGCCCGGGCGCTGGCCCGGGTGGCCGAGGCGCGCGCCGGCGAGGGGCGGCCGCTGACGCTCGCCACCGTCCACCCGTTCTCCAGCCACACCTACCAGTGGCGGCGGCTGCTGGCGCTCGGCGGCAGCTCGCTCTCGGCGGTGCGCCTCGTCGTGGTGCCGCCGCCCCGCACCGTCGAGGCGCTGGAGCGCGGCCTGATCGACGGCTTCTGCGTCGGTGCGCCGTGGAGCAGCGTCGCGGTCGAGGCCGGGGTCGGGCGCATCGCGGCGCTCGGAGTCGCCATCGCCCCGGGCTGCCCGGAGAAGGTGCTGGCGCTGCCGGCCGAGATGGAGGACCGGGCGGCGCCGCTCCTGCGCGCGGTGAGGCGGGCGGCGCGCTGGTGCGGCGAGCCGGGAAACCGCGAGGCGCTGGCCGCGCTCCTCGGGAGCCCGCGCCATCTCGGGCTCGATCCGGCGCTGATCCTGCGCGGGCTCACCGGATCGCTGCGGCTCGCACCGGGCGGCCCGGTGGCCGAGGTGGGCAACTACATCGCCCTCGGCGAGGCGGAGCTGGTCCCCGATCCGTCCGCCCTCGGCTGGCTGTTCGCCGAGATGGCGGCGGCGGGGCAGGTCGAGGCGGGCGCCGCGGGGCCGGATGCCTCGGGATTGTACCGGGCCGACCTGCTGGCGGCGGCGTGACCGCGCGTCGGACGGAGCCCGGGGTTCAGATCTGCCCCGCCAGCCGCAAGGCCACACCCGCCGCGGCGCAGGCCCCGAGCACCGGAATCATCCCGACCCGGAACCGGAACAAAGCCACGGTCGCTGCCAGCGCCAGGGCGAGCGCGTAGGGGTCGACGCTCGCGAGCACCGGCACGTCGAGCCGCACCGGCCCGACCGCCACCGGGCGCAACTCGCGAAACAGCGTGTGGAGGGAAAACCAGACCGCCAGGTTGAGGATCACCCCCACCACCGCCGCGGTGATCGCCGAGAGCGCGCCGGCGAGCGCCCGATGGCCGCGCAGGCGCTCGATGAAGGGTGCGCCGACGAAGATCCACAGGAAGCAGGGCGCGAAGGTGACCCAGGTGGTGAGCAACCCGCCGAGCGTGCCGGCGAGGAGCGGCGGCAGCGCCCCCGGCGCCCGGAAGGCGGCGAGGAAGCCGACGAACTGCGTGACCATGATGAGGGGGCCCGGCGTGGTCTCGGCCATGCCGAGCCCGTCGAGCATCTCGCCCGGCCGCATCCAGCCGTACTGCTCCACCGCCGCCTGCGCCACGTAAGCCAAGGCCGCGTAGGCGCCCCCGAAGGTGACGAGCGCCATCTTGGAGAAGAACACCGCGATGCGGGAGTAGACGTCGTCCGGACCGAGTGCGAGGAGGAGCGCGGCGACCGGAACGAGCCAGATCGCCGACCAGAGCGCGAGGGTGGCGAGCGTCTCGCCCCAGGTCGTGCGCTCCCGCGGCAGCGCGTCGTCGCCGAACAGGTAGGGGCCGTCCCCCGGCTTCGCCGCGTGCCCGCCCCCGGGCCGGAAGGCCGGATGCCCGGCCCGGCCGCCGAGGAATCCGACGAGGCCCGCCGCCACGACGATCAGCGGGAACGGCACGTCGAGGAAGAAGATGCCGACGAAGGCGGCCGCCGCCAGCCCGGTCATCGCCCGGCCGCGCAGGGCCCGCCGGCCGATCCGCTGCACCGCCTCGAGCACGATCGCCAGCACCGCGGCCTTGAGGCCGAAGAACAGCCCGGCGACCGGGCCAGCCTCGCCGTAGAGGACGTAGATCCAGCTCAGGGCCATGATGGCGACCAGCCCCGGCAGCACGAACAGCCCGCCGGCCAGCAGACCGCCCCGGGCCCCGTGCATCAGCCAGCCGACATAGGTGGCGAGCTGCTGCGCCTCCGGCCCGGGCAGGAGGGTGCAGAAGTTGAGCGCGTGCAGGAAGCGGTTCTCGGAGATCCAGCGCCGCTCCTCGACCAGCACCCGGTGCATCACCGCGATCTGCCCGGCCGGCCCGCCGAAGGACAGGGCGGCGATCCGCAGCCAGACCGGCAGGCTTTCCGCCAGGGTGACGGGCCGGGATGGGTCCAGGTCGGGCGCGGCGGCGCTCGCCGCGGGCTCCAGCGTCGTCACGGGGTCTGGCTCTCCGGTCGGTTTGCGCCGCAGCGTAGCGCGATCGGTCGCGTTGTGCGACAGAACGCAGCGATTACATCCGGGGACGCGGGTGCCGCCGGCCTCGCGCCGTCCGTCGAGAGCCCGTCAGGTCCCGCTTGAGCAAGCCCAAAGCCCTCCTCACCCCCGAGCGCCGCGAGGACGACGCCGACGCGTCGATCCGGCCGCTCAGCCTCGCCGACTTCACCGGCCAGCGCGCCGCCCGCGCCAACCTCCAGGTGTTCATCGACGCGGCGAAGAAGACCGGCCAGGCCCTCGACCACGTGCTGTTCGTCGGTCCCCCCGGCCTCGGCAAGACCACGCTCGCCCAGATCGTCGCCCGCGAGCTCGGGGTGAACTTCCGCTCGACCTCCGGCCCGGTGATCGCCAAGGCCGGGGACCTGGCGGCGCAGCTCACCAACCTCGAAGAGCGCGACGTCCTGTTCATCGACGAGATCCACCGCCTCAACCCGGCGGTGGAAGAGATCCTCTATCCGGCGATGGAGGATTACCAGCTCGACCTGATCATCGGCGAGGGGCCGGCCGCCCGCTCGGTGAAGATCGAGCTGCCGAAATTCACGCTCGTCGCCGCCACCACCCGGGCGGGCCTGCTGACGACGCCGCTGCGCGACCGCTTCGGCATCCCGATCCGGCTCGAATTCTACGACATCGACGAGCTCGAACTCATCGTCAGCCGCGGCGCCCGGGTGCTCGGCATCGGCATGGCGCCGGACGGGGCCAACGAGATCGCCAAGCGCGCGCGCGGCACGCCCCGCATCGCCGGGCGGCTGCTGCGGCGGGTGCGCGACTTCGCCATCGTGGAGGACGCGCCGACCATCACCCGCGCCATCGCCGACCGGGCCCTGCGGCTCCTCGACGTCGATCCCGCCGGGCTCGACACGATGGACCGCAAGTACCTCAACATCATCGCCCACTCGTTCAACGGCGGGCCGGTCGGGGTCGAGACGATCGCGGCGGCGCTCTCCGAGCCGCGCGACGCGATCGAGGAGATCATCGAGCCCTACCTGATCCAGAAGGGCTTCGTGCAGCGCACCCCACGCGGCCGGGTGCTCACCGCCCACGCCTTCCGCCATCTCGGCCTGCCGGAGCCGAACCGCGATCCCACGGTGCAGTTCGGGCTCTTTCCCGGGGACGAGGATGCGTGAGGAGGGCAGGGGGTACCGCCTGTTCACCCGCCGCCGCGTGCTCCAGGGAGCGGGCGCCGTCGCGCTCTCAGGTGTCAGCACGGGCGCCTACGCCACCGGGATCGAGCCGTTCCGGCAGGTCGTGACCCGTTACGCGATCGAGCCGAACCCCGCCGCGCCCTGGCCGGCGGGATTGCGCCTTCGCATCGCCGTCCTCACCGACATCCATGCCTGCGATCCCTGGATGAGCCTGGAGCGCATCGCCGGCATCGTCGCGGCCACCAACGCGCTCGAGGCCGATCTCGTGGTGCTGGTCGGCGACTTCATGGTGGGCCAGCGTTACGTCACCCGCGTCATTCCGGCGGCCGAATGGGCGCCGGTGCTCGCCGGCCTGACGGCGCCCCTCGGGGTCTACGCCGTGCTCGGCAACCACGACTGGTGGGAGGATCCGGAGGCCCTGCGCCGCGGCCACGGGCCGACCGCCGCCGGCACGGCGCTGACGCAGGTCGGCATCCGGGTCCTGTCGAACGAGGCCGTGCCGCTCGCGACCCGGGCCGGCCCGGTCTGGCTCGCCGGGCTCGAGGACCAGCTCGCCCTGCTGCCGGCCCGGCGCCGCACCGGCCGCGGGCGGGTCGGCCTGCACGACCTGCCCGCCACCCTGGCGGCGGTGCCCGACGGCGCGCCGATGATCCTGCTCGCGCACGAGCCCGACATCTTCGCCGAGGTGCCGGCCCGGGTGGCGCTGACCCTGTCGGGCCACACCCATGGCGGGCAGGTGCGGCTGTTCGGCTGGTCGCCGGTGGTGCCGTCGCGCTATCCCCGCCGCTTCGTCTACGGCCATGTCCGCGAGGCGAGCGACCTCGTGATCTCGGGGGGATTGGGGCTCAGCATCGCACCGATCCGCCTCGGCGTGCCGCCGGAGATCGTGTTGGTGGAGTTGGGGGCGGAGGCCGGTGCCTGACTGAGAAGTACGTTTACGACACAGCAGGTTGCGCACTGCGGGAGCCAACGGTCGGGAGCATGAACCCTCCCCCCTCTGCGGGGGAGGGTGCCCGGCGGAGCCGGGCGGGAGAGGGGCAGCGCGACGTTCATCCAGAGGGCGCCCGTCGGAACGGGTCCGCTATATCCGGACGCGTGGCTCCCCTCTCCCGGCTCACTCCGTTCGCCACCCTCCCCCGCAGAGGGGGGAGGGTTCATGCTCTCGGCCGTCGTTACCGCACCGCGCAATCTGCTGTGTCGTGTACTGTGGAACGAGAGGACTGACCCAGCGTGACCGAGACCATGCCACTTGACGCCCACGCCCTACCGGTGCGCGTCTACTACGAGGATACGGATTTCTCCGGCTTCGTCTACCACGCGAGCTACCTGCGCTTCATGGAAAGGGGCCGGACCGAGCTGCTGCGCGGGCTCGCCGGCGACCAGTCCGACCTGCACCGGGAGGCGGACGGGCTCGTCTTCGTGGTGCGGCGCATGACCCTCGACTACCTCAAGCCCGCCCGCATGGACGACGCCCTGACGGTGCTGACCGCGACCCGGGACCTGCGCGGCGCCTCGATGCATCTCGACCAGGAGGTGCGCCGCGGCGACGAGACCCTGGTGCGGGCCGACGTCGTGGTGGCCTGCGTGCGCGAAGGCCGCGCCGTGCGCCTGCCGGAGGCCCTGCGCCGGACGCTCACGCGGCGTTGAGCGATCGTGCTCACCATTCCTTAACCCTGGCGGGAGCTTAACTCGCGGCGGGCGAAAGCTCTTTCGTGGAGCGGCGGCCCATACTTTCGACAGATTCGGGCGCGATCGAACCACGATACGAAAAGCCCCGATCCCGGTTGGAGTGCCCGCGGGCCGTTCATCGGCCCGGGACGCGAGGATAAGCCGCATGAATCCCGCCGATGCCGCCCAGGCGATGCCCGTGGCCGAGATCACGATGTTCGGCCTGTTCTGGCAGGCCCACTTCGTCGTCAAGGTGGTGATGCTCGGCCTGCTCGGCTCGTCGATCTGGTGCTGGTCGATCATCATCGACAAGACGCTGCTCTTCCGCCGCACCAAGGCGGAGATGGACGCGTTCGAGGAGGAGTTCTGGTCCGGCCGGCCGCTGGAGGAGCTCTTCCGCGCCTACAACGACAAGCCGGCGACCGGGCTCGCCGCCCTGTTCGTCGCCGCGATGCGCGAGTGGCGCCGCTCCTACGAGGGCTCCGGCCGCTCGATCCGCAGCCTCGGCCAGCGCATCGACAAGGTGCTCGACGTGACGATCCAGCGCGAGGTCGAGCGCCTCGAATCGCGCCTCCTGTTCCTCGCCTCGATCGGCTCGGCCGGCCCGTATATCGGCCTCTTCGGCACGGTGTTCGGCATCATGACCGCCTTCACGTCGATCGCCGCCTCGAAGAACACCTCGCTCGCGGTCGTGGCGCCCGGCATCGCCGAGGCCCTGTTCGCCACCGCCATCGGGCTGTTCGCGGCGATCCCCGCGGTGCTCGCCTACAACAAGCTCCAGGCCTCGGTGGCCAAGTCCCAGGGGCGCCTCGAAGGCTTCGCCGACGAGTTCTCGGCGATCCTGTCGCGCCAGATCGACGAGCGCATCGGCCTCGCGGCCTGACCAAGCGACACTCAAGGAAGGATTGAGCCAGATGGGCATGGCCTCCGGAGCGGCACAGGGCGGCGGGCGCCGTCGGCGCGGCCGGCGGAGCGGCGGCGCGATCAACGAGATCAACATGACGCCGTTCATCGACGTCGTGCTGGTGCTCCTGATCATCTTCATGGTCGCCGCGCCGATGATGACCGTCGGCGTGCCGCTCGACTTGCCGCAGACCAAGGCCGCTCCGCTCAACCAGGATTCGAAGCCGGTCACCCTCTCGATCCGCCAGACCGGCCAAGTCTTCCTCGGCGAGGACGAACTCACCGACGACGCGATCGTCGCCAGGATCTCGGCCACCGCCAAGGACGGCTTCGAGGAGCGGGTGTTCGTGCGCGGCGACAAGCGGGTCGATTACGGCCGCGTCGCCCAGGTGATGGCGATCGTGACGAGCGGCGGCTTCAAGAAGGTCGCCCTCGTGACCGAGCCCGACCAGCGTTAGTGAGGCGGGGTTCGCCGTGGTGTTTCCCTTCGACAGGTCCGAACCCGGCGTCTGGGTCTCGGCCGGCGCGCACGTGGTGCTGATCGGGCTGGCGCTCTTCGCCGCCGCCTCGCACGTGCTGCCGCAGGCCGAGGAGGGCGTGCCGGTCGAGGTCATCACCGAGAACCAGTTTTCGGAATTGACCAAGGGCCAGCGCGACGGCGAGGCCCCCGCCAAGAGCCCGCGCGCCGACCGGGTCGCCGACAAGCAGCAGGAGAACGACCCCGGCGAGGCCAAGTCCGACGTCCCGACGCCGCCGACGCGCCCGCCGGAGATGAAGGTCGCCAACGCCGAGGAGATGCCGGTGCCGCCTTTGCGCCCGGCCCTCGAGCAGCCCGAGCCCGCCCCGCTCCCGCCCGCGCGCCCCGACACCGCCAAGGCGGATGCCGAGAAGGCCGCGGCAGCCGCTGCCGCCGCGAAGGCCAAGGCGGAGGCCGAAGCCCGCGCCGAAGCCAAGGCCGAGGCGGAGCGCGAGGCCAAGGAGGCGGCGAAGGAAGCGGCGCGCGAGGCGGCCAAGGAAGCTGCCAAGGAGGCCGCGAAGGCTGCCGCCAAGGCGGCCGCGGCCGCGGCGGCCAAGGAAGCCAAGGCGGCGGCTGAGAAGGCCGCCACCGAGAAGGCCGAGGCCGAGGCGATCCGGCGCGAGGAACTGGCCGAAGCAAAGGCGGCAGCTGAGAAGGCGGCTGCCGAGAAGGCCGCCGCGAAGGCGAAGGCCGACGCCAAGGCCCGGGCCGAGGCCAAGGCGGAAGCGGAGGCCGAAGCGAAGGCCAAGGCTCAGGCAGAGAAGGCGCAGGCAGAGAAGGCTCAGGCCGAAGCGAAGGCGCGGGCGGAAGCCAAGGCTCAAGCCGAGGCGAAGGCTCAGGCCGAGGCCAAGGCCCGGGCCGACGCGAAGGCTCGCGCCGAGGCGAAGGCAGAGGCCGAAGCCAAGGCCGAGGCTGAAGCCGAGGCGAAAGCGCAGGCGAAGGCGGACGCCGAAGCCAAGGCCCACGCCGCCGCGGAAGCAAAGGCGAAGGCCGAGGCTGCCGCCAAGGCCAAGGCCGTGGCGGATGCGAGGGCCAAGGCCGCCGCCGAAGCCAAGGCGCGGCACCAGGCCGAACTCGCCGCCAAATTCAATTCGGGCGCGATCCGCGACGTGCTGGCGGCCCATGGGCCGTCGCACTCGACCGGCGCCACCGGCCGCGAGGTGCAGCGCACGGCGGCGCTTGGCGCCGCCACCGGCACGTCGCAGCGCCTCAACCCAAGCCAACGCGACGCCCTGGTCGGCCTGCTGCAGCAGCAGATCGAGCGCTGCTACTCCGCGCCCCCCGGTGCCGCGCAGGGCATCGTGCTGCCGCAGCTCGACATCCGCCTGAACCCCGACGGCTCCCTCACCACCGATCCGCGCATCCTGCGCGCCGGCGGCAGCGCGGTCGACCGCTCGATCGCCGAAGCCGCGGTGCGGGCGGTGCGGCGCTGCGCGCCCTTCCGCATCCCGTCCCAGTACGCCCCGTTCTACAACGACTGGCGGGTCATCAACGCGGAGTTCGAGCTGCCGCGGGCCTGACATGGTCCGCTCCGGCCGCCTGTTTCACCCAAGACGGACGTCCCCTCCCATGCCCTCCTCCTCGCGATTGCGTCACGCGCTCGCCGCGCTCCTGTGGCTGTGCCTCGCCGCCGGCTTCGTGTCGGGTTTCTCCGCCCCCGCGCAGGCGCAGCTCAACCTGCGCATCGGCCCCGGCGGCGCCTTCCAGCCGATGCCGATCGCCATCGCCGACTTCTCCGGCGATCCGAGCCTCGGCCCGACCCTGTCGGGCATCGTGACCAGCAACCTGAAGCGCTCGGGCTACTTCACGCCTGTCGAGAAGGCCCGCTTCCCCGAGAACCCGAACTTCGACGCCGCCCCGAATTTTTCCGCCTGGAAGGAGACCGGCGTGCAGGGCCTCGTCACCGGCCGGGTCACCCGCGACGGGTCGGGCCGGCTCAAGGCCGAGTTCCGGCTGTGGGACGTCCTGTCCGGCCAGCAGATGGTCGGCCAGCAATATGCGGGCGACGGCGCCAACGCGCGGCGGATGGGCCACCTGATCTCGGACGCGGTCTACACCAAGATCACCGGCATCGGCGGCTTCTTCGACACCCGCGTCGCCTTCGTCGACGAATCGGGCTCGAAGGAGCACCGCCGCAAGCGCCTCGCCATCATGGACCAGGACGGCGCCAACGTGCGCTACCTGACGAGCGGCGAGGCCTCGGTGGTGGCGCCGCGCTACTCGCCCTCGACCCAGGACATCACCTACATGTCGCAGGTCACCGGCCAGCAGCCGCGGGTCCAGGTGATCAACCTGTCCACCGGCTCCCGCCAGGTGATCCCGACCAATGCCGAGATGAGCACCAGCCCGCGCTTCTCGCCGGACGGGCGCCGCCTGGTGATGAGCGACCAGGACGGCGGCAATGCCAGCATCTACGTGATGGACCTCGCCTCCAAGGCGCAGACCCGGATCACCAACGCCAACGCCATCGACACCTCGCCGTCCTTCTCGCCGGACGGGCGCGAGATCGTGTTCGAGTCCGACCGCGGCGGCCAGCAGCAGATCTACGTCATGGGCGCCGACGGCTCGAGCCCGCGCCGCCTGTCCTTCGGCGACGGCTCGGCCTCGCAGCCGGCCTGGTCGCCGCGGGGCGACTACATCGCCTTCACCCGCCAGCGGAAGGGCTCGTTCGCGATCTGCATCATGAAGCCCGACGGCAGCGGCGAGCGGGTGCTCACCGAGGGCTTCCACAACGAGGGCCCGACCTGGGCGCCGAACGGCCAGTACGTGATGTTCTTCCGCGATCCCGGCGGCCAGGCCGGTGGCAAGCTCTACATGGTCGACATCACCGGCAAGGTCGAGCAGCCGGTCCCGACCCCGTCCTACGCCTCCGACCCGACGTGGTCGCCGCTGATTGACGCGCAGAAGTGAGGGGAGGGCCGGCCTGAATAGGGCCGGCTCATCGAAGGATGTTCAGGTAAAGTGCTTTGAGCTTCCTCGATCGTCATCCCGGGGCTCGCCGAAAGGCGAGAACCCGGAATCCATAACCGCTGAGGTTCGAGAAATAGGCGGTCAGCGTTCCGCTTCGTTCTGAAACGTCGGCGGCTATGGATCCCGGGTTTCGCTGCGCGGCCCCGGGATGACGAAGTGAGTGACAATGCCGTTGAAGAAGATCGAACAGGCGCCGTGAATGGGTGCGGCGAGTGCAAAAACCCGCCACACACCTCTCGCCTACTCCAGGCTCAACGCCACGAACCGCACCTCACCCTCCTTGTTGGAGACGAGGAGCAACGCCGACTTGCGGCCGTCCTTCTTGATCTGGTCGATGCGGCGGGTGACGTCGGCGGGGGAATTCACCGCCTCCTGGCCGACCTCGACGATGACGTCGCCGGGCTGGATGCGCTTGTCGGCGGCGTTGGAGTTGGGGTCGACCCGGGTGACCAGCACGCCCTTGACGCTGTCCTTGACCCCGAAGCGCTTGCGCGCCTCGTCGGAGAGGCCGGTGAGGTTGAGGCCGAGCGCCTGGCGGGTGACGTCCGCCTCCGGCTGCGGCCGGCTGAGATTGGCCTGCTGCTGCGGCTTGTCGCTGTCCTCCAGGCGGCCGAGGGTCACCTGCTTGGTCTGCTCCTGGCCCTTGCGGACCGTGGTCACGTCGACGACCTTGCCAACCGGGGTCGAGGCGACGATGCGGGGCAGGTCGCTCGAACTCTTGACGTCGACGCCGTTGAACTTGGTGATCACGTCGCCGACCTCGAGGCCGGCGGTCTTGGCCGGGCCCTTCTCGTCGACGCCAGCGATCAGCGCGCCGCGGCCGCCACCCTTGAGGCCGAGCGCTTCCGCGGTGGTGTCGTCGACGTTCTGGATCCGCACCCCGAGCCAGCCGCGGCGCACCTCGCCGAACTGGCGCAGCTGGTCGATCACCGGGCCGGCGGTGGCGGTGGGTACCGCGAAGCCGATGCCGACCGAGCCGCCGGTCGGCGACAGGATCGCGGTGTTGATGCCGATCACCTCGCCGTTCATGTTGAACAGCGGACCGCCCGAATTGCCCTTGTTGATGGCCGCGTCGGTCTGGATGTAGTTGTCGTAGGGGCCGGACTCGATGTTGCGGCCCCGGGCCGAGACGATGCCGGCCGAGACCGAGCCGCCGAGGCCGAACGGGTTGCCGATCGCGATCACCCAGTCGCCCGGCCGCATCTTTTCGGAGTCGCCGAGCGGCACCGACTTGAGGGGCCGGTCGGGATCGGGCTTCACCCGCAGCACCGCGAGGTCGATCTTCGAATCCTTGCCGATGATCTCGGCCTTCAGCTTGCGGCCGTCATGCAGGATCACCTGGATGTCGTTGGCGTCGCCGATGACGTGGTTGTTGGTGACCACGATGCCCGAGGAATCGATGATGAAGCCGGAGCCGAGCGAGTTCGAGCGGCGCGGCGCCCGCGGCTGGCTCTCGCCCCCGCCCTGGCCGCCCTGGCCGCGGCGGTTGAAGAATTCCTCGAACAGGTCCTCGAAGGGGGTGCCCTGCGGCAGCTGGGGCAGGGTGCGGCTGCGCGTCTCGACGGTGGTCGAGGCCGAGATGTTCACCACCGCGTCGGTCACCTGGTCGGCGAGGTCGGCCAGCGATTCGGGCCCCTTGGCCAGGGCGACGCCCGGCAGCGACGCCGTGCCGACCGACAGGGCCAGGAGGGCCCCCGCGAGGGCGGGCAGGCGCCGTCTCGCGAAGGCGGGGTTACGGCGCGAGGAAGCGGCCATCAGGGAACCTCGTTGGGCAGGATCGTCGTCATCACGGTTCGGCCCGGCGCGAGAACGGGGAGGCCTAGTGTCGCCTCCGTCCGTCCCGACCGGGCAGCTCCCGGCGACCGGGCCGGGAGCGTCCCTTAAGATCGTCTCCCGGCCGGTCGGTTCAAGTCCCGGCCGGTCGCGTCCGAAGCGTCGGTCCGGGAAGGCGATCCGGGCGGTCGCGGTGAGGGGGGCGCGAGGCGCAGGCTTCAGCCGAGGAGCAGGCGCACCACGCCGACCACGACGACGCCGGCGGCGGCCGAGAGCAGGCCGACGAGGCGCATCCGCTCCATCGGGGTCTGCGAGGCCTCCTGCATCGCCCGGCGCATCGCCGCCGGGAAGGCGGCGCAGAGCAGGCCCTCAATGGCGAGGGCGAGGCCCAGGGCGGCGACGAGATCCTTCACGGCAGGATCTCCTTCACGGCCGACACCCCCGCGGCCGCCTGCAGGCGGTCCCCGTTCCCCGCTGCCCTGTTCCCCCCTGCGGTCGCATTGTCTCGTTCTCCGCCGCCCGGCCGGCCGCGAGGCCCGCCGTCACAACAATGCGCCCCGCCGGGGCGGGGCGCTCAGGTATCGTCAGGTGTCGGTCCGCGGTGGAGGCCGCCGGCCTACTGGCCGGCCGCCGGAGCCGCGGCGGGGCGTGCCCGGCCCTGCGGATCGTTGAAGTAGCGGAAGAACTCCGAGCCGGGGCTGATCACCAGCCGGGTCTCGGGCCCGCTCAGGCCCTTCTCGTAGGCCTGCATCGAGCGGTAGAAGGCGAAGAAGTCCGGGTCCTGCCCGAAGGCGTCGGCGAGGATGCGGTTGCGGTCCGCCTCGCCCTGGCCGCGGAGCTGGTCGGCCTTCTGGTTCGCTTCGGCGACGAGCACCGTCACGTCGCGGTCGGCCTTGGCCTTGATGGTGACCGCCACCTGGGCGCCGTTGGCGCGCAGATCCGCCGCCTCGCGCTCGCGCTCGGTGCGCATCCGCTGGTAGACCGCCTGCGAGTTCGCCGCCGGCAGGTCGACGCGGGTCAGGCGCAGGTCGATGATCTCGATGCCGAGATTCTTCGCCTGCCGGTTCACCTCTTCCTGGATGCGGTTCATCAGGGCCTCGCGCTGGGTGCGCACGATGGCGTCCCGCGAGGCGCTGGCGAGCACGTTGCGCATCGCCGCGTTGGTGAAGCTCGACAGGCGCTGGTTGGCGACCTGGATGTTGTTCACCGACTGGTAGAAGCGCAGCGGATCGCTGATCTTGTAGCGGGCGAAGGCGTCGACCTCGAGGTTCTGCCGGTCGGCCGAGAGCACGGTCTGCACCGGCAGGTCGAGGTCGAGCAGCCGCTTCTCGAACAGCGTGATGCTCTCGAAGAACGGCAGTTTGAAGTACAGGCCCGGCTTGTCGGTGCCGGCCTGGTTCAGCACGGTGCGCACCCGGCCGAACTGCAGCACCAGCGCCTGCTGGGTCTGGCTCACGGTGAAGGCCGAGGCGTAGATCAGCACCAGGACGAGGACGCCGAGGACCACGAGGCCGGTGCGGAGGACGTTGCCGTTCATCGCGCGCTCCCCTGGGCCGGACGGGCGGCGTTGGCGAAATCCTGCAGCGGCAGGACCGGCAGCACGCCGGCCGCCGTCGCGCCGGCGCCGGCCGCGCCGCCCTGGTCGATGATCACCTTGTTCACGCCGCCCAGAACCTTCTCCATCGTGTCGAGGAACATCCGCTCGCGGGAAACCGCGGGCGCGAGCTTGTAGGATTCGTAGACCTCGCGGAAGCGCGCGGCCTGGCCGGTCGCCTCGGCGGTGGCCTGGGACTTGAAGGCCTCGGCCTGCTGCAGCACCTGCGAGGAGCGCCCGCGGGCCTCGGGCACGACGCGGCTGGCATAGGTCTCGGCCTCGTTGCGGGCACGCGCCGCGTCCTGCTGGGCCGCGTTCACGTCGACGAAGGCCTGGCGCACCTCGGAGGGCGGGCTCACCCCCTGGAGCTGGACCACGTTGATCAGCACGCCGGCGCCGTAGGAATCGAGCGCCTTCTGGATGATCTGCTGCACCTCCTGCGCCACGCTCGACTGCTCGGTGGTCAGGATCGCCTGGATCTGGCGCCGGCCGACCACCTCGCGCATCGCGCTCTCGGCCACCGACTTGATGGTGCCCTCGGGGTTCTGGAGGTTGAACACGAAATCCTCGGCCTTGGCCGGGTTCACGCGCCACTGCACGTCGAAGTCGATGTCGACGATGTTGTCGTCGCCGGTGAGCATCAGGCTCTCCTCGGGCACGTCCCGGGAGCGCTGGGCGCCGGCGCCCGAGCGGTAGCCGACCTGGATGCTGCGCGACTCACCGACATTCGGCTTCACCACCGCGCCGACCGGATAGGGGAAGTTGTAGCGCAGGCCCTCGCCGGACTGGCCGGTATAGCGGCCGAACACCGTGTTGATGCCGACCTGGCTCGGCAGCACCGTGTACCAGCCGGTCATCAGCCACAGCACCAGCACGACCAGCACCGCCAGGATCGCGCCCTTGGTGCCGACCGAGCCGCCGCCGGGTATCAGATTCTTCAGCCGGTCCTGGCTGCGGCGCAGCAGGTCCTCGAGGTCCGGCGGCTGGTTGCCGCCGCCCGAGCCGCCGCCGCCGCCCCAGGGGCCACCGCCCCCGCCGCCCGAACCGCCGCCCCAGGGACCGCCGCTATTGCCGCCGCGATTGCCCCAGGGACCGCCCCCGTTGCCGCCGCCGCCACTGCCGCCGCTCTGATTGCTCCAAGGCATGCTCGCCCACGTCCTTTCCCGGCCGGCACGCCCCGCGCTGTCTCTCGCGTCCCGCGCGGCACTCGCACTGCTCTGGTCTCGCTCCCCTGCGATATCGGCCGAGCCTCACGCGAAAGCAACCACCGGCCCGGGCCGAATTCTCAAGGTTTCTGCGATGGCACGGGAGTTCCATCGCCGCACCCGGAATCGTGAGATGGTTTCTCTCCGTCGGACGTGTCGTGCCCCGGCTGACGCGCGAGCGTCACGAACCGGAAGCCGTGCTCGTCCTCGGGACCCGCCGGATGCGCCTCCGCGGCGACCTCGCGGAACGATGCGGGAAGCGTGGGAAAGCGCGCGTCGCCCTCGGGCGCGGCGTCGACCTCGGTGAGGTGGATCCGGTCGGCATGCGGCAGGGCCAGCGCGTAGATCTCGGCGCCGCCGGCCACCATCACCTCCTCCGCGTCTCCGGCGAGCCGCAGGGCTTCATCCCAGCCGGCCGCCGTTTCGGTGCCGGGCGCCTCCCAGGCGGGGTCGCGGGTCAGCACGATCACCCGGCGTCCCGGCAGCGGCCGGCCGATCGAGTCCCAGGTCTTGCGCCCCATCACCACCGGCTTGCCCATGGTGAGGGCACGGAAGCGCCGCAGGTCGCTGCGCAGGCGCCAGATCAGCGCGTTGTCGCGGCCGATGACGCCGTTCTTCGCCACGGCGACGATGAGGGTGATGCGGGGATCGGGCATCACCGCATCCGCAACACGACCGCCTCGGGCAGGAAGAAGCTGCCGAGGAGGTGATTGGTCAGCGAGATCGGCGGCGTGCCGTCGACGGGGGCGATGATCCGCAGGTGCGGCATCGCCGGATGGTCCGCTGAGATGAGTTGGACGTCGTAGGCCATCAGCCCCGCCAGTTCGCGGTCGTGAGCTTGCGTGATGCGGATCACCGCATCGATGAAGGCGTCCCGGTCGACGTCGCGGCGTGCCGGGGCAATCCACAGGCGCCAGGGCAAATCGAAATCCTCCCGCACCCAGAGGGCGGCCCGGATCTCGCCGAATTCCCGGTCGAGATGATCGAGCAGGGCGAGGCCGCCAGCGAGATTCGGCCTCACCAGAACGAACGGATCCATGGCAGCACTCCGTGAGTAGAGCCGACGGCCTCGATCATAGCTCGCGCCGACGGGCCGTCCCATTGCCGGTAGCGGGCCGCCTCGCTCCAGCCTATGACCGTCGTCCAGTGTCGGTTCAAATGGGGGTCTGCGAGCGCGCGGGACTTCAGATCCCCTGTCATCCCCGCCGCGACGACGAGTTCCGTCAACGCATGCGTGTAGATGCTCCGCACGAAGCGCGGGTCCGGTAGGGTGTCGGCGGTGAACTGGCGGGCGATGACCGCCTTGAAGCCGATTTCGACCGCGTAGCCGGCGAGGTAGTACGCGTTCGAGAAGCGCCCGGCCGCGCAGAGAAACTCCGCGTCGGCGGACTTCTCGTCGGCCAGGCCCTGGAGCTCCGCTCGACCGATGCCAGGGCTCATCCCTACACCGCCACCGGCGCCCGGATCGCCGGGTGCGGGTCGTAGCCCTCGATGCCGATGTCGGCGTAGCGGAAATCGAACAGCGAGCGCACCGACGGGTCGAGGTGCAGGCGGGGCAGCGGGCGGATCTCGCGGGAGAGCTGCTTCCGGGCCTGGGTGATGTGGTTGGAATAGAGGTGCGCGTCGCCCAGCGTGTGGACGAAGTCGCCGGGGGTCAGATCGAGCACCTGCGCCATCATGTGGGTGAGGAGCGCGTAGGACGCGATGTTGAACGGCACGCCGAGAAAAACGTCGGCCGAGCGCTGGTAGAGCTGGAGCGAGAGCCGGCCGTCGGCGACGTAGAACTGGAACAGGCAGTGGCACGGGGCGAGCGCCATGCGGTCGAGGTCGGCCGGGTTCCAGGCCGAGACGACGAGGCGGCGCGAATCCGGGTTGCGGCGGATCTCGTCGAGCACCCAGGCGATCTGGTCGACGCTGCCGCCGTCGGGCTTGGCCCAGGATCGCCACTGCCGGCCGTAGACCGGGCCGAGGTCGCCGTGCTCGTCGGCCCACTCGTCCCAGATCGTGACGCCGTTCGATTGCAGGTAGGCGACGTTGGTGTCGCCGGCGAGGAACCACAGCAGCTCGTGGATGATCGACTTCAGGTGCAGCCGCTTCGTCGTCACGAGCGGGAAGCCCTCGGCGAGGTCGAAGCGCATCTGGTGGCCGAACACCGACAGGGTACCGGTGCCGGTGCGGTCGTGCTTCTCGACGCCGTCGTCGAGGATGCGCTGGAGGAGGGCGTGGTAGGGGCGCATGGCGGACATCCTCCGCGTGAAAACGGCCCGGGGCGCCGTGCGGCGCCCGGCGGGCTTCCAAGGGCTCTGAGCGGGGAGGCGGTGTCCCGCTCCGGCCGCGTAGCCCGGCAGGATAACGCGGGTCCGGCTGGAATCGCAGCGCCCGGGACGTGGAATCAGCCGGTACTCCACACCCGCGCCAGGATCACGGCGCCGTTGCTCGCGGCGTGGAGCGCGAGGCAGGGCCACAGGCTGCCGGTCCACAGCCGCATGACGCCTAAGGCCACCCCGAGGGGCAGGACCGAGACCGGCTGGAGCAGGCCGCGTTCGGCGTGGCAGAGCGAGAAGACCGCGGCGCTGACCGCGACCGTGGCGGCGGGGGACAGGAGACGGGAGAGGCGCCCGAACAGCTCGCCGCGAAACAGCATCTCCTCCGCCAACGGCGCCAGCACCACCAGCCACAGGACCCAGGTCCAGAGCACCCCGCCGGTGAGGAACGGCGACAGCCGCCAGGCCCGGACCGGGGACTGGCCGGAGAGCCAGAGCAGCAGGGCGGTGCCGGCGACCTGGAGCGGCGGCCAGAGCAGGATCAGCAGCACGGCGCGCCGCGACAGGGCGGGGCGGGTGAAGCCGAGGTGCGGGCCCGGCCGGATCCGGCCGGCGAGGACGAGGAGCGCGAGCGCGGCGTGCGGCAGCACCGTCAGGGCGAGCAGCGCCCGCTCGCTGCCGCTCAAGGATGGGAACGGCAGCAGGCCGGGCGGCAGGGCCGGCAGGCGACCGATGGCCGCGACCCCCCCGTAGACGAGCCCGAACGCGGCCACCTGCAGGACCAGCACCCACAGGATGGCGATCCCGACGCCGAGCCAGGGACGCCCCCGCGGACGCGGTTTCGGGGGCCCGGAGGCTGGCGCCGGCGCATCACATCGCGAAACGGTCACAGAATGACGCGCGGCGGGCTTCAAAAGCGGCACGGGACCCTCTATATTCGCCTTGCCGGTCGCGAGGCCGGCTATGGCGATAAACGTTCTTCGAAATAAACCTATCGGACCCGGGGGCGGTACCCGGCGCCTCCACCCAAGCCCGGAACGGCCCGTGCGGTTCGGGCTTCGGCGGGGGCGAAATAGGATCGACGAGGGCGTAAAGGTTGAGCTTTCGCTCGGCATGGTTCCGCCGTTATCGGGCCAATGCAATAGTTGCCAACGACAACTTTGCTCCGGTGGCGGTGGCCGCGTAAGCGGTCCCCAATACCAAACGAAGTCCTACCGGGTAGCACCGAATAGGCGGGGTTCGGAGGCACCTGGCAACAGAAGCCTCCACTCGAATTCCCTTCCCGCGAGCGATGCGGCGCCAGGCAACGGTTGATGGCAGACGATCTGATTCGCTACGATCTCCTGGTGCAGGATGCCCTGCGCAACGTCGTGCGCAAGGTGCTGGGCGATGCGGCACGCGACGGCCTGGCCGGCGAGCATCATTTCTACGTCTCGTTCCGGACCGACTATCCCGGCGTGCGGATCTCGCAGCGCCTGCGGGAGAAATACCCGCAGGACATGACGATCGTCCTGCAGCATCAGTTCTGGGACCTCGGTGTCACCGAGCACACCTTCGAGGTCGGGCTGTCCTTCTCCGGCGTGCCGGAGCGGCTTCTCGTGCCGTTCGAGGCGGTGACCGGCTTCTTCGACCCCTCGGTGCAGTTCGGCCTGAAGTTCGAGCTCAACGACGGCACGGCGACGAACGAGGATGCGGCCCCCGCCGGCACCACCTCCCTGCGGGCGATCCGCGGCGCGGGCTCCGAGCCGAGCGAGGCGCTGCCGAAGGTCCCGGCGATCGGCAGCAACCTGCCGAAGATCGTGCCCGCCGCGAAGGCCGAGGCCAAGCCGGCGGCCAAGGACGCCTCGCCCAAGGACGAGGCCGCTGACGAGGCGAAGGCCGACGAGGCTGCCGAGCGTACCGATGCTCCCCAGGAGGGTGCCTCGGTGGTCAGCCTGGACGCGTTCCGCAAGAAGAGTTGAGCGCCTGGACGGATCCCGGATCGGTCCGCGACGCGGAATGCATCCAAGTCATACCGATGGTCATCGGAAACGATCGTTGGTTCCGGTCTCGCATCGTCGCCTAGCCCACGGTTCTGGACTTCCAGGCTCGGCCTGACACGTCGAGATGAGTCAACGGCCCGGCCGCTCTCGGACCGGCCCGAGATCGTGTTTGCGCATCAGCATCTTAGGCCGTCGATACCAGCGGCACAACGGGTTCGCCGTCTCTCGCGGATGCGCTGACGGCGATCTGTCCCATGATCGAGACCGGCGCGCCTTGGGTCCATCCAGAGCCCCGGGCATGTCCGCAAGGCTGCACGACGATCCGTGCCAAGGTGCTCGTGCGGCAGACCCTCACCCACAAAGGGCGGGCAGGTTCGCAAGGTGCGTTCAGCCGGCGCGATTGACGATCCCATCGTCAACGAAGCCCACTGACGCCGCTCACCCCCCAGCCGGCATCGCCTCCTCACACCCCGCCTCCAGCGGCGCCGGCCGGCCGAACAGGAATCCTTGCGCCTCCGTGCACCCGGCCTGCCGCACCGCCGCGAGCTGGGCCTCGGTCTCGATGCCCTCGGCGGTGACCGTCGCGCCGAGCTGGGCGGCGATGCCGACCACCGCGCGCACGATCGCGGCGGTATCGGGGTCGGCGATGTCGGCGATGAAGGAGCGGTCGATCTTGATCGTGTCGAAGGGGAAGCGGCGCAGGTAGCTGAGCGACGAGTAGCCGGTGCCGAAATCGTCGAGCGCGATGCGCGCCCCGAGGCGGCGCAGGGCCGGCAGCAGGTCGACCGCCTCGCCGCCGTCGATCAGCAGGCTCTCGGTGATCTCGATCTCGAGCCGGTCCGCCCCCAGGCCCGAGTCGCGCAAAGAGGACTGGACGGCGGCGATCAGGGATCCGTGCCGCACCTGCGCTGCCGAGACGTTGACGGCGACCCGCGTGCCGTCGCGCCAGGCGGCCGCGTCGCGGCAGGCCCGGCGCAGGATCCAGGTACCGAGGCGGTCGATCAGGCCGGTCGTCTCGGCGAGCGGGATGAAGGCGGCCGGCGGCACGAGGCCGCGGGTCGGGTGGCGCCAGCGCACCAGCGCCTCGCGGCAGACCACCCGCCGCTCGTCCGCCGTGACGATCGGCTGGTAGTGCAGCTCGAATTCCCCGCGCTCCAGGCCGAGGCGCAGGTCGAGCTCGAGGTCGTGCTGCTCGGCGAGCGCCGCATCCATGCCCGGGTCGTAGAGCCGGAAGGTGCTGCGGCCGGCGGCCTTGGCGCTGTAGAGCGCCCGGTCGGCCCGGGCCATCAGGGTGTCGGCGTCGCCGCCGTGGCGGGGGGCCAGCACGACGCCGATGCTGACGCCGACATGCATCGGCCGGCCGGCGATCGCGACGGGGACCTGCATCGCCTCGATCAGGGTGGCGGCGGCCCGCGATGCCGCCAGGGGGTCGCCGTCGGCGAGGAGCACCGCGAACTCGTCGCCGCCGAGCCGCGCGATGGTGTCGCCGGGCGCCAGGACCGCCCGCAGGCGCCGGGCGACCTCGCACAGCAGCGCGTCGCCGGCGGCGTGGCCGAGCGTGTCGTTGACCACCTTGAACCGGTCGAGGTCGAGCCACAGGACCGCCCCGGCGCCGTCCCTGAGCAGCGCGTCGAGGCGTTCGCGGAACAGGGTGCGGTTCGGCAGGTCAGTCAGGGCGTCGTGGCGCGCCATGTGGGCGATGCGCCGCTCGGCCTCGCGCCGGGCGGTGATGTCCTCGACCTGGAGCAGCGTGGCGACCGGATCCGGCGGCAGGTGCAGGCGCACCGCCGAGACCCGGGCCCACATCGGGCTGCCGTCCCGGCGCGGAAAGCGCATCTCGCCGATCGCCGGCCCGCGATCCTCGGCGCCTTGCGCCTGCACTTCCGCCAGCACCGCGTCGAGCACGCCGGCATCCTCGGGCAGGACGAGGGCGGCGAGCGGGCGCCCGACGGGGTCCGGCCCGTCGCCGAGGGCCGACCGGAAGGCGCGGTTCGCCTCGGCCAGCCGGCCGTCAGCCCCGACCACGAGCATCCCGGCGGGCGCGTGCTCGATGATGCCGCGAAACAGGCTCGCGCTGCGGCGGGCTTCGGCCCCCTCGGCCCGGAGCGCCGCCTGCTCGCGCTTGAGCGCGCTGATGTCGAAGTGGAAGCCGGTGCGCGCTCCCCCCTCGCGCACCCGCTCGATCACCCGGATCCAGCGCTCGCCCGGCAGCGGCACCTCGAACGGCGCCCCCGCGAAACGCTGCGCCTCGCGCACATGCGCCAGGAGCTGAGCCGGCGCGTCGTCGTAGGCCTCCTGCCAGGCCCGGGCTACCACGGCCTCGAGGGTCAGGCCTACGGCCTCGCCCGGGGGCAGGCCGTAGAGCTGGCCGAACTGCCAGTTGGCCGAGACGATGCGCCCGTCGGCATTGGCCGCCGCGATGCCGTCCGGTGCGCCGACGCGGACATCCGCGGGGTTGGACCGGGAGGGCTCGGCCGCCCGGGTGATCTGCCGCCACAGCCGCACCCGGCCGAGGCCCGGGATGGTCTGGGCCGAGACCTGGAGCCAGGTGCCGCGATGCTCGAACTCGAACGGCCGGGTCTGGGCCTGGTGGCGCGCGATCCCGCTCGCGACGTATTCCTCGATGTAGGGAAGCTCGTCGGAGGTCAGGCGGGTGCGGTAGAACCGCAGCAGGTTCTCTCGGTAAGGCTCGCCGGCATGGACGAAGCCGTCATGCTCGGGGAAGAGGTACAGGAAGGTCTGGTTCCAGGCGAGCGTCCGGTCCTCGGCGTCGAACGCGCACAGGCCGATGTCGAGGCCGTCGAGCAGGTCGGCGAGGAGACCGAGGCTCGGCTTGGGCTTTAGCATGGCGCGGGCTTCAGCATGCGGGCGATCTCGGTGGCTCGTCTCGGCGGCGATGCCGGCCATCACGACCGGCGGCGTGGACCGTCGCGGCGGACGCGGACCGTACCGTGCTTCCCGGCCCGGCCCAAGGTGCCGCGACCCGGGTTCTCAAGACCCAGCGTCCCACGAACAGGTTGACGTCGTCCTGCCGAAGAACCGCCGAAGAACCCGTCGAAGCACCCTTGCCAGACCGGCCCGGATCGGCTGTGAAGGCAGAAGTGACGACAGGGCGACCACGCGCGGACGACGCGGGCGCCGGGAGGAGCCAAGCGATGATCCGTTTCACCACCGCCCTGGGCGGGGCGCTCCTCGCGCTCGCGGCGCTGGCCGGCCCCTTCGCGGGGCCCGCCGCGGCGCAGATCTCCGACGACGTGGTGCGGATCGGCGTGCTCACCGATCTCTCGGGGCCCTACGCCGACAGCGGCGGGCGCGGCTCGGTGGCGGCGGCCGAGATGGCGGCGAAGGATTTCGGCGGCACCGTGCGGGGCAAGCCGGTCGAGATCGTCTCGGCCGACCACCAGAACAAGCCGGACGTGGCCTCCAGCATCGCCCGGCGCTGGTACGACGTCGACAAGGTCGACGCCGTCGTCGACCTGCCGGTGACGGCGATCGCGCTGGCCGTCCAGGCGGTCGCCAAGGAGAAGAACCGCACGGTGATGATCACCGCGGCGGCGACCTCCGACCTCACCGCCAAGACCTGCTCCCCGGTCAGCTCGCACTGGACCGACGACACCCACGCGCTCACCGCCGGCACGGCCCGGGCGGTGTTCGAGCGCGGCGGCAAGTCCTGGTACTTCATCACCGTCGACCACGCCTTCGGCCACGCCCTACAGAAGGAGGCGACCACGGTGGTCGAGGCGCTCGGCGGCAAGGTGGTGGGCACCTCGCGCCACCCGATCAACACCGCGGACTACTCCTCCTTCCTGCTCCAGGCCCAGAGCTCGGGGGCGGACGTGGTCGCCTTCGCCAGCGTCGGCGACGACTTCACCAAGGCGGTCAAGCAGGCCGACGAGTTCGGCCTGACCGGCGGGCGCCAGACGCTGACGGGCTTCCTCGTCTACGTCACCGACATCAAGGGCCTCGGCCTGCCGGTGGCGCACGGCCTGACCTTCTCGGAGGCGTTCTACTGGGACCAGAACGACGCCGCCCGCACCTTCGCCAAGCGCTTCTTCGAGCGCACCGGCGCGATGCCGACCAAGAACCAGGCGCTGATCTACACCGCCGTCACCCACTACCTGAAGGGGGTCGACAAGGCCGGCACCGACGAGGCGGTGGCGGCGAACGCCGCCATGCGCAGCCTGCCGGTGGCGTTCTTCGACCATCCGGCCACCCTGCGGGCCGACGGGCGGCTCCTCTACGACCCCGTGCTCTACCGCGCGAAGGAGCCGGGCGCGTCCAAGGGGCCGTGGGACCTCTACGAGGTCCTGCGCACCATCCCGAAGGAAGAGGCGTTCCTGCCGATGAACCCGGCCTGCGCGGGGAACGGGCGCGGATGACGAGCGATCCCGCGCTCGCTCGAGGGTTCGACCTCCGGCACTTGCCGGAGGGCTTCATCGCGGATCCCTACCCGGTCTACGCGGCGTTGCGCGCGCACGCGCCGGTCCACGTGATGGGGCGGACGTCCTCGGGCGAGGCCCAGATCCTGCTGTCGCGCTACGCCGACCTGGAGCGGGTCTACAAGGACGCCGCGACCTTCAGCTCGGACAAGACCGTCGAGTTCGGCACCAAGTTCCGGGTGGCGGAGGAGGGGGCCTGCCCGCTCTACCGCCACCACACGACGAGCCTCGTCTTCAACGATCCGCCGCGCCACACCCGGGTCCGGCGCATCATCGCCGGGGCGCTCAACCCCCGGGCGGTCGCCGCGATGGAGCCCGGCATCGTCGCGCTGGTGGACGGCCTGCTCGACGCGGCCGCTTCGCGTGAAGAGATCGACCTGATCGAGGATTTCGCCGCCGCGATCCCCGTCGAGGTGATCGGCAACCTGCTCGGCGTGCCGCGGGCGGAGCGCGGCCCCTTGCGGGACTGGTCGCTGGCGATCCTCGGCGCCCTCGAACCGGTGCTGTCGCCGGAGGTCGAGGCCGCCGGCAACCGGGCGGTGACCGAGTTCCTGGCCTATCTCGACCATCTCGTCGCGGATCGCCGCCGCCACCCGGGCGACCCGGACAAGGACATCCTCACCCGCCTGATCCAGGGCGAGGTCGGCGGCGAGCGGCTGTCGCCGGAGGAATTGCTGCAGAACTGCATCTTCATCCTCAATGCCGGGCACGAGACCACCACCAACCTGATCGGCAACGGGCTCCACCTGCTGACCGAGCACCCCGACGCGCGGGCCCGGCTCCTCGCCGAGCCGGACCTGATGCGCAAGGCCGTGGAGGAGATCCTGCGCTTCGAGAGCTCGAACCAGCTCGGCAACCGCGTCGCGACGACCGCTTTCGCGATCGAGGGCCGGGAGTTCCCGGCCGGCACCCAGATCACGCTCTGCATCGGCGCCGCCAACCGCGACCCGGCGCATTTCCCCGATCCCGACACCTTCGACGTCGCCCGCGGCCCCAACCGCCACCTCGCCTTCGCGAGCGGGATCCATCAATGCGTCGGCATGGGGGTGGCCCGGCTGGAGGGCCGGATCGCGCTCTCGCGCTTCCTCGCCCGCTTCCCGGATTACCGCCTCGACGGCGCGCCGGTCCGCTCGCAGCGCGTGCGCTTCCGCGGCTTCCTGCGGCTGCCGGCGCGGCTGGGGTGAGAATGTCCGCGACCTGCTTGCCGGCTTCACCCCCACCCGCGAACTGAGTCGATGACTGGGATTGGGATTGCCCCGGATCGGTGGACACCAAGAACGCTTTCGCGTGAGGTGTTTTTGCCATGCCGAGAACCCGTCCCCCGTACCCGGCGGAGTTCCGCCGCCAGATGGTCGAGTTGGTCCGCGCTGGACGCGATCCGACCGATCTCGCCCGTGAGTTCGAGCCGTCGGCCCAAGCCATCCGCAACTGGGTGACCGAGGCTGACCAGCAGGAGGGACGCCGGGAGGCGAAGCCTGCTGCTACTGCGGCCGCGCTGTCGGCGAGCGAGCGCGATGAGCTGCTTCGGCTGCGGCGCGAGAACCGTCAGCTGAAGCTGGAGCGCGACATCCTCTCTCGCGCGACAGCCTGGTTTGCGCGCGAGACCGGAGTTCTGCCGTCGGGATCTTCCGGTTCATGAGCGCGAACCAGGCGCACTTCCCGATCGCCGTCATGGCGCGTGTGCTGGGCGTCTCGAGGGCCGGGTACTATGCCTGGACCGGCCGTCCCGTCTCGGCGCGGGTACAGGCGGACGAGGCTTTGCTTCGGCGCATCCGCACGATCCACCTGGGCTCGCGCCAGACCTACGGCTCGCCGCGCGTCCAGGCGGAGTTGCGCGACCAGGGCGAGGCTCACAGCCGCAAGCGCATCGCCCGGCTGATGCGACAGGCGGGTCTCGTCGGGGCGTGCCATCGCCGCGGCGGACCGGTGACGACGCGGCGCGATCAGGAGGCCCGACCGGCTCCGGACCTGGTCGACCGCAGCTTTGCGGCCGATGAACCCAACCGGCTCTGGGTCGCAGACATCACCTACATCCCAACGCGTGCCGGGTTCCTCTACCT
>NZ_FPCB01000068.1:0-19168 GCF_900116815.1 Methylobacterium sp. 174MFSha1.1 | reverse complement strand
CGGCGCTCAGGTCAAGCGAGGTGGGGACACGGTAGGCCATCGGCGCCTCCCAACAAACCCACACTTTGCCACAAACTTCAGACGCAGGACACTAGGTGATCGCGACCGAACTGAACGAGCGGCAGCGCGTCATCCTGCTTGCCGCGTACGATGAGGATCAGGCTCGTGAGGCAAGGTATAGCGGTCCGGGCGGTTCTTCCGTCCGGCTCTGGCGCTGGATCGAGTACGGGCCTGTCGGCCACAAATGGCTCGATGGGTCGGGTCATCACGTGTTGCGGACCAAGCTCGCCGCTGTGGGACTGGTCAACCAATGTCAAGCGACGCCCGGAACTGACCCTTTTGCGTCATGAAGAACTGGCCCCTCTTCCAGTTTCTATTCCTAAACGGGTGTGGGTTGAGGGGCGGTCGTCGCCCTCTGCAGCAGACCGCTGCGCCGCTTCTCGCGCAGCCGGTAGCTGTCGCCCCGGATGGTGACCACATGGCTGTGGTGCAGCAGGCGGTCGAGGATCGCGGTCGCTACTACCGCGTCGCCGAACACCGTGCCCCACTCCCCCACCGCCCGGTTCGAGGTCACCAGCATCGCGCCCCGCTCGTAGCGCCGGCTGACCAGCTGGAAGAACAGGTGCGCGGCATCCGGCTCGAAGGGCAGGTAGCCGAGCTCGTCCACGATCAGCAGCTTGGGCTTGGCGTAGTGCGTCAGCCGCTCCTCCAGCCGGCCCTCGGCATAGGCCTTGGCCAGTTGCGCTACCAGGGTCGTGGCCGGCGTGAACATCACGCTGTAGCCGGCCACGATCGCCTCCCGGCCCAGCGCCACCGCCAGGTGCGTCTTGCCGACGCCCGGAGGACCCAGAAGCAGCACCGCCTCGCCGTTGGCGATGAAGCGGCCGGTGGCGATCTCGCGGGTCTGCCCCTTGTCGAGGGAGGGCTGGGCCGCGAAGTCGAAGCCGGTCAGGTCGCGCACGAACGGGAAGCGTGCCAGCCCGAAGGCCATCTCGATCCGCCGCTGGTCGCGCCGCGCCACCTCACGCTCGCAGAACAGGGTCAGCGCCTCGCGGATCGTCAGGTCGCGCCGGCCGGCTTCATCAATCAGCGTGTCGAGTTGGTCGCGGAGCGCCGTCAGCTTGAGCCGCCCGAGCAGCGCCGTGAGGTGATCGTGCCCCTCGCTCATCAGAAGCCTCCCCTGGCCACGGCCTCGTATTCCGAGAGCGGCCGCAGTGGTCAGCCCCCATCGGAGTGGTCCGGCCTGAAGTATGGCTTTGAGCCGACGGAGGACGGACGCGATGGGAACGAAGAAGCACAAGCCGGAAGAGGTCGTGGCCAAGCTGCGGCAGGTGGACGTGCTGGTCTCGCAGGGGCAGAGCGTGGCTGATGCGATCCGGGCGATCGGCGCGACCGAGGTCACGTATTACCGCTGGCGCAAGGAGTTCGGCGGGCTCAAGTCGGACCAGGTGCGTCGGATGAAGGAGCTGGAGACCGAGAACCAGCGGCTGCGCAAGGCGATCGCGGATCTCACCCTCGACAAGCTGATCCTGCAGGAGGCCGCCCGGGGAAACTTCTGAGCCCCGCGCGCCGGCGCGCCTGCATCGAGCATGTCCGGACCGTGCTGACGGTCTCCGAGCGGCGCGCCTGTCGCGCGCTCGGGCAGCATCGCTCGACGCAGCGCAAGGTGCCGGGGGGGAGAGACGACGAGGCGGCGCTGCTGGCCGACCTGGTCGAGTTGGCGCGCCGGTATGGCCGCTACGGCTACCGCAAGATCGCCGCCCTGCTGCGGGCGGCGGGCTGGCTGGTCAACGACAAGCGGGTGGAGCGGCTGTGGCGGCAGGAGGGGCTCAAGGTGCCGGCCCGTCAGCCCAAGAAGGGCCGGTTGTGGGACGGGGATGGCTCCTGTGTCCGGCTGCGGCCCGAGCATCGCGATCATGTCTGGTCCTACGACTTCGTCGAAGCGCGCACGCATGACGGGCGCAAGGTCCGCCTGCTGAACGTCATCGACGAGTTCACCCGCGAGTGCCTGGCCATCCGGGTGGCCCGCAAGCTCAAGGCACCGGACGTGATCGATGTGCTCTCGGACTTGTTCATCCTGCGTGGCGTACCTGCGCACGTTCGCTCTGACAATGGACCTAAGTTCATCGCCCAATCTGTGCAGAAGTGGATCACCACCGTGGGCGCAAAGACGGCCTACATCACGCCTGGCTCACCGTGGGAGAACGGCTACATTGAGAGCTTCAACGCGAGGCTGCGGGATGAATTGCTGAATGTGGAGATCTTCTACTCTCTGCGGGAGGCGCAGATCCTGATCGAGAGCTGGAGGAGACACTACAACGGAGTTCGGCCGCACGCCTCGCTCGGCTACCGCCCGCCGGCCCCGGAGGTGTTCGTGCCAGCCTTAACCGCTTGGCCGGCTGCGCTCGCCCGACCGGCTCCGCCGGCCAAGCTACCCGTGGTGGAAAGGCCCACGGTCCACTAACATTCCACTCGGGCCACCTCGTGGGGGCTGATCAACCGCGCCCTTGTCCATCAGCGCGTCCAGCGCGAGCTGCTCGTGCCGCTCGCCGGCCGTCAGGACAGCCGCCATCGGCTTGCCCCCACCCTCGGCTCGCAGGTACAGCTTGGTCGAGAACCCGCCCTGGCTGCGCCCGAGAGCCTTGCCCACACCCTCGACCTACCGTGCGAGCCTATCAGGGGTGACGCCGCGGCGTTCGAGGCTTGGTGCGCCCGCTACGGCTTCCGGTCGCTGCCGGCGAGCCCTGAGGCCGTGGCCGGCTTCCTGGTGGCGGAGGCGGAGGCAGGCCGGGCGGCCTCGACGATCGGCAGGCGTCTCGCGGCCATCAAGTACGCGCACAAGCTCGTCCGGCAGCCGGACCCGACTGAGGACGAGGCGGTGCGAGCCACGATGAAAGGCATCCGGCGCAAGGTCGGGACGGCGCCGGACCAGAAGGCGGCGGCGACGGCCGACGTGCTCATGGCGATGCTGATGCGCACGCCCGACACGCTGACCGGCAAACGGGATAGAGCTCTACTCGCGCTTGGGTTCGCCGGGGCGTTCCGTAGATCGGAGCTGGTCGCCCTCGACGTATCGGATCTGCGCGAGGATCCCGAAGGCCTGCGGGTGCTGGTGCGCCGGTCCAAGGTCGACCAGGAGGGCGCCGGGTTCGAGAAGGCGACCCCGCACGGGCGGTTCATCCGGCCGGTTGCCCTGCTGCGCGACTGGCTCGAGACGGCAGGGATCACCGAGGGGCCCATATTTCGGCCGGTATCAAGGTCGGGCAGGGTTCGAATGACAATGCGGGGTACCAACCCTGCCTGTCTCACCACCCAAGCCGTCGCAGACATCGTGAAGCGGTATGCAACTGCGGCCGGGCTCGATGCCTCGACCTTCGGGGCTCACTCCCTGCGGGCCTGCTACATCACGACAGCAGCGGAGCGCGGCGCGGACCTTGCCCGCATCATGGACCAGTCTGGCCACAGAGATACGCGTACAGTGGTTTCATATATTCGCCGCGTGAATGCGTTTAAGTCTCGCTCAGGGAGCGGTTTTCTATGATAGCGCAAGAAAGTACGATGCTACACAGAAGGGAGGGAGGCAATCTTTTTGGCGTAGCTCGCATCAGAACAAAGGAGTTTTAAAAACTTCCTACACAGAACCGCGACGTTCTGTAATTATTTCTTCATAATCAACTGGGAAGGCTTTCAAAAATATCTCTTCACGGACAATGGTCGGAATATAAATGATGGTTTCAATGTTCATATATGTTATGAAAGACGAACCCCTAAGCAGCTTCTCGACCACATCAACTACATAGGAGCCGGCTGGCTGCGTACCATCAATTGTGCTCAGCCGGAAGGGATGATCGAACATGACGATCTCACGAGTTGTACGCATAGTTCATAGCCAATTTATCAATAAAAATAGAATTCAAAAATCAACTATACCTCCAAGTTGGGAGTCCTCACGTCATGATATTTGATATTACGGATGATTTTATTTGCCGCATCGGCGGAAATTTCACCAGCAGTCACAAGCTCCTTAACGGCAAGAGAAAATTCTTGCGATGTCAGTCCATTGAGCCGCAACTCAGACCGCAGTTTGTCAGTCAACCGCATCATCATGAGATCATGTTTGATCTCAATTTTTGAGGGTAGAGCTAGGCTTCTGCCAAAATTTTTGGACGCTTTCATGGCTGTGAACTCCATTATTTTATTATCATTATTTATTTGAAGATCGGTCGTCCTCCATATCATAGTGTGTATTTATAGCACATCACACCATGAATGGATATCGAGATCATGCTGGCATATTTCGTTCTTTCTAAAGTCCCCCACGTGTTAAGCGTTTTAGTTAATAAATGACCACAAATTCGCTATTGGCCTGCGTATATCAATGTGAGTTCCGTGATTTAAACCATTGATCGGCAGCTGCTCTTCGGTTCTTCGGATCGCCCATATGAACTATCTTTTCGACAATTAAATTTTTATTACGTTCGATCGCCGAAAATCTTCTAACAGCGTCGTATTTCACCGCTCCGGACATCACCGCAACTGTCTGGTTTGTCGAATTTTCAACGTGAGTCATGTTCTTGCCCTCTCAAATTTGCATTTTCAAATGCACCGACTTAAAAGCCAATGATCACCCTGTAAGAAGGTTCCTTATTTGCAAAAATTTCACGCATAAACGGCCTGATCGCACTAAATTTTATAGGGCAGAAATGCTGCACGATGAGTACCTGCTCCACCAAATAGGACTCTGGCACGAACGTGCTGTGATCGGCACATCGCATCGCGCGACGCCGGGCGACACCGCCCCGAGGTGATCACTAGGCGGATGTGCAGCCAACGCTCAGAACCCGAGCGGCAAGCGCAAAGCCGTTCATCTATCCTGGCATCTCGATGTCGCTACGGCTCTCCAGAATGTCCCAGGCCTCGTCAGCGCACGCTGCTTCGATGACGGCGAACCCAGCGTCCGGCGGCGTCCAGCAGGTCGCTCGCCATCATGCGTACGAGGCACGTTAGCCGTAAACTTCGACGCCAACCGACATTTCCAGGAGGGCATTGGCAGGCCCGATGAAGCTGCCCGTCACCGGCATGATCTGGCGAATGTCGCGCGCTACAGCGACCGGGATCAGGTTCGCTCCTCCCACCCTGCGGTTGGTTGGGTCAAAGGTGATCCACCCTGCGCCGGGTAGGTACACCTCGCCCCAAGCATGAGTGGACCCGCCATCGGCCGACCCGAGCAGTGTACGCGTGGGGTCATGCAGATAGCCCGAGACAGCCCTTGCGCCGAAGCCAAGGCTACGGACCGCCTCAACAAAGAGCGTAGCCAGATCCCGGCAGGATCCTAGGCCCGATGACAAGGTTTGGCTCGGCGACTGTGTGCCCTCATCCTCCCGGGCCTGGTAGGTGATCCCGGCACCCACACCAGCATTGATGTCCTTGAGGAGCGACAGAGTGTCGGTGGGGTAGCCCGCAACGAACCCCTGCGCCCAGTTTTGCAGGCGATCCCCATCGGGGTACTTCCGAACCGTCAGTGCTCCCAGGTCCGTCCACTCGTCGTCTGAGTACCGGAAGGGAAACGAGATGGCCGAGGCGGCGATGTCGAAGACCGGATAGGTAGCCGAGGAAAGCTCGACCTGAGCTGCGCTGTCGATGACGAGCGTGTCGGACTGGGTTTCAAAGGTGGCGGTTGCAACCGCGTTCCCGGCAACATCGCTGGCCCATGTCACAGTCGCATTCGGCGTCACTCTGATGTCGCTCGAACGGAGCCTCAGGTCCCGAGCCTCCCGTGGGCGCAACATCAGCCGATGCGGTCCGAGCCCGACGGGCTGTCTGTAGCGGTAAGTCGTCCGGTGGCAGATGCGTAGATCGACCAAGGGATGCTCCTTATGAACCATATCGGACCGCTCCCCACCCCGAGCGGTCCTTCGCGCGATTAAACGCTGGCCGGGTACTGGCGCGCGATCACGGTCCAGATCATCGGCAAGTGCTCGTCAAGCATGTCGCCGATGGCCTTCTCGTCGGTGTGATCGCCGCCGCGGTAGTGCTCAATCGCGGCCATGACACTGCTATGCCCGGCGATCAGCTTGCGAAGTGCGCCGATGATATTCCGGTCTAGCTCGTCGTCGGTGAGGTGGCGCAAGCTGCTCATGTCGGCTTCCTTCTCCAATCTGCGAATGCGGCTCTCAAGGGTACGGTTCATTTCTTCAGGCCCTCCAGGGCGTCGAGGCGGGCTTGCACGTCCGTCACCTCGATTGCCCGCACGTGGGCGTCCACCAGCTTGCCAAGCTCGGCAGCCTCGGACGGGGTGAGTTCGCCTGAGGCTACGGCGGCGAGGAGCGCCCCGGTCGCCTTCGTCAGGTCGGCCGCGGTCTCGATCGGGGGCAGGGCGAAGGGCACAGGGCGGTCCTTGCGGACAGGCATCAGGCGGTCGAGGCACAGACGCAGGGCTGTGGGATCGCCATCCTTCGCCAAGGTCGTGGCCTTGCGCATGATGGCGTCGGCGTCGTCCGACAGGATCAGCTCCATCGCCTGTGCGACCCGGGTCCGACTGCCCTTCGCTCGGCCGGCAGGGTTGCCGCTTTGCCCCTTCTGGAATGGTCGCCCTCTCGCGGGCATCACGATGTCCTCTCGTTTACGGATCTTTATCCGAGCTTCGGCACGGTACCCGCTGTTAGCGCTGTTCAGAACAGCCGCAGAGAAGCGGATCAACACCCACATGCATCAACGGATCAGCCAGACCTCCGATCCGTATCGCGACTGAATGGCCTTGCCCGCTCCTCATAGTTTCGAGCAGTATGATGCCTCACGAGTCCCGTGTAACCCGCCGTGAGGCCTGGAAGAAGGCATTCAGCCTTGTCCACTTCGATGCAGATGGGTTTCAGCGGCCGCGGCGCGAAAGCCTGCTGGTCAGCGTCATGCGGGTTATTGTTGCTGGTAGCCTGCTGGTAGGGTGGGCTTACCTCGGCCCGACAACGCACGCCGCCTCTGCCTCAAGCGCGATATTGGCCATCACCCGTTGAAACAGGTGAGCGGTGGGGGGATCTGCGGTGCTCGTGAGGAACGAGGATCCATAAGACACACAGGGTACCTTACATGGGCGCGCCTGGTTCTTCGCGCCTGCAGCTCTCACGACAAAGCCCAGCAAGCCGGTCTCGGCCGCTGGGCTTCAGGTATCACGTGATCAGGGAAGCTTACGGGCAGTGATGCCTCTTCCTATCGTTGCCGAGGTAAGTGCCGGTGGCCAGGTCATACGACCGGAAGCGTTGGGTGCAGTAGCTCACCTGATCGGCATCGGATGTGACCTCAGTGGCGGCAGGCGCGTCGCCCTCGTCAAACCCGCCGTATCCGGCCGGAGCATAGCCGCCACCATAGTACCCATCATCGTAGCCGCCGTACCCGTAGCCGAGCCCCCCAGCGGCCAAGCCAAGCCCGAGACCCACGCCTAGCCCGGCAGCTCCGTACCCGTAGCCCCGTCCGCGGTAGTAGCCGCCTCGATTGCCGGCGTACCCGCGCCCGCTAAAGCCGCCCACGGCAGGACGGACGCCACCAGCTGCGACGGTACCAACTCCACTTTGACCACCGACAGCAAGCCCCGAGCTGCCAGCAGCGCCACGGAAGCCACCCATACCTCCGCCACCGCGGAAGCCGCCAGCGGCGAGCCCTGAGCCACCGCGGACGCCGCCACCCACACCACCGATGCGCGCGCCGCCAAATCCACCGCCACCAGCGCCGAAGCCGCCACCCCGGAACCCGCCTCCACCGGGGCGGGCATCAGCTGCCGCCGGGAGGAGAGCAAACGCAGCGGCCACGGTCGCTGCAGTGATGAGAGCATATTTCATAGGATTTGTCCGTGGTGAGAGAAGCCTCTCATACTCAGTGAACTTCCCCCGGGTGCTTTCGGTCCATGCTCGCGACAATTCTGCTTGCCAGGAGAAGTAGCGCCGAACGGCGTAGCTTGAGTGCAGGATCCTGTCTGACCTCTCTCATGCAATGCGCCACCCAACACAGGTGCAATGGTTAAGCTTTACACGCCCCGCATCGACGGTCGCTCATGGCCGCAAGGGGACAGAACGATGCTACCCATCATTCGGATCATTGTCGCTGAGGCCATCCTGACTGTGTGGAGCCATGTGGCTCCTGCCAGAGCAGCACACATCGTTCCGATCGAACAGTCAGGTCAGACGGTCGATGCTGCGCCGCTTACCGAGGACTGCTGCCCTCTGCAGGCTTGGCCGTACATCGGCTGAGGCAGCCTGCTGACAGGACCGACCATGATGCTCGCCTCCACTGTCCTCGCCGGGTTCGTCCTCCTGCTGGCTGTGAGCCGCTAAGGGGCTCAGACGTCACTGTTGAATTGGGGGCATGTGCCGGCACCTTCGATCCTGGATCACTTCTCATGCGTTGCCTCGCAGTAGAGGATCACCGCATGCTCGAATTTCAGCACGAAAGAACCGAACTCGCCCGCGCTAATCGGCATATCGAGGATGCGGACCGACGTATTGGTAGGCTCGTCGAACGCATCATGGAGAACAAAGCTAAAGGGTCGGACACGACTGAAGCCGAGAGATTGCTCCATCTGATGCATGAGATCCTGGACCAGTGGCACGCGCACCGGCAGGTCATCCTAGTTGCCATTGAGCGGGGTGGCCGCCAGGGTTGGAACCCAACCGGCTGAGCATACGGGAGGCCGTTCGCCACCCGATGCAGACGTGTCCGTTCTCGGCCCGGGACCACCGCATTAGGCCGGCGCATTCCGAGTATGGGATCTCGCCTTACTCACCCGGGTCACCGCTAATTGCCCTCAGGGCCTCCAGGACGGCGTTTTGGGGTTTGGGCGAATAAAGCCAAGCCTGCAAAAACGCCTCCAGCGCCTCCGCTGCGGATTTCTGGCGTATCCCAGCTGCGGATTTCTGGCGTATCCCAGCCACGTCACCTCACCGGTCGTGTCCGTGCGGTGAGCTTGTTGCCGTCCGGATCACGGAGATAGGCCACGAAGGCGCCGTTCGGACGCTCTGTGGGTGGGCTCTCGATGGCGGTACCCCATGCGCGGTACCAGCCTCGTGCCACGCGATGACGTGATCGCGGCTCGCAGCGACGATACCGATGGTCCCGCCGTTGGCCGCGGTCGCTGGCTTGCCGTCGATCGCCTTCGTGATCATCAGCCGACTACCCTCGTGGGCATAGATCAGCCTCCCTCGCTCATCCATCTTGCCGGGCTTGCCGCCGAGAGCGGAGAACGTCGCATCGTAGAAGGCCCGTGCCCGCTCCAGGTCATTGCTGCCGATAATGACGTGTGGACATGCGTCGCTCCGGAAATGGCGTCATGGGTTAGCCCCAGTCGGGCCTGGAGACGGGTAGGCGGTTGCCCGCCGCGGTAGCTCGCATCACTCCACGGCAACGTCAACGACCTGCTGCCGGGCGTCGGCCGGCGCTGGCTTGCCCGATGGTGGCGCTGGCCGGGCACCCGATCCGCTGTTGCTCACCCGTCTCATGCTGCCCATCCGGCGAAGATTGCTATGCCGCGAATGGTGCGCTCGCCGGCCGGGAGTCGGGTAGGCGCTCTACCCCCGCGAAGTCCCGAACGGGCGCGAAGTCCCGAACGGGCGCACTTACGGGGCAATTCCCGATTTCCCGTGTCGGATCAGAGGCTTCGCTGCGGCGTCCGTCCGACGCTGAAATGCCGGCCACCAGGCTCCTGTCCGAGGCCTCATGGCAGCGCCCGCCGGATGTTGCCCACGGTCTCCGCTGAGACACCAGCCCGCCAACGTATTGCCGCCTGTGAAATATTATCTTGCTGCGAGCCGACATCGCCAAAGCAAAGCTAAAAAAATATCTACGATATTTGTTTGAATGTGCTAATATGTCGTTTCTGCTTCGGAGGTTGTCATGGCCAGTCGCAAACAATTCAATATATCAATCTCTCAAAAGAGAACCGGTATAATATTTGCTGCTACTGCAATAGCCTTGATATTTTGCGGTTTCCTCCTCTATATCAGGCCGGGAGCAGCAGGACCAAATAGCATGGTAAAGGGAGGAGTCGGAGAATTCTCTATATATTTTGCATTGTTTGTTTTTGCTATTTATATAGCCTTTCTTTCTAAAGATTTAATAAATACAAATTCTGTTGTTTCGGTTGGCGACCAAGGCATCTTTGATCGCCGCATATCGACGGGCTGGATACCATGGAGTGCCATACGGGCGGTAAGCATTGTAGATCGCTCCTCACAAAAAAGCCTGTTGTTCAAAATATCTGATTCTTATGATATCACTAAAAACACTAGGCGCCTGATGATCAATCATACTGCTATTAATAAGAATGAGGCGCCATACGAATTCTTGGTTGAAGCTGGTAACCTGAAAGGTGGTTTCGCCGCACTACACAACGCAGTGACCAGTTTTCACCAAATCCCGCAGGATGGTCGCGCTCACTGACGCGGGCGCTAGTGCACTGACGCGGACGAACGCACCACGCCCGCTCTCGCCAACCAATTGCAAACGCACCGGAAATCGCAACGAGCTGTGTACCTTTTGAAGGCGTCAGTGCACTAGGAGGCCCGCGAAGCTGTCGATCACGAGGTCGCGCGGCACAACGAACAACCGGCCCGAACGCGCCTCGTTGGCGCAAAGGGTAATCAAAATGCCCTTAGCCTCGCCGGAGACGTAAGATCACCCCCTATAGGCCGGCCGGGGCGCTGTACCGCTCCGTGAGGGCTGTGTTCCGGCCGGTGTCGCGTTCGGGCAGGGTTCGAATGACAACGGGGGATGCCAACCCCGCACGCCTCACCACCCAAGCCGCCGCTGATATCGTGAAGCGGTACGCAACCGCGGCCGGGCTCGATGCCTCGACGTTCGGGGCTCACTCCCTGCGGGCCGGCTACATCACGACCGCGGCCGAGCGTGGCGCGGATCTCGCTCGCATCATGGACCAGTCCGGGCACCGGGATACCCGGACGGTCGTTGGCTACATCCGTCGGGCGAATGCGTTCAAGGGGCACTCGGGGAGTGGGTTATTGTAGACTATCATCAGATCCACGATCGACGCGGTGTCGAGCAGGCATCTATGCGGTCGGCAAATCTTGCTTGTTTGGCTTAGACACCAAGTCGTTAATAACCTCGCAGGCGTCCGCCATTCCATTCCCGGCCGACATCTGGCCTTGCACCTGGCGACAGGCGATTGACACAGCGGCGGAACTCACCAGCCCGTCAATCATGCGCCGGGCTCGGCGAGCGGTGAAGCGCCAGCGGCTCAGCGAGGCGCCAACCCCGAGACGCACCACCCGCTGCGCTTCGTCGGCGTGGTCGAACGCTACCGGTACAATGAGTTGCGGGCAGCTCGCGGCGAGCGCCTGCGCCACCGTGCCGATCCCACCGTGGTGGATGAGCGCTGCGCAGACCGGCAACAGCCGGCTCAGCGGCGCGTAGGGGACATGCATCACGCCGGCTGGCAGCTCGGCCTCAATCTCCTCGGCCCGGCCGGCGAGCAGGATGCCGCGCTGTCCCGAGAGCCGGCACACCTCTGCAGAGGTGGCGAAGAACGACTGCGCACCAGCCATCGCCGAGCCGTAGGTGAAGACCAGCGGCGCCGGTCCCGCGGCCAGAAACGCCTGTAGGTCCGGCGCTAGGTGGGCGGTGTCGCCATAGGTATCGGCGAGCAGAAAACCGACTTGGCGGAGCTGCTCCGGCCAGTCGGCTTGTGGCGGGGAGTACCAGTCCGGTACGGCGAGCAGTACCCGATCGGGGCTGTGCCACCAGTCCCGTAACCGCTTCACGGGAGCGAGCCCGAGCTCAGCCCGGAAAGCGTTGAGCGGCAGCAGCATAGCAGGGTCGATGACGAACAGGTCTGCGCCGCGACCGACTCCATGTCGCCAGCGAGCCGGTAATAGGTTGGGCAGTGGCAGACCCGGCAATCGTGGTGGCGCGAAGCGGCTCTCGACGAGCATAGGCATCAGGTGAAGGGTCGTCAGGGTTAGCCCAAGCCGCTCTTGTGCTACCCGGGCTCCGAGCGCGAGGGTGGAGGCGACCACCAAATCAGTTCCCGGACAAACCTCCGCTTCCAGCCAGCGGTAGGTCGGCTCAATCGCCTTTGCGATTGCCTTGAGCATGATGCGAGCACCGCGGATCGGGTGCCAAAGCGCCGGCTGCCTTATTACGTGTTCAAAGTCGGCTGATGTGCCGATAGCGTGGAACAGCAGACCAGCGCGAGCGGCAAGCGGCATGAACGGTTCGGGTGCTGCGAGGTATACCTGATGGCCGCGTGCCTGAAGCGCTGCGCCGAGTGCGATAACAGGAAGAATATCCCCATGAGTGCCAAGAGCTACGAGGAAAACGCGGCGATTTTCGTCGATCATCATGGTCGTACCGGGATGCAATGAAGACAGCGCCAGCGCCTTCGAAAGATAATCCTCTGAGTGCGCCTCATTATTTTTCCGTTATTGATGGCGCATAATGAACGACATTGATCATTGTCAATTGAAAATACGCAGTATATAAGATAGCAGAAAAATTTGGTAACAAAATAACAATTGTGAAAAAATTATAATAAGCCTGATATTAGATATTCGATATATCAGAATGCAGCGATCGGCGGCGGGGCCTTCTTCGTTCCCTGCCACATTAGCTTTCGATAATGACGCCTGTCCATGGCAATGCCAGGAGAAGCACGGCTGTCGTGATGCGGAACGCCGGCAGCCGTAGCGAGCCGGGCGAGTTTTCGACCTACCCCTTGTCCCGGCTCGCCCCATCCAGATCACAAGCCGGTGCCTCACTGCCTACAGCTCGTTGGTCCTATCGTCAGGCGGAGTAGGCTGGCTGGCGTGGCGGCTACGTTAGAAGCGAAAAATTGTCTGCACCGAGGTCGCATCCAGAGCAATGTCATTTAGCACTTTTCCCAAAACGTTCGATCTATGACCGCCATAAAAACTTATATTTTATTAATGCTACTTATTTTGGTGGTGATACACATGCATGACAGCAGCAACTTAGCTGTAAATACAATCATAGGATTATAGGTTATGTCCATAAATGACGATATGAGTAATGACAAAAATTTATCTTTCGAAGATCATAGGGATTTTACGATCACATCGTCGAAAAATATCGATATAAATTCATCAATATATGTTATTGAAAGTCGTAAGATGCTTCGCGATTGCCTTGAAAAATGCTTGATTAAGTCATTTAATGACCAAACCATAATGTCGTTTGCATCCATCGATGAATGGGATCAGTCGAAAATATTATGTAGGGAAGGAGAAATCATTATCATATGCTGTGATGCGCTCGAGACTCCTCAAACCAAAGAGGATCGTAATGATCTTCTTTTTCGCTCCGGTATCGAGGCTAGGTTTGTGCTTTTGTGCGACAGCGAAGATTTAGCTGGCGTCGTTGAACAACTGAGTAAGGGCGTACACGGCTATATCCCGACCAGCGTCAGTCTCAATGTGGCGATTGAGGCGATACGACTGGTACAAGCTGGAGGAATTTTCATCCCCTCGAGCTGCGTATTCCAACATTGCGAACCTGTTGAGCCTGTAACGCCTCGCAGCCAATTCACTCCACGCCAGAGCGCGGTGCTAGAGCAGCTGCAGACGGGCCGGTCGAATAAAATAATAGCATTTGAGCTAAAAATGAAAGAAAGCACCGTCAAGGTTCATGTTCGAAATATCATGCGAAGACTCGGCGTCACAAATAGAACAGAAGCTGTTGTTCAGACACATAAAAATAAAACCATATAACAATTTTTAGGAAATAAAACATGTCAAACCGAAGAGAATTATATAGAAATCCCAAGGGGGATTGTTGGTACCTAGGGCGAGAACCAGTGGATGGGAGAACTTTCGTTATCCATCAGCCCAACGGTCCGTCAGGTAGCCGTCTGCGCCATATCGAGCTAGGAGCTTTCCTGAGCGATGGAAGCGGGAAACCAGAGCAACAGGCTTTGCTCCGCTTGATTGGCACTCTTGTTGACGTCCCGCCGTATGCAGACGACGCCTGAAGACTGCACAGCCCGAGTTGCGCTGGCGGGCGTGCTCGTGCAACTCGCAGCCCTCGACGCGCGGTGTAGCGCAGCCATCGTTGTTCGAGAGCACGATCACCGGCACGCCGGTGAGCTTTGGGTCGAACACGCGCTCGCAGGAGTAGTAGAAGGAGTTGCCGTCGATCAGCGCGATCCCCCGGCTCATCGCACGAAGCTCGTCCGCGCCTTCACGTGGTGCCAGCGCACCGAGAACAGCAGCACGCTCCAGAGCAGGCTCTCCTCCAGGTCCTCCAAGGCGAATTCCTGATCCATCTCCCGGGTTGTCGAACGTGAGGGACAACCCCGACCGGAACGTCCTCACGGCCTCGCACAGCAGCGAGTTGGCGGAGCGGTGGGGGCGCAAGACCCGCAATCTGATCGCCAGCCATGGCGGTGACCTCGGCGTCACCCTGTCCGAGGACAGCGCCGCGGCTTACCGATGGGCAACGACGGAAGGAGGCGAGTACCTGCCTGTCGGCGTCGGCATCGCGGGTTTCCGCGCGGACCTTGGCATCATCGACGACCCGTTCGGCAGCTGGAAGGACGCCGAGAGCCGACGGATCCGGGATCGGGTGTGGGACTGGTACTCGGACGACTTCTCGACCCGCCTCAAGCCGGGATCGAAGCGGGTCATCATGTACACCCGCTGGTACGACGACGACCTTGCCGGCCGCATCATCCGCCAGCTCGACGCGATCCGCCGCCCCTACCGATCGATGCGATCCCAAGGCACCTCCTGGCGGGTGTAGCGGCCAGCACTCCACCACCGTGCCATTTGCCGGCGCTGGCGTTGGGGCGGGCATCCCGCCCTTCGGGGCACTCCGGATGCCGTGACGGCGGTAAGGCGCCTTTATCCTGAGAACGTCTGGGCCAGCCTCCACGAGGCGACAGAGCGGCCGTGCCTGTGACGAACCACCCGAGCATCTATTTTTCATTGGTGCCTCAGAAAAAAGCGATATTTTTCGGTGTGTCTTGCGATTGAAATAACGAAAACCCATATAAAACAGATCGATCTTTGGCCGGATCACTGGGCTTCGTCGCTTCGCTTATGCTGAGCACACGCTCTGTCACTCTCTCCAGATCTATCGATTTCGGAGAAATGCCGAGAAAGTGGAGAGATTATTGTGGCAAAGAGCTTCATCACCGGTGCTGCCAGCAGCCCTTCCAATGAAGAGTTTCAAAAGCGCGTGGCGCGGTTGTCAGACATGCCGGTAAAATTACCCACTAATAAGAAGCATCAGAATAAGTCTTCAAAGTGGTCTACTGCGCGACGGCAGCCTGAGGAGCCATCGGATCAATCTAAAACATCTGACGATGTGGATTGAAGAGGGTTCCTCAGCCCAGTGTGCTGGTCAACCGCATCCTTAGCCTCCTTGAGGAGTGAGGCGACCGTTATATTATACAGTAAAGTTGATGAAATTGCGATGTGTGGGCGGCATTCGGTGGTGGCCCAACGTTTGGGGGCTGACAGCCGGACCGCCGCCGCATCCTCGGAAACAAAAGGCCGCCCTTGCGAGCGGCCGAAGTCTAAGGAGGAAACGCCCATGGAGGGCGCTTCTGATTTAGATCACGACAGAGGCGCGTGCCGTGCGAGGTCGCACACGGTGTTGGATCCTCGATGGTTGATACTACCTCGCTTTTCTAGCCGTTCCCTTCCGTCCCTGCCCCAGCCCATTGCTCTTGGCGAGTTCGGAACGCTGGGCTGCATAGTTGGCCGCCACCATTGGATAGTCGCGCGGTAGGCCCCATTTCGCCCGGTATTCGTCGGGCGTGAGGCCCCGTCCAGATAGGTGTCGCTTCAGCGCCTTGTACGGCTTCCCATCCTCAAGGCTGATGATGTGCTCCGCCGTCACCGTTTTGCGGATTGGGATTGGTGGCGTCAGTCTCTCGGGTTCGACAGGAGATGGGGTGCCGAGGCTCCGCAATGCAGCATGCACCGATGCGATCAGCTCGGGCAACGCCGAGGATTGGACGACATTGTGTGCCACATAGGTCGTTATGATGTCGCGGGTGCGCCCGATTGAAATGAGCACAGAGGCTTCGATCTCACTCATGTATCCCTCCAAATCGAGCGATGCCGATTGCATGCAAGGATTTTAACCCATGTCAACTGTGCAGATCATATAATTACGGTTAGGAGAAATGTTAATTGGTGCGGCCTATCATTAGAAATAGGCAAAATTTGCAGGCTTCATAACATCGTGAGAAGCATGCTCGCCTCGATCATGGTGCCGTTTTGCGGCTGCGCACCGATCAGGTCGCCATCGCGTGGGCGAGCACGCACGGCACCGTGCCGATGATCGGGCCGCGGTCCCTCGACCAGCTCCGGAGCAACCTCGGCGCCACAACCCTCGAGCTCTCTTGGGAGCATGTCGGCAGGCTTGACGCAGTCTGGGATTGCCCCGTTTCTGATACTGCTGGCGAATGCAGCAACTCAGGCAGCTTGGCTGATGAGGCGAGCGAAGGGCGATCGTCGGGTCGACGCGACGGTCTCACCCGCCAGCCAATCGGCGATCCGGCCGATGTTGAGGGCGGCGGCGGTCAGCACGTGTTGGAGGTGGACCTTGGCGAGCCCGAGGTAGCGAGCCCGCCGCAGATGCAGGGTCCGCACGCCCAGCGACAGTGTCCCTTCAATACCCGCCCGCCAGCGGTATTGCTCGGCGAAGGCCCCGTCGACCTCTCGCGCGCGTGCCGCCTCCAGCGCGGCGTGTTCCTCTCGTCGACGCGGCGTGAGCAACCGGCGCGGGGAACGCGTACAGTTCTGCTTGAGCGCGCAGGGTTTGCAGTCCGCGCTGGAGAAGCGGATGCGCATCACCGTGCGACCGAGGTTGTGGTCGGGGCTCCAACTCGTCGTGATGTGACCAGCAGGACAGGTGGCGATTTTGCGATCCCAATCGATCTGGAAGTCCTGAAGCCTGAAGGCTCCCGACTGACGCGACTGCCACTGCGTATCCTGCGGGCTCGGCCCGAGCAGCGTCACGGCGTAATTGCGTGTACTGGCGAGCAACAGGTCGGCATCGACATAGCCAGCATCGACCAGGTGCGTGTCTGGCAGAAGATCGTAGGCTGCCAGGTCGGCATGGATGGACCCGAGTGCGTCGCGGTCGGCAACTGGGGCCAGCGTGGTCGCCACATGCGTGATCAGGCGGGGGCGATCCGCGTCGCAGGTCTCGGTGAGGTGGACCTTGTAGCCGATCCACGTCGTCGTGCGCTTCTTGGCGCAGTGCGTCTCTGGGTCGTAGGGCGAGGCGATCATCAGCAGTGAGGGCGGAATGCCTTCTGAGGTTGTTCGCCAGACAACTTGCGTGGTCTGCGGGTTTGAATGATCCGCGTCGACTTCCGTGCCCGTCTCGTCATCGACCGAGACGATCTGGAAGTTCTGCAACCAGACCCGGCCGAGCAGGATCACGGCCGGGATCTCGCGGAGCCAGGTCGGTGCATCGGGAGAGAACACGGCCGCCAGGAGTGTGTGTCCATCGCGGCCGATCTGTTCGGCATGAGCACGACGGGCCGCCTCGCCCTGCGGGACATACAGATCGTCGGTGGGTTTGGCGTAACGCTCGCTCCAGGTTTCCTCGGCGTGAGCACGCAGCCACTCGGGAGCCGCGACGGCGAGGGCATTGAGCGCGGCACGCAGGGTCTCGGTGACGCAACCGAGGCGGTTGAGGCTGCGCACGGCCCCCAGGACATGCGTGCTGTCGGTACGCTGACGGCCTCGCGCGGCCAGAAGCCGGCGCTCGCGGCACAGGGTCAGAAGCGTGTCGAGCAGGAGCGTCTCGGCATGGCCGGCCACGAGGCGAGAGCGGAACTCGCTGAGCACCGAGGCGTCGAAGCCCGGGTCGGTGAGGTCGAGGCCCATCAGGTACTTCCAATCGATGCGGCCACGAGCCGCTTCGGCCGCGAGGCGGTCCGAGAGGCTCTCGGCGAACTGCAGCACGGTGACGAGCGCCAGCCGCCAGGGTGCCTCGGCCGGGCGGCCACGGGAGGAGAACAACGCCGTAAACTGCGCGTCGGTGAACACGGTGCCGAAGTCATCCCTCAGCCTCATGTAAGCGTTGCCCCTCGGGAACGCGGCTCGGGCCACGGCGGCGGTCTGGCTGGGAACCTCGGCGGGTGAGCTTGGCTGCAGCGACATGACGAGCCTCCGCGAGCGTCGGATTGCGCTGCCACATCAACGAGCTAACCAAGCAGAAAGATTCGCCAGCAGTATCCAATCCGGGGCAATCCCAGTACACGCTGTCGGCCGCCACCCAGGCAAACGGCACGTCCGCCGCGATCGCCCGCTTGATCACCGCCAACGCCAGTTGCGGCTTGGTCGCGAAGGCCAGTGTCTCCGGCACGTGCGTGGCCGCCCGCCGGTTCGGGTCGTCGGTCCAGGCCTTCGGCAGGTAGAGGGCGCGGTCGAGGAAGGCATGGCCCTTGGTCGAGACGTAAGCCGCGAACACGCCGATCTGGCAGTTGGTGATCTTGCCTGCCGAGCCAGTATACTGACGATGGACGCCGCAAGAGGACTTGCCCTGCTTGAGAAAGCCGGTCTCGTCGAGGACCAGGACGGCGTCCGGCTCGGCCAGGGTCTCGACGACGTGCTCGCGCACGACATCGCGCAGCGCGTCGGCGTCCCACTGGCTGCGCCCGAGCACCGCCTGCTGACGCCACGGTCCGGGATCGCCAGCCGCCTCGGCTCGCATCCAACCAGTCTTGCGCCGTTCCGTCCCGAGCAGGCCGTCCAGGAAGGCACCGGCCGAGCGGGCGACGCTCGGCGCGGCAAACAGCGGTCGGATCTGATCCTTGGCGTCACGCAGGCTCGTCGACTAGTGTCCTGCGTCTGAAGTTTGTGGCAAAGTGTGGGTTTGTTGGGAGGCGCCGATGGCCTACCGTGTCCCCACCTCGCTTGACCTGAGCGCCGAGGAACGAGCTGAGCTTGAGAGCTGGGCCCGCCGCCGCAAGACAGCCCAGGGGCTCGCCCTGCGTGCCCGCATCGTGCTTCTGGCCTCCGATGGACGGAGCAACACCGCCATCGCGGCGGAACTGAGCACCGGCAAGCACACGGTCGGCAAGTGGCGCGAACGGTTTGCCCGCGAACGCACGGATGGCCTGCTGGATGAACCTCGCTCGGGAGCCCCGCGCCGGATCGGCGACGAGCAGGTCGCCGAGTTGATCGAG
>NZ_FPCB01000061.1:0-30782 GCF_900116815.1 Methylobacterium sp. 174MFSha1.1 | reverse complement strand
GCCTGGGACCGCACCCTCGTGTACGCCACCGGCGGTTTCGCCTACGGCTCGGGCGGCGGTCGCGATTTCGGCCTGACCAACAGCTCGCGTGACGACTTCCAGACCGGCTGGGTCGTCGGCGGCGGCGTCGAGTACGCCCTGCCCACCGACTCGTTCTTCAACTTCTTCCGCTCGTCGGCGGTGACGCTGAAGGTCGAAGGTCTGTACGTGAACCTGGACCAGGGCAACCGCAACAACGGCGTGTTCGCCCAGACCGCCAACGGCACGCAGTACTCGGTGTTCTCGCCGGGTGTCGTGTCGGTCGGCCCGGCCAACCTGTACCGTCGCGAGACCGAGTTCGCGGTCGTCCGCGCCGGCCTGAACTACAAGTTCAACGGCTTCTAGTCGTCGCACTCCGTCACCCCGACGGAGCGGAGCCCGGCCGAAAGGCCGGGCTCTTCGCGTTTGGGTGAAGAGGCGCTCGCCGGTCACCGGCGGGCATCGGGCGGGGCGTTCCCGCTCGCCTTCGGTCCGTCGCCCCCGCTCGCATCGTCGTCGCGGGTGCGTCGCGAGGGGGGCGACCTACGAGAAGGGCCCGGCCGCTCGCGCGACCGGGCCCTTCTCGCGTCGGAGCCTGTTCCGGGAATGGCCGTCCTCGGGCCGGGTTCATGCCGACGGCCCAAGATGCTGACGCCTCGATTCGATCCCGCGCTTGCCCAGGATCGATCGGGCCGCCGTCTCATCTCGACTGTTCGATACCAGGCCCGGACGTCCAGGACCTGTGGACTCGTGACGAATCGAGATCGGAACCAAGGGTCGCTTCCAACGGCCTTCGGGTTGAGCGCTCAGATGCCGCCCGGGTTTGTGTAATGGGACCCCGGCATGATCCCCGAGATCCCGCATTACCCCCGCGGCCAGCGGAAATCGTCCGCCCGCCCCGGCTGCGGCGGCGGGGCCGCGCCGCGGGTCAGGCTGCGTTCCAGGGTGTAGCCGGTGTCGCGGTCGATCCGGGGGCGGCCGGTGACGAGCTGGCCGCCCGGCGCGACGTCGTTGCGGGTCAGCGGCAGGACCGGGCCGGCGGCGGGCTTGACCGGCAGGGCCGGGATGCCCGGCGGCTCGGGCAGGCTCGGCAGCATCGCGGTGATGAGCCGGTCGATCGCGGCGTCGTCGTCGAGCTTCGCTTCGCCCGCGGCGGCCGGCGCCGGCGCTTCCGGGGCGAGCGGCGAGACGGCATCGGGGAGGGAGGGCGCGCCGGTCGTCGCCTCGAGGAGCCGCTTGATCTCGACATCGGCGAAATGGGCCGCCTTGCGGGCGCCGGCCTTGGTGAAGTGCACGCCGTCGGCGGTGCGCAACTTGGCCTGCTGCCCCTCGAGGTCCGGCCCGGTCGCGGCGTAGCGGTTGTTCTCGTCGACGAAGGCCGGCCAGATGTCGACGTAGACGCCGCCCGCCCGCTGCACCCGATCGCGAAAGATCTCGTTCAGCGAGGTGATGTCGGCCGAGAGCGTCTCGCTCTTCATCGGCGGCTCGCCGACCCAGACCACCGGCACCTTGCGGTCGGTGAAGACCTTCAGCAGCGCGTCGACCCGGTCGCGGTAGAGCGCGCGCCAGCGCTCGCTCAAGGGCTCGATCGTCTGGTCGCCGTCGCGCAGGGGCTGGCGGTCGTTGGCGCCGACCATCACCACCGCGTAGGACACCTTCGGGTTGGACTTGAGATAATCCTCCGCCGCCTTCGGCCAGTCGACCACGTCCTTGCGCACGAGGCCGCTGTCGCCCTTGGCGCGGCGGATCACCACCACGTCCGGATTGGCCTCGTAGACCGTGTCGAGGCCCTGGCCGAGGAGCTCGGCGAGGGAATCGCCGAACACCGCGATCTGGGTGCGCGGATCGGTCTTGGGCTTCGGCGCGGCGGGCCGCGCCACAACCGGGGCCGGGCGGGGCTTGGGCCGCTGCACCGAGCGGCCCTCGCGGCTGGGCACCACCTCGCGTTCCCGCTCCCGCTCCCGCCGCGGGCGGGGGGTGCGGTAGGCGCCGCGATAGGCCGGCCGGCCGGGATCCGGCTGCGCCTGGGGCTGCGCCGCGGGGCGATCCTCCCAGGGCCAGAAGAACTGCCGCTGCGGCTCGGGTGCGGGCCGGTAGGCGGGCGCGCGGCGATAGCCGTAGCCGTCGTCGGAATACTGCGCCCGGGCCGCCTCCGGCGCGCTGAGGCCCGCGAGCAGGCTCCAGAGAACGAGGCGCGACACTTCCCGTCCAGTCGGCCACGTCATCCGGGCCACCCCATCCGCATCGTTCCCGGCTCCGCCCGCATCGTCATGACGACGAGTATAGCGCGGCAACCGGCTCCGGCCCACCCGTGCCGCCGACGGGCTGCTGCATTCGCGACCTGTCAAGGTTAGGGGATGATGAAGGCCAGTGTAAAACCTCCGTTCAGCATCCCGGAAGCCGGAAGAGCGGGGCGCACCCGATGAAGACCGGCCGTTAAGCGGCGCGGGCCGAGGGTGTGTTCCAGGCGAGCGACGGACGACAACACGTCGCCGCACGACAGGCGGGTATTCTCAGATGTTTCGGACTGTACGGCGGCTGGGTGTCCAGGCCGCGCTCATCCTGGCGATCGGGTCCGGTGTGCTGTTGAGCCGGGGCGGACGGGAGGCCGTCGCCCTGACCTTGCGCCCGGCGCTCGACCCGGCGCCGATCACCGCGCCGATGGTGCGGCCGCACGCCCCCGCGCCGGCCCCCGGCGTGCGGGTGGTGCTGGCCCTGCCCTGGACCAACGGCAGCGCCGAACTCGCCAGCGAGGTCCTGGCCGCCCAGTACGGGACCGGCCTCAGCGATTCGCGGTGACGACCGGCGACACCGCCCGACCGAGGGAGACCCAGCGGGTGCTCTCGTCGCCCTCGCGCTTGATGAAGGTGTATCCGGTCTTGTGCCAGGGCAGCACGGCGCTGGTCTTGTTGTCGAGGACGAGGTCGCCGCGGTCGGTGCGCAGCATCAGCACGGCGTGGCCCTCGCCCTTCTCGTCGATCACCACCGTCATCCGCATCGCCCGCCGCGGCAGCCCGGCCTGGGCCAGGAGCTTGCGCTTGAGGAGCTGGAAGTCCTCGCAATCGCCCGAGCCGTCCTCGGCCAGGTCCCAGCGGTCGGGCACGCCCCAGTGCTCCTGGTCGGTGACGGCGCGCAAGCTGGTGTTGACCTGGCGGTTGATGCCGGTGACCGTCTGCCACAGCCGCGGGGTCAGGGTGACCTGCGCCGGCTCGCTCGCATCCACCGCGCATTCCGACGCGTAGCGCGCGCAGAACTCGGTCCAGGCCGGGACCGGCCGGGCCTCGCCCACCGTGGCGGCCGGGATGGTGACCGCCGGGAGCGCCGCCAGGGTCTGGCTGCCCGCCCCGCTCGCCGAGGCCATGAGCCCGGCGGCCACGGCCAGGACCCGCGCGATTCCGATTCCGCCCGTGCGACCCGCGATACGCATCTGGTACTCGCAACCGTTAAGCTCTCGTTAACGAGTTGGTCGCACGGCGGCTCCGTCGGGGCAACGGCCGAGTTAAGAAAAGGTTAACGTGTGTTCACAGGCCCGCGTCACACCCGCCGCAGCGAGAGCGCGGCGATCACCGAGGCCCCGAGCAGGGTCGCCGCCACCGGGGTCGCCGAGCCGTCGTGCCAGGTGGCGACCACCAGGGTGAACAGGGCGCCGAGCGCCATCTGCATGAAGCCGTAGAGGCTCGAGGCCGATCCGGCGGCGTGGGGATCGACGTTCATCAGCCCCGCCACCGCGTTCGGCCCGAGGAGCCCGATCCCGACCGCGTAGAGCACCAGCGGCGCGAGGAGCGAGACGACGGTGAGATGCCCGCTGCGGTCGACCGCCAGCAGGGCCAGGGCGGCGAGAAGGCAGATGCCGTTGCCGATCCGGGCTGCCCGCTGGATCGGCATACGGCCGGCGAGACGCCCGGCGACCGCCGATCCGACCACCATGCCGGCCACCACGATCAGGCAATCGAGTCCCACCTCCTGCGACGAGCGTCCGAGCCGGTCGACGAGGAGGAACGGCGCCACCGCCAGGAAGGCGTACAGGCTGGTGCCGGCGCAGGCCCCGGCGAGCAGGTAGGCCCGGTAGGCGGGGTTGCGCAGCAGGCGCAGATAGGCGCCTGCCACGGCACCGATTCCCGGCAGCGCGACCGGCCGCCGGTTGGTCTCCGGCAGGGTCAGCACCACCAGGGCGCCGAGGAGCGCCACCACGGCGGCCAGCACCACGAACACCGCCCGCCAGCCGAAGGCGCCGGCGACGAGGCCGCCGATCGCCGGCGCGAGCGCCGGCGTCAGCGTCATCGCCATGGTGAGGATCGCGATCTTGCGCGCGGCGTCCGCGGCGGTCGAGACGTCGCGCACCATCGCCCGGCCGAGGACCAGCGAGCCGCAGGCCCCGAGCGATTGCAGCACCCGGGCGACGATCAGGACCTCGATCGAGGGCGCGGGAATCGCCAGCAGCAGCCCGGCGAGATAGAGCGACAGGCCGGCGATCAGCACCGGGCGGCGGCCGAACCGGTCCGAGAGCGGCCCATAGACCAGTTGCCCGCAGGCGAGGCCGACGAGGTAGAGGGTGATCGTCAGCTGCGCGGCGACCGGCGTCGTTCTGAGATCGGCGGCCGCCGCCGCGAGCGCCGGCACGAAGATGTGCAGGGCCACCGTCCCGGTCATGGTCACGGCGACGAGGAGCGCCAGCGACGCCTGCGCGCGGGGCGAGGCGGCCTCGCCGGTCGACGGGGTTCCGCCCGACGAAGAGGCTTCGCTCGACGAAGAGGTGTTGCTCGACGAAGAGGCTTGGTCCTGGTCTCGGCCGGCACGCCTCGGTGACGTCTTCATCGGTCGCTCAACTCACGGTCCTTCGGGGCTGATCCTCTGTAAGACGATGCCGGCCGCGCGAGGCATGCCGGTCGGGAATGGCTGGACCCAGCCGGCGGCGCCGGTTGCCGGAGCGGTTACCCTTTCGGATCGGGTCGTTCATCACATCTGAGTGAACTTAACCATCTTGTTTGTCTGCGAACGATTGACACAATAATCAGACTTTCACGGCGCGTTCGCTCGCGGCGCGTTCCCGGGCGCTGCCGCCCAAGGAGGGCAGGAGATGCCGATGTCCGATGGGGTGTTCGATTCCGGCCTCCGGCCGAGCTCCTCCCGCGACGACGAGGTCCATGTCGGCGGCGTGTCGATCCGGCGCCTGCGCGAGATCGAGTCCCTGCTCGGGGTCTCGATCGACCCGCGCGCCGGTGCCGGGGCAGCCGACGGCGCCATGACCGACGGCACCATGACTGACGGCACCCTGGCCTTCGAGCGGCAGGCGATCGATCTCCTGCGCGCCTTCAGCCGGATCACCGACCCCGCGACCCGCGGCGAGGTGCTGCGCCTCGTCACCGCGATGGCGCCGCGCGACGGCCGGAACTGACGCCGGGAGCGCCGGAGGGGCATGGGTGGGACGCCGTGCGACACCGGCGCCGGCCCCGGCCGCACGAACCGGACGTCGGGTCATCCGTTGCCCGGGGCTGCCGCCCCGGAGAGGCGGCCTCAGGCAGGAGGACGCCCCCATGCGCGGGACAATCATCGCCGCATCGATCCTGGTCCCGCTCGGTGCCGCCGCGGCCGCCGCGACGCCCTGCGCCGAGCAGATCGCCACGATCGAGCGCCGTCTCGAGAGTCCAGGCGCCGCGGCGGTGACCGGCGAGACACCGACGACCCAGGGGTCGCCCAAGGCGCTCGCGGCCCCGCCGCCGGGCCGGCCGAGCGATCCCGCGACCGTGCCGCAGGCCGGCCGCATCGCCGAGGCGCGCGGCCTGATCGCCACGGCGCGCGACCAGGACCGCGCCGGCAACGCGCAGGCCTGCAACGACACCATGACCCGCGCCAAGGAGCTGATCGGCGCGCTTCCCTGACGAGGGCTCCGGCCCTGCCTCAGATGGTCTCGCGCACGCGCCGCATCGCCTGCACCCAGTCGCGCGGGCCGAGACCCGGCGCCGCGTCGGCCGGATGCAGACCCTCGTGGGCGCGGCGGCGGGCCTCCCGGGGGCTCATCGCGAACCGGCTCCGGAACGAGCGGCTGAAATGCGTCTCGCTGGTGAAGCCGCTGCGGAAGGCCACCTGGGCGATGCTGCTGCGCCCGTCATCGGGCCGGTTCAGCGCCATGAACGCCCGGTCGAGCCGGCGCCCGGCGATGTAGGCCATGACGCCGCCCTCGAAGCCGAACAGGCGGTACAGGGTCGCCCGCGACACCCGGCAGGCCGCCGCGATGCCGGCGGGGCTCAGGGCGGGGTCGTCGAGGTGGCGGTCGATATAGGCGCAGACCCGGTCGTGGACGCTGGCGCCGGCCGCGGCGCGCACGAGCGGATCGGCCTGCCTGAGGTCGCTGCCCGACAGGAGCAGGCACAGCGCGTCGAGGGCGGCCCCCGCCTCCCGGGGGGTGAGGGCCCCGGCATGCTCGGCCAGGCTGCGCAGGTGGCTCCCGATCACCGCCGCCAGCGCGCTGCCCCGCTCGATCGCCCGCCCGTGCAGGTCGTTCGAGCCGGCGAGCGGCAGGCGGTCCCGCGGCAGGATCAGCGTGAGGTTGGAGAAATCCGTCGCCTGCGTGTGCAGGGTGCGGTTGAGGTCGAGGACGTTGATGTCCCCCGCCGCGACCGAGACGGTGCGGTCGCCGCACAAACCCGTGAAGCCGCCGGCGACGTAGTGCTGGATCACGACGTGGTCCCAGCCGGAGCTGCGGACGTCGCCCATGCTGCGCGCGAAGGTCTGGGCCCGCGAGGTGCAGGTCGTCAGCAGGGCGTCGGCCAGCGGCATGGCCCGCATCTCGGCCCGGAACGCGGCCCTGGCCTCGTCCTCGATCCCGACCCGGAACAGAGGTTGCACCAGGTCGTGCCAGAGGGCGAATTGCTGCTCGGCGGCGAGCCGCTCGAGCGTGAAGTCGATCGTCGCCGAGTCGGCCATCGCGTGGCATTCGCCTGCCCCCCGCCCGAAGGCCATCTGTTGACGCTTGGATGCGGGAAGGGGAACGCTGCGTCAATCCGGCGACGACGGAACGGGCGTCGCGAACCACACTTGTCCCGTGCATTGCCCCGGGATTGCGACCGGGGCGCGCGATCGTCGAGAGGTCGACGCCGTCAGCTCTGCGGCGCGGCGCGGCGGCGGCGGGCGGGCAGCGGCGAGGAGAACGGCACCATCCGGCCGATGACGGGGTTCGGCGTATGGTCCAGGGCGGTGCCGTTATAGACGTCGACGCCGGCGCCGATGACGCCGCCGAGAAGGGCGTTGCCCGCCATGCTGGCGCCGCCCGTCCCGCTCACCTTGGTGGTGACCGGAACCTGCACGTCGGAGTGGCCGGGCAACGAGAAGGTCGAGACGAATTCCTGCTTGCGCGGCACTTCGAGGGTGCAGGGCGTGACCGGGCAGCCCGGTCCGAACGAGGTGCGCATCGCGGCGCCCGGCGGCTCCGACAGGAAGGTGACCGGCTCGGTCGTGCCGCGGGTCACGGTCCCGCAGGCGGTCAGGGCGAGGAGGCTCAGGCTGGCGGCGATGATGCGCATGACGTCGGGCTCGCGCGGACGGCCGGCCGGCGGCCGCGTCCACTGTCAGGAGGGCGGTTGATGACGAGGGGAATCCGAGCCGGTCGCCACAAGCTTGACCGTGAGGATCGCTCCGCTTGTTGCCGAAATGTATCCCCATGTCCAGCGGTCGCTCCCTTTTTGAGACGCAAAGGCATCAAAATGCATGCTGGACGAGATGCGGGACGTCCAAGGGATGCGCCGTTGCATTCCCTGCGTCATTCAGCGGGGGTTCGTCCATGATCCGGTTGCACGTCTTGCACGACGGCGGCCTGCCGCACGGTCGAGGGGCGGCTCAACGGCGGTCGACATTGTCACTCGTACCGAACATGCGTCGGTTCGAGACGCTCGCACATGTTTTTGAGACGCAGAACACGGGTTGCCACGTCCTGCACCTTGCCGAAGCTGCTACGATGATGCCGATACGCCGGTATCGGACTGTGCCGGGGCCCGAGCGTCGGTGAGTCGTTTCGTCATGATCGAGTCGAATGTCGGACGGTGGCCGCGGACGGTGTGGGAGCGCCCGATGAGCGGACGCACGATCTCCCTGATGCTGGCCGTCGCGCTCGTCCTCGCCATCGCGGCGGCGGCGGGCGCGCCGCTCCTGGGAACGCCCTGACGGTCGCCCCCCGAGCCGCTCGCCGTCAGGCCGCCGGCGGCCCGCCGAGCTTGATGCCGGCGCGGCGGAACAGCGTCAGCCAGATCGTGTTGAGCTCGCTGCGGGTCGCGTCGCTCGCCGCGAGATCGACCAGGAAGCACCGCACCTCGTACTCGAGGCCGTGCTCGCCGATCCGCATGAGCAGGGCGCTCGGGGCCGGATGGGCCGCGACGTTGAGGTGGCGCTCCGCCACCTTCAGCAGGATCTCGTGCAGCACCTCGAGGTCGGTCTCCTTGTCGAGGATCAGCGGCACGCGCAGGCGCTGGGTGTCGTCCGTGAGGGTCTTGTTGCGGACGATCGAGGTGATGAGATCGGTGTTCGGCACCACGAGGTCGGTGCGGTCGCCGGTGGCGATCAGCGTGGAGCGCACGCTGATCCGTTTCACCCGGCCCTCCTCGCCCTTGACGGTGACGAGGTCGCCGACCCGGATCGGCCGCTCGGCGAGCACGATCAGCCCCGAGACGAAGTTCGACACGATGCTCTGGAGGCCGAAGCCGATGCCGACCGAGAGGGCGCCGGCGATCACCGTGAGGCTCTGCGGGTTCACCCCGAGCTGGCCGAGCGCCACCACCAGCGTGAGGGCGAGGCCGCCATAGCCCACCACCGTGATGACCGAGTAGCGCGCCCCGGCATCGAGCCGCGTATGGGGCAGGAAGCGCCGGTCGAGCCACCCGGTGGCGAGCCGTGTCGCCAGCAGGCCGGCCCCGAAGGCCAGGAGCGCGAGGCCGGCGGCGCCGAGCCAGCCGCGCAGATCCGCCACGGTGGTGCCGAGGAACGCGTCCTGGAACGGGTTCAGCTCGCCATGGGCGAGGCTCCACGGGCCGATCACCACGAACGCCATCGCGCCGACGACGAGGGCGTGCAGCAGGCCCGAGAGGGCGATCGAGGCGAGCGCCAGCGTTTCGGGCCGGAGCGACACGGTGCGGCACAGCCGCGACAGCCGCACCGAGCGGGCGACGTCCTCGGGCCCCACCGAGAGCGCGTCGACGCAGATCAGCACGATCCAGCCCAAGGCCACCAGCACCCCGGTGACGAGGAGGCGCCCGATCAGGAAGTCGCCGAGCGCCGTGAGGCCGAGGAGCACGCAGGCGACCGCCGCTGCCGTCACCGCCCAGGCGAGGGGCCCTAGCGCCCCCAGGAAGCCGACCGGTGCGGCCGCCGGCATCGCCGCGAGGGCGGCCCCGTCCGGAGGCTCCGCGTTTGGAGGCTCGGCATGGGCGAGCCGCGCCAGGGCGCCGGCGAGGAGGGCGCAGCAGGCGAGCACCGCGAGGATCGTCGCGGCCTCGCCGATCGCCGGCCGGAACCGCGCCATGACGGCGAATTCGGCGAGGACGAGGTTGCCTGCGTAGATCAGCAGCATCGCGGTGCCGGTGCGGTGGATGATCCGGGCCGCCGGGTCGCCGACCGCCAGGAGCCGCAGGGCGGGATCGCGCGGCGCCGTCAGCCCCCGCAGGATGCCGGTGCCGAGGATCGCGCCGGCGATGGCCGCGAGCAGCCGCACCGCGAGGGAATCGAGGCTGCCGGGCGACAGGTCCATGTCCTCGTTGAGCAGGATCAGGAGGGCGAGGGCCGCCGGCACCGGGGCCACCGCGACGACGAGGTCGATCACGGCGTGCACCGCCGCCGCCCGGCGCGGACCGATGCCCGCCCGCTCGCAGATCCGCCGCCAGCGCCGCGCCAGCCGCCGCCCCGCCGAGCGGGCGATGCCGTAGAGGATGAACCCCAGTACCAGCACCACGGCGGCGCCGAGCATCTCCTCGTCGTCCAGGCCGGTCTCCGCCGCCCGCGCCCGCAGGTCCGCCAGCCGCTCGCCGACCTGCGGCAGCGCCCGGTCGAGGAGCTCGCCCCAGAAGGCCGGGGTGAGCGGGCTCGGGCTCGGGGCGAGCAGGCGCCGGGCGAACAGCGCGCGCCGCGCCTCGGTCACGCGGGCCAGGAGATCTTCGGCGGTCCGCAGGCTCTGACCGTCCTGCCGCAGCCGCGCCTCGACCTGCGCCAGCCCGGCCTCCACCTGCCGCTTCTCGGCGGCGGCTGCCTCCGGCACCGCGGCGCGCCCGATCTCGGCGAGCTGCGCCTGGAGACGGTCGCGGTCCGCCTCCGCCTCCCGCCGCAGAGCTCTCGCCGCGGCGATCAGGGTTTCGGTCCGGTCGCGCAGGCCGAGCAGGCCCTTGAAGTCGCCCTTCAGCCGCTCGGCCTCCGCCCGGGCCGCCGCGACGCCGGCGGTGAGCTCGGTGCGGCGGGCATCGTCGGTCTGGGCCGACGCCGGGAGGGCCGGCGCGAGCAGGAGTGCCAGCGCGATCAGGAGGCCGCGGAGAAGACCGGAAAGAGACATGGGGAGACAGCCCGGGCCGCCGCGCCGTGCGAAGCTTGGCCGCAAGTTGCGTAGCACGGCCGTGCCGATCGGCAACAGACGACGGAGTGCGTCGTGCCGGTTATGCGCCGCGTTCCACCTGTTCTCAGCCGACGTCGGCCGGGCGCGTCGCGATCCAGACCACGTGCGGGGTCCGTCCGGGACGCTCGGAGCGGAGGCGATGCTCCACGACCGAGAAGCCGGTGCGCCGGAGCCGGGCCTTGAACTTCCGGTCCGGACAGCCGGACCAGATTCCGAGCAAGCCCCCCGGGCGCAGGGCCCAGCGCGCCCGCTTCAACCCCCAGGAATCGTAGAGCCGGTCGTTGGCCCGGCTCACCAGGCCGCGCGGGCCGTTGTCGACGTCGAGGAGGATCGCGTCCCAGGCCTGCGGCCCGGACTGGATCACCCGGGTGACGTCGCCCTCGCGGATCTCGACCCGCGGATCGTCGAGGCAGCCGCCGAAGACGTGTGCCAGCGGGCCGCGGGCCCAGGCCAGGACCGACGGCACCAACTCGGCGACGACCACCTTGGCGTCGGGCCCGAGTTCCGCGAGCGCCGCCCGCAGGGTGAAGCCCATGCCGAGCCCGCCGATCAGCACACGCGGCGCCGGATGGTCGCGCAAGGGCGCGCAGGCGAGGATCGCGAGGTCGCGCTCCGAGCCGCTGCGATGGCTGCCCATCAACTCCATGCCCTCGACGACGATCAGGTACTCGTCGCCGCGCCGCACCAGCCTCAAGGAACCGCCGCCGCCGGGGATCGGGCCGGTGTCCAGTTCGGTCCAGGCCGCCAGCGCCGCGCCGGGCACGGGGGAACGCCGCATCGCTCGTCTCTCCACCGCCGGGGGAGGGGCGGCCGCCTCGTCGCTGAAAAGGTGTGGCCCGTCCGGCCGCGGGTCAGTCGCCCACCAGGGCGAGGTCGTCCCGGTGCACCATGGCGGCCCGGCCCGGATAGCCGAGGACCGCCTCGATCTCCCGGCTCGACCGCCCGACGATGCGTCCGGCATCGTCGCTGTCGTAGGCGACGAGGCCGCGGCCGAGGACCCCCCCGTCGCGGGCCCGGATCGTCACCGCGTCGCCGCGGCTGAAGCTGCCTTCGACCCGGACCACGCCGACCGGCAGCAGGCTCGCCCCGCCCTGGAGCGCGCGGGCCGCGCCGGCATCGATCGTCAGGGTGCCCCGCGGCTCCAGCGAGCCGGCGATCCAGGTCTTGCGGGCCGCGCCCGGCGTCGAGCCGGCGAGGAACCATGAGCAGCGCGCGCCCGCCGCCACCGCCTTGAGCGGGTTCTTCGGGCGCCCGTCGGCGATCATCATGTGGGTGCCGCCCGCGACGGCGATCTTGGCCGCCTCGACCTTGGTGCGCATGCCGCCGCGGGACAGCTCCGAGGCGGGACCACCCGCCATGGCGTCGATCTCCGGGGTGATCCGGGCGATGACGGCCAAGTGCTCGGCGCTGGGATCGCTCGCCGGCGGGGCGGTGTAGAGCCCGTCGATGTCGGAGAACAGCACCAGGAGGTCGGCGCCGATCATCGTGGCGACCCGGGCGGCGAGGCGGTCGTTGTCGCCGTAGCGGATCTCCGAGGTCGCCACCGTGTCGTTCTCGTTGACGACCGGCACGGCGCGCTCCTCCAGGAGCTTGAGCGTGGTGGCCCGTGCGTTGAGGTAGCGCCGGCGCTCCTCGGTGTCCTGCGGCGTCACCAGGATCTGGCCGGCGACGATGCCGTGATGGGCGAGCGCCTCCGACCAGTGCCGGGCGAGCGCGATCTGCCCCACCGCCGCGGCGGCCTGGCTCTCCTCCAGCCGCAGGGGGCCGGGGGCGAAGTTGAGCACCGTGCGCCCGAGCGCGATCGAGCCGGAGGAGACCACCAGCACGTCGACGCCGCGGCCGTGCAAATCGGCGATGTCCTCGGCGAGGGCCGCCAGCCAGGCATGCCGCAGCCGCCCTCGCGCCCGGTCGACGAGGAGCGCCGAGCCGACCTTCAGGACGACGCGGCGGAACTGGTCGAGGGTGGGGGTCTCGGGCGGGCGGGGCGCGGAGTAAGTGAGCATGGGGCCGAGTGTCATGGGAGCGCGGGCATGTCGAGGGCGATCATACCGGCAGGCCGTTCTCGTCGTAGAAGTCGGAGTGATCCGAGGTTGCGCCGGGCAGTCGGTGTGGTGCCACGTTCTTCACCAGGGCGCGCAGGGCATCGTAAACCTCCTGTTGGGCGGGAAGGAGCGAAGCCTTCGCGGCGGTGTGCGCTTCGGATCCGTGCAAGGAACGCGTGGCGTCGCTGGGCGTCCTCTCCGGAGTCTGGCGCATCCGCTCGGCGATATCGGCGGGATCGGTGACAGGACGCTTCGCCATGAGCCGCTCCGTTGCGATTCGACTTTCTACGCCTTGGTCGTCATCCGGCGAAGAGGATCAAAGCCAGCCTCGCAATGCAGCAAGCTTGGTCGAGCTCGGAATCAAGGCTGCACGCTCAGGGCAGGCACGAGGTCCGTCCTGCTGAAATCGTTCCCCTTGAACAGCAGAGGAAGATTGTCACGCTTGGCGATCGCGTAGCACAAGCAGTCGCCGAAGTTTAAGGACGCGGGATGCCCGCGACCTTTCCCGTACCGATCGAATGCCTGTTGAGCGATGAAGGTATGGGCTGCCGTAAAAGGGAGGAGTGTAAGATTCGCGAGCACCATGAGATCACGCAGGATGGCTGTCGCATCGGGCTCGCCGCGGCGCTCGACGGCGATATGCGCTTCCAGGGCTGTCGGTGTGCCCAAGACACAGTCTTCCCGCGCCAATGCGGCGAGAAAGGTTTGCGCCTCCGGCTCGCCGAAGGCTATGGCGAGCAGCGCCGACGTATCGACCGCGATCATCGCGGCAGGCCATCCTCGTCGTAGAGGTCGCTGTGATCGGAGTTCGTCCCCGGCGGCAGTTTGGCCCTGACAGCCGCGCCGCGCGCCAGGATGTCGGCGATGAAGGCTTCCCGATCCCGAAGGGGTTGCCGTGGAGTCATAAGGGCACGCGCCGCCGACGTCTCGTCATAGGCCCGTAGCGCCTGCGCGACGGCGTCGTCCGGGGTTGTCCCGAGACGCTCCGCGAGACGACGGACCAGCCGCAGCGTCTCGTCACTGTCGATGATCAGAGGCTCGGCCATGGGGCATCTCCCGCCTGCGCGGAGACTACCGCGTGACGCGCGTCAACCTCAAGGCTTAAGGCTGCCAGGCCGCCCGCTCCACCGGCGCCTCGGCTGCCGCCTCGTCCATGCGCGCCATCAGGGTGCGCAGGGCTTCCGTGACGCCCTGCCGCGTCGCCGAGGACAGGATCAGGGGTTTCTGGCCGGTCTCCGCCTCCAGCCGCTCGACCTGGAGCGCCAGGGTCTCGGGGTCGAGGGCGTCGGCCTTCGAGAGGGCGACCACCTCGGGCTTCTCCTCCAGGCCGTGGCCGTAGGCTTCGAGCTCGGTGCGCACCAGCCGGTAGGCGGCGCCGGCATCCTCGGTCGTGCCCTCGACGAGGTGGAGCAGCACCCGGCAGCGCTCGACATGGGCGAGGAACTTGTCGCCGAGGCCGATGCCCTCGTGCGCGCCCTCGATCAGGCCCGGGATGTCGGCGAGCACGAATTCGCGGGTATCGACCCGCACCACGCCGAGGCCCGGATGCAGGGTGGTGAAGGGGTAGTCGGCGATCTTGGGCTTCGCTGCCGTCACGGCGGCGAGGAAGGTCGACTTGCCGGCATTCGGCAGCCCGACGAGGCCGGCATCGGCGATGAGCTTGAGGCGCAGCCAGAGCCAGTGCTCCTGGCCCTCCAGGCCCGGATTGGCATGTTTCGGGGCGCGGTTGGTCGAGGTGGTGAAGTAGGCGTTGCCGAAGCCGCCATTGCCGCCCTTGGCGAGGCGCACCCGCTGGCCGACGGTGGTCATGTCGGCGATCAGGGTCTCGCGGTCCTCGGACAGGATCTCGGTGCCGGCCGGCACCTTCAGCACCACGTCTTCGCCCTTGCCCCCGGCGCGGTTGCGGCCCGAGCCGTGCTCGCCTTTGCGCGCCTTGAAGTGCTGCTGGTAGCGGTAGTCGATCAGGGTGTTCAGCCCCTCGACGCACTCGATCCAGACGTCGCCGCCCCGGCCGCCGTCGCCGCCGTCGGGCCCGCCGAACTCGATGAACTTCTCCCGCCGGAACGAGACGCAGCCGGCGCCGCCGTCTCCCGAGCGGACGTAGACCTTGGCCTCGTCGAGGAACTTCACGGGATCACTCCAGACTAGGTTCGAGGAGGCCGGGGAGGGGCCCCGGCCGCCGTTGCTTGTATCAGATCAGGCGCCGGCCCGGCATTCCGCCCGGTCGTGACGCTCGAAGACGAGGCCCGCGGCGTGCCAGGTCTTCAGGCTGTCCCAGGCCCGCCGGTCGAGCCGGAAGCGGTCGACCGGGAAGACGCCGCCCCGGGCCGGGAAGGCCTGCAGGCCGGAGCCGACCGAGGCGAAGCCGCACTTCTCCAGCACCCGCCGCGAGGCCGGGTTGACCACCCGGGCCGACGCGGTGAGCTCGCTCCCCTCCGTGTAGGCGAAGAAGGCGTCGATCATCGCCCGCGCGGCCTCCGTGGCCAGGCCCTGGCCCCAATGCGGCGTGCCGAGCCAGTAGCCGAGATGCGGCGCGCCGTCCGGATCGGGCTCGATGCTGACGATGCCGATCGCCTGGGTCGGGTGGCGCCGCGGCGTGATCGCCATGACGAGCGCCCGCCCATCCGCATTGGCCTGCCGCGACTCGAGGATGAACGTGTCCACGGTCGGCGGATCGAGCGGATGCGGAATGCGCGCGGTCATCCCGGCTACGGCTTTCTCACCGGCGAGACGGACGAGGGCTTGCGCGTCGGCCTGACGGGCCCAGCGCAGCCACAGCCTCCGGGTCTCGAGCCGGAAGACATCGTCGCGGGTGAGGTCGGGAAACATCGCCTGACTCCGATCCGTACCCAGAGCCTCCCGCTCTGGCACGGTTGCGAGAACGACGAAGGGGAAGGTGGTGCCCCACCTTCCCCTCGTGATCTCGCTCGGAGCTTGGCCGTATCGGGGCCTAAGATGAGCAGGAGTCGCCGGGTCGGTGTGGGGACACCGGCGGAGCTCCCTCGTCACTGGCTCCGTCGGGTTATTCTGCGGCCTCCAGGGCCGGGGCGGCGTCGTTGGCGACGACCGTTACGAAGGCGCGGCCTCGTTTGGTAATAAATTGCACCTTGCCGGCGGTCAGCGCGAACAGGGTGTGGTCGGTGCCCATGCCGACATTCACGCCGGGATGCCACTTGGTGCCGCGCTGACGCACGATGATGTTGCCGGCGATCACGGCCTCGCTGCCGAACTTCTTCACGCCGAGACGACGACCAGCCGAATCGCGACCGTTGCGGGACGAACCGCCTGCCTTCTTGTGAGCCATGGGGCTAACTCCTGAATTCTGGAAAAAGGGCTCGCAGCCAGCCTTTAGGCGGCGCTGATGCCCGTGACGCGGACCACGGTGAGGTCCTGGCGGTGACCGCGCTTGCGGCGCGAGTTCTGGCGGCGGCGCTTCTTGAAGGCGATGACCTTCGGGCCGCGGGCCTGCTTCACGATCTCGCCGGCGACGCTGACGCCCGACACCAGCGGGGCGCCGACCTGGGTCGCGCCGGCGCCGTCGGTGAACAGCAGCACTTCGCCGAAGGTGACGGCGGTGCCGGCCTCGCCCTCGAGCTTCTCGATCGTGATGACGTCGTTGGCGGCGACGCGGTACTGCTTGCCGCCGGTCTTGATCACTGCGAACATCGTTCTCGTCCGTGTTCCATCCGGCCTCCGGCACCCTGCCGGGGTCGTCTTTTTGACAGTTGACGTTCGGGAGCCCGAAAGGGTCATCGCGAACGCGACGGCGCGCGGACCGTGCAGCCCGCGCGCCAGATGGCACCGTTACGGGCGCGGGCGCCGCCTGTCAACGGCGGAGGGCGCGGTTTCGCCGCCCCGCCTTGATTTCCCGCCCTCCTTCGCCGAAGACCGCCCGGCGGCGGGCCGGACGGCTCGAGCCGGAGGAGCGGGAGACCACGATGGAAGAGCTTGTTGCCCGGGTGACGCAGGCCACGGGCCTCGACGCGACCACGGCCCAGAAGGCGATCGGGCTCATCCTGGCCTTCCTGCAGAAGGAGGGCCCGGCCGAGGAGGTCAACAAGTTGATCGCCGCCATGCCGGGCGCCGACGCGGCGATCGCCCAGTCCGGCGACGGCGGCCCCGGCGAGGGCGGCGGCGGCCTGATGGGGATGCTCGGCGGCATGATGGGCGGCGGCGTGATGGCGCTCGGCCAGAAGCTGATGTCGGCCGGCGTGCCGATGGGCCAGATGCAGCCGCTCGGCCGCGAATTGTTCGCCTATGGCCGCGAGAAGGCCGGCGAGGACGTGATGGGGCCGATCGTCGGCTCGATCCCGGGCCTGAACCAGTTCGTCTGACGGTTCTTCACGCGGCGGGGCGGCAGCGCCCCGCCAACTGGTTCTCGGACTTCGTAAACCCCTGTCATATTCCCGTGCGGGGTTTCGTGGTGTCTTGTCGCCGCGCAGGGCGCTCAAGCCCGCCTGGCGCCGGACTCTTGGCGCCGGATCGGTCGGCGCCGCACGGGATGCCTCGATCATGGTTCCGTTCCTCACCCGCGGCCCGGCCGGCGACGGCCGCGATGCTCCGCCCGGCATTCCCCTCGCGCGCCTCATCGGCCGCGCCGCGGAGGGCGGCATCCACCTCAAGGGACTGGCCCAGCCCTCCCGCCTCTTCCCGCGCCTGAAACATTTCGAGACCCCCGGCCTCGACCCGGTGCTCGGCCGCATCGGCTCGCTCGAGGTACGCCTCGCGACGACACCGAAGGAGGTCAAGCGGGCCCAGCGCCTGCGCTATCGGGTGTTCTACGAGGAGATGGCGGCGATCCCGACCGGCATGGCGCTGCTCAAGCGCCGCGACGCCGACGAGTACGACGCAGTCTGCGACCACCTCCTGGTGATCGACCACGCCGCCCAGGAGCAAAAACCCTTCCGCAAGCCGAAGCCCCGGGTCGTCGGCACCTACCGGCTGCTGCGCCAGGAGCAGGCCGACCGGCATTTCGGCTTCTACACCGCCGGCGAGTACGATCTCGGCCCGGTGCTGGAGGCCAATGCCGGCAAGCGGCTCCTGGAGCTCGGCCGCTCCTGCGTGCTCAAGCCCTACCGCACCAAGCGCACCGTCGAGCTGCTCTGGCACGGCATCTGGACCTACGTGCTGCATCACCGCATCGACGCGATGCTCGGCTGCGCCAGCCTGGAGGGCACCGATCCCGATCGCCTGGCCCTGCCCCTGAGCTTCCTGCACCACTTCGCCCGCGCGCCCGAGGGCTGGCGCGCCCGCGCGCTCCCGGGCCGCCACGTCGCCATGGACCGCCTCAGCCGCGAGGCGATCGACCCCAAATCCGCTCTCCAGGCCCTGCCGCCGCTGATCAAGGGGTATCTTCGGGTCGGCGCCACCTTCGGCGACGGCGCGGTGGTCGATCGCCAGTTCGGCACAACCGACGTGTTCGTGGTGCTGCCGGTGGACGCCATCGCCAAGCGCTATATCGGGCATTTCGGCGCGGAGGCCGGGCGGCACGCGGCGTGAGGGGGCGGTGACCCGAATGAAGGGCGTGGATTGGGAAGTTCGGTGAAAGCGATCGAACTGCCTTCTCGACTCACCCACCATCAATGACACCCTCTGTGTCATTCCGGGGCCGCGAAAGCGGAGCCCGGAATGCAGACACTCAGGTGGTAGAGAAGTGAGCGTAACGCTCACCGCTCCGTCCTGAGCTCTCCGCGCTTCTGGATTCGGGGCTCCGCTGCGCGGCCCCGGAATGACGTGGAGGATGTGAAAACCCTGGTCGTCCATCAAACAACCCGATGGCGCCGAACGCACGCGGCTTGACACTGGTCAGGGCTTCCGCCCTCACCACCCGCCACCCCGCCGCGCCCGCACGTGGTCCCGCGTGATCGCGTCGAGATTCGGCGTCCCGAGCAGCGTCATGGCGTTGTCGAGTTCGCTCCGGAAGATCTCGATCGCCCGGGAGACGCCCTCGGACCCGCCGGCCGACAGGCCCCACAGGAAGGGACGGCCCAGGCTGCAGGCGGTGGCACCGAGCGCCAGCGCCTTGATCACGTCGGTGCCGCGGCGCACGCCGCCGTCGAGGATGATTTCGGCGCGGCTCCCCACCGCCTCGGCCACGTCGGGCAGCGCCGCGATCGCCGCCGGCACGTCGTCGAGCTGGCGGCCGCCGTGGTTGGAGACGATCACCGCCTCGATCCCGAGCGCCACCGCCTTCTCGGCGTCGGCCGGGTGCAGGAGGCCCTTCAGCGCCATCGGGCCGCGCCACTGGTCGCGGATGCGGGCGATGTCGTCCCAGTTCGCCGAGGGGTCGAACAGCGAGGCGACGTGCTGCGCCACGCTGGTGAAGCCGCTGCCCGCCACCTGGAAGTTGCCGAAGCCCAGCCGCGAGCGGGCGGCGCCGGCGAGCCAGGCCGGGCGGCGGGCGAGGTCGAGGGCGGTGGAGAGGCGCGGCCGCAGCGGCATGGTGAAGGCGTTGCGCAGGTCGCGCTCGCGCCGTCCCTGCACCGCGAGGTCGACGGTGAGGCACAGGACCCGGTAGCGCGAAGCGGCGGCCCGGCGCAGCAGCGCCTGCATCCAGTCCCGATCGCGCAGGAAGTAGAGCTGGAACCAGCGCTCGCCCTCCGGCGCGCCGTCCGCCACGTGCTCGATCGAGCCGACGGAGTTGGTCGAGAGGCAGTAGGGGATGCCGGCCCGGGCGGCGGCTCGCGCCCCCGCCACCTCGCCGTCGGGCCAGAAGAACCCGGCGAGCCCGGTCGGCGCCATCATGATCGGCAGGGACGACGGGACGCCCAGGATCGGCCGGGAGAGGTCGCGGGTGCCGACATCGACGCCGACCCGCGGCATCAGCATCCAGGAATCGAAGGCCTCGACGTTGTCGCGTAAGGAGCGCTCGTCCTCGGCGCCGCCGTCGATGAAGTCGAACACCGCCTTCGGCAGCCGCCGGGCGGCCTGGTCGCGCAGGTCCGCGATGGCGAAGGCCCGGTGCAACCGGGCGGTCAGGCGGGTCGGGGCGGCGGGCGCCACCGGGGCCGCCCGGGCCGGCGCGGGCCGCGTCAGGGCGGAGGACGGCCGCGGGGCGAGGGCCCGCCCCGTGCGGGGCTCGTCTGCATCCACGCTTGCCTCCCCTCCGGTTCTTCGATCCGGTCGCCAGACGGGTAGCACCGGCGCCCGGCCGGCCGCAACCGGCGGCTAGGGAAGCGGAACCGGTCCAGAGGCCGCGCGTCGAACCCGCTCCATCACTGACGGGCGGCGCGGGATCACATGGCGGACCGGGACGAGGCGGAGCGCGGCGAGATCGAGGACCGCTCGGCGCCCCGCGCCACCATCGTCCACGAGGCGGTGCGCAAGCAGGGCGAGGAGGAGCTGGAGCGACCCGCCGGTTCGCTGTTCTGGTCCGGGGTCGCCGCCGGCATCGCCATCACGGCGTCGGTGATCGCGCAGGGCGCGCTGCACCACAAGCTGCCGCCCGACATGGCGGCCCGCACTCTGGTCTCGCAGCTCGGCTATCCCCTCGGCTTCCTGATCGTGATCCTCGGGCGGCTGCAGCTCTTCACCGAGCAGACGATCGTCACCGTGCTGCCCCTCGTCACCCGGCCGAGCCGGCGGGCGCTCGCGGCGACGGCGCGGCTGTGGGGGATCGTGCTGCTGGGCAACCTCGTCGGCACCGCCGTGGCGGCGGCGCTCGTCATCCACGGCCACCTGACGGGCGAGGACCTGCGCGACGCGATGCTGGCGGTGTCGCGCGAGAGCCTGATGCACAAGGCGCCGTCGGCGATGCTGCTCCAGGGCATTCCGGCGGGCTTCCTGATCGCCACCGTGGCGTGGCTGCGGGCGGCGTCGGGCGGGTCCGAGTTCTGGATCGTCTTCACCCTCACCTTCGCGATCGTGCTCGGCGACTTCACCCACGTGGTCGCGGGCGCGGCGGAGGCGTTCCTGCTGCTCGCCGCTGGCGAGGCCGGCTCCGGGCACGTGCTCGGCGGGATGATCCTGCCGGCGCTGATCGGCAACGTCGTCGGCGGCACCGGCCTGTTCGCGCTCTTGGCCCACGCCCAAGTCCGGCAGGAACTGTGAGTCCGGCAGGAGCTTTGAGTGAGGCAGGAGCTATGAGTGAGGCAGGAGCTATGAGTGCACCAGGATCGGCGGGCGGTTCGTGCTGCGCTGCGGCAGGCTGCCGATTTTCTCGCCTCGCCGCGCTTGCTAAGCAGGGCGCGACGGATCGCTGAGAAAAGGGAGACCGATGAGCCTCGTTCAGGCGGCCTTCGGCCGGTTCAAGCAGACGGTGACGGCCTATGCGGGCGACGCGCCCCTAATGCGGGCCGCGGTGTCGGCCTGCGCCAACGTGATCGTGGCCGACGGCGAGGTCGCGGGCGCCGAGTTCGAGGCGGCGCTGAAGGGCATGCTGGCCGATCCGATCCTCGAGAAGGGCTACGACAGCCTGATGCTGGAGGAGGAGCTCTACGACGCGATCGGCCGCGCCCGCACCCGGGCCGGGCGGATGCAGAACATTCACTTCATCGAGGCTTTGGCCGAGCGCCCGGCCGAGCAGCGCCAGAGCGTCTTCCTCATCGCTGCCGACGTGGCCGACTTCGAGGGCATCAGCCCGTCCGAGCACCGGGCCCTGACCGAGGTGGCCGGCGCGCTCGGGCTCGACCGGGACGCGCTCCTCTCCTGAACGTCAGCCGTCCCTCAGCGCGCTCGGCGGCCGGTCGTGCAGGCGGCCCCAGGCCCGGCGGAGCTGGCGCGGCGAGGCGAAGCCCGCGCGCTCGGCGACGCGCTCCATGTCAAGGCGGGTCTGGGCGAGGAGGTCGCGGGCCAAGGCCACCCGCAAGCCGTTGATGTAAGCCGGCAGGCTCATCCCGGCATGGCGGTTGAACAGCCGCGACAGGTGGCGCGGGCTGGTGGCGGCGATGTCGGCGAGCGCCTCCAGGCTCCAGGCCCGGGCCGGATCGGCGCTCACCGCGTCCTGCACCCGGTGGATCGCCGGATGGAGATGGTTGCGCCCGTCGAGCCAGGGCGAGATCTGAGGGTCGTTGCCGGCCCGGCGCAGGTAGACGACAAGGTAGCGCGCCACCGCCGCCGCGCAGGCCGGATCGACGAGGCGCGCCACCAGATGCAGCATCAGGTCGATGCCGGCGGTGATGCCGGCGCTGGTCAGCCGCTCGCGGTCCTCGACGAACAGCCGGTCCTCCAGTACCCGCGCCGCGGGGGCGAGGGCCGCGAGGTCGGCGCAGGCCGCGTGATGGGTGGTGCAGGCATGCCCGTCGAGGAGCCCGGCCCGGGCGGCCAGCAGGGCACCGGAGCAGATCGAGACCAGGCGGTGACCCGGCCGGATCGTCTCCCGCAGCCAGGCGACGACCACCGCCTCGGCGTCCCGCTCGTGGTCGCCGGGAGGCGAGGGATCGTCGAGGACCCGCTCCGCCGTGCCGGCGAGCACCACGGTCGCCCCGTCCGGCAGCGGCGTGGGCAGGGGCTTGAGACCCGCGAGGCCGAGCCCGGTCGAGCTCGTGACCTCCGGATGCGGCCCGACATGGCTGACGCGGAACTGCACCCGGTCCTGAAGCAGGTTGGCCTTGCGCAGCACCTCGACGGGCCCGGCCGCGTCGAGGAGCAGGGTGCGCGGCGGACATACCACGACGACCGGCAGGATGACCGGCGAGGCGGCCGAGTTGTCCGCCGGCGCGCTCATGCGGCGAGGCGTGCGGCCGGCCCGTCCAGCGCCTGCTCGACGGTGGCGATGCGGGCGAAGCGCCCGGCCAGCACCAGTTCGGTGCGGGCCCGGATCTCGTCGGCGCTCCAGCGCCGCCCGGCGGCATCGGTCATCGCGAAGGTCAGGGTCGCCTCCGCGACGTAATCGACCGCGTAGCCGACATCCGAGGCGTGCCGGGTGGTGGTCTCGCAGCACTGCTCGGTGCGGATGCCGCTGACGATCAGCCGGCGGATGCCGTTCTAGTTCAGCCAGACCTCGAGCCCGCTGCCGACCAGCGCAGAGTGGCGCCTCTTGTGGAACACCGCGTCGGGCGTGAGCCGCAGGGGCTCCAGGGTGCGGACATGGCCGGAGGCGAGGGAGAACGATCCTCCCGCCTCGTCGACGTGGAAGACCTGCAGCACGGGGACGTTTCGCGCCACGGCGCCGTCGATCAAGGTCTGACTCCGTTCGAGGAAGCGGGGAAGGTCCGCCTCGTCCCAGTAGGGGCGGTGGCGGAAGGATTCCTGGACGTCGATCACGAGGAGGGCGGTGTCCGGCATGGGCCTGATCCTTACGGGTTGAGACGGCGCCAGGATAGGCGCCGCACCGAGGCCCGAAAGGCCGCGTCCGGACCGGAAGCGGACGAAAAAGGACAGGCTTCTAGCCCGGCCGGAAGACGCGCAGGCGATGTCCGTCGGGATCGAGGGCCAGGAAGGTGCGGCCGAAATCCACCTCGGTCGGCGGCTGGAGGATCGTGAGGCCGCGGGCGACCCAGTCGGCATGCAAAGCCGCGAGGGCATCGTCGTCCGCGACCGTGACCGCGACCTCGGTCGCGCCGCCGGCGACCGTTGCCGCCGGCACGACGGTGTGGCGGGACCACAGGCCGAGCCTCAATCCGTTCTCGAAGGCGAACAGCACGAAGGTCGGACCCGCCTCGACCGGGGCGCGGCCGAGCAGGGCGGCGTAGAAGCGGCCGCTCGCCTCGGGGTTCTCGACGTAGAGGAGGGTGTAGGACGGCTGAAGCATCGTTGGGGCTCCGGTCTGGTGCGGTGCCCCCGGGATCTACGCGGCCCCGCTGACAGATTCCGGCAGCAGCGATCAGGGGGCGATGCCCTGGAGGGTGCGCCACTCCCGCAAGAGGGCGTGGCGAGGGCGGGGATAGCGCGCCCCGGTGAGGCCCAGGGCCTCGATCCGGTCGGTGCGGAAATGGCGAAAGTCGTCTCGCGCCTCGCACCAGGCGACGACGACCCGCACCCGCTCGAAGAAGCCGAGGGCGAAGGGCCAGACCACCCGCTCGGATTCCGCGCCGCCCGCGTCGCGGTAGCGGATCGCCACCTTGTGCTGGGCCCGGATGGCGCCGCGCAGGGCCGAAAGGTCGATGCGCTCCGGCGCCGTCTCCGCCGGGCCGACCATCAGGGTCGAGGCGTCGAGCCGGTCGCTCAGGGCCGGCGGCAGGACCGCGGCGATCTTCGCCAGCGCATCGCCCGCCGCCGCCGCCAGCGGCGTGTCGGCCCGCCCCGCCACCCAGCGCATGCCGAGGACCAGGGCCTCGATCTCCTCCTCGCTGAACATCAGCGGCGGCAGGGTGAAGCCGGGGCGCAGGACGTAGCCGAGACCCGGCTCTCCCTCGATCGCCGCCCCCTGCGCCTGGAGGCTGGCGATGTCGCGGTACAGGGTGCGCAGGCTGACGCCCGTCGCTTCCGCGAGATGCCGGCCGCTGACCGGGCCGCGGTGACGGCGCAGGACCTGGATGAGGTCGAGCAGGCGTTCGGCACGGGACATGGTGTCGGGCACTCGCGGCGAATCGGACGCCGCTTCCTGGCAGACGAAACGCCGGGACGGAATGCCCGCACCCGCGACCAGTCGGCCGGCGGGATCAGCGCGCCGAGACCACCGCCACGCCGGCTCCGACCATCACCCCGCCGGCGATCCGGTTCGCGCGCCGGACCGCGAGACGGGTGCGCAGGGTGCGCCGCAGCCGGCCGGCCAGGAGGACGTGGCCGCCGATCACCACGGCCTCGACCGCCACGATCACACCGGCGAGGATTCCGACCTGCGCCGGGGCGAGGGCGCCGCCGACCACGTTCGGCAACAGGGCGAGAGCGAACAGCGGCATCTTCGGGTTGCCGAGGTTGAGGGCGAAGCCGGTGAGGACGCTCGCCGCCAGGCTCGGCGCCGCGCCGCCCGCGCGCTCCGCCGGCAGCACGGGCTCGGCGGTCCAGAGGCGGATCCCGGCCCAGACGAGAGTGGCGGCACCGAGATAGCGCAGGACCGTCATCACCGCCCCCATCTCCCGCGCCACGACCGCGAGCCCGCCGGCGGTGAGGACCAGGACGGCGAGGATGCCCCCACCATGCCGAACCCGTAGGCGAGGCCCGCCGCCGGCCCGTGCGACAGGGTGCGGGCGACGATGGTCATGTTGTCGGGCCCAGGGCTCGCGGCGAAGACCAGGAAGGCGGCCGCGAAGGCGAGGAGGGTCGTCGTGTCCATCATGCAGCCTCTGCGAGAGCGAGCCCAACTTCCATCCAAGGATCGGGCCAGACCTGCCTCAGAGGCAACCGCGCACCGTGGCGAGAGGCGAGGGCTGCGTCCTGCGCCGCAGGCCGAGCATCAGCGCGAGCGCCGTTCCGGCCGCGGCGGCGCCCGCCAGCGACACCGCCGGGAAGCCGAGGCCGGCATCGATCACTCCACCGCCGAGGGCGGCCCCGATCGCGTTGCCGAGGTTGAAGGCGCCGATATTCATCGCCGAGGCGAGGTTCGGGGCTGCCGCCGCGGCGCTCACCACCCGCATCTGGAGCGGCGGCACCTCGCCCGCGCCGGCGTGCCGCTCGTCCCGGCCGATCTCGCGCGGCACAATTGCCTGGATTTCAGCTTCCGGCGCATCGAGCCCGGCTGGCCCTTCCGTGAGGCGGGCCGCGATGTCCTGCTCGCGGTCCGGGGCAACCTCACGGCCAATAGCGGCGAGACGCTGGTGCAGCTCGCGGTCCAGGGGGTGGGCATCACCCGGGTCGGGAGCTTCCACATCCAGGAGGAGGTGGCGAGCGGCCGGCTCGTCCCCCTCCTCGAAGCCTACAACCCGCAGGACCGCGAGAGCATCCACGCGGTGTTCGTCGGCGGTGCGACGGTTCCGGCGCGGGTGCGCGTCCTGGTCGATTTCCTGGCGGAGCGGATGCGGGCCCGGTCACCGGGAGGATGACCGAGCCGCGATCCGGCTCGTCAATGCTGCCCGACCTCGCCCAGATGCGTCAGCAGCGCCTCCGCCACCTGGTCCGGCGCCTCCCGGGTCGGGAAGTGGCCGACCCCGTCGAGCTGCACCTGCCGGTACGGCCCGGTGAAATGCTGCTCCTGGCCTGCGAACGAGGCCGGCAGCGTGCAGGAATCCTCGGCGCCGTGGATCACCAGGGTCGGCACCGCGATGCCGGTCGCCTCCTCCGCCGCCTGCCTGAGTTCGGAAAAGCGCGGGTCGGGCGCGTCGGCGCCCCAGCGCGAGCGGTAGAAGTTGAGGGTGACGGCGGCCCAGTCCGGGTTCTGGAGCGACGGCGCGGTCTTGCCGAAGGTCTCGTCGGTGAACCAGGGGCCGGGGGGGCTCCAGGCCACCCATTGCTCGCGGGCGAAGGCGAGGGGGTTCTCGCGCACGAAGGCGGCGCCCGGCTCGGTGTTCATGAACCACTGGTACCAGAAGGCCCGCACCTGCGGCAGCGGCGGCACGCCGATCCGGCCGGGCGCCCAGGGCACCGACAGGGCGGCGATGGACGAGACGCGCTGCGGCCGGGCGGCGGCGAGCAGATAGACGACCCGCGCGCCCCAATCGTGCCCGACCACCGGCAGGCGCGAGAAACCGAGCGCATCCATGAAGGCGAGGATGTCGGTGGCGAGGGCCGCGGTCTCGCCGGTCCGCGGGCCCTCGGCGTTCAGGAACTTCGTCGGCCCGCAGCCGCGCCAGTAGGGCACGATGGTGCGCCAGCCGGCGGCGTTCAGCTTCGGCACCACGCCGTCGAAGGTCCGCGGATCGTCCGGCCAGCCGTGCAGCAGCAGGACCGGCTGGCCCATGTCGGGCCCCGAGGCCTCGTAGGTGATCTCGACCTCGCCGGCCGTGACGCTGTTGACGTCCATGGGCAATGCTCCCCGATCCACACACGCGAAGGGCGGGACCCGAAGGCCCCGCCCTTGCTCCCCTTCACGGCTGAGATGGGTCAGCCGATGATCTTGTCGATGGTGATCGGCAACTCGCGCACCCGCTTGCCGGTGGCGTGGAACACCGCGTTCGCGACGGCCGCGGCGGCCCCCACGATGCCGATCTCGCCGAGGCCCTTGACGCCGAGCGGGCTGACCTTGTCGTCGTGCTCGTCGACGAAGATCACCTCGATGTCGTGGATATCGGCGTTCACCGGCACGTGGTACTCGCCGAGATTGTGGTTCATGATCCGCCCGAGGGTGTGGTCGAGCATCGACTCCTCTTCCAGGGCCGCGCCGATCCCCATCACCACCCCGCCGAGGATCTGGCTGCGGGCGGTCTTGAGGTTGAGGATCTTGCCGGCCGCGATGGCGCTCACCACCCGCGTCACCCGCACCACGCCGAGATCCTCGTCGATCTTCACCTCGGCGAAGACCGCCGAGTGGGTGTAGGCCGAGTAGCGCATGTTGGTGAGCATGCTCGGCTTGACCTTCTCGGTCGCCTCGACCCGCTCCACGCCGCCGGCCCGCATCGCCTCGGCGATCGTCACCTTGCGCGAGGGATCGGTCTGGAGCCGGATCTCGCCGTCCGCGAAGGTCACGTGGGCGAAGTCCGCGTTGGCGAGCGGCGACTCCGCCATCCCGCGGGCGTAGCCGAACAGCGTCCCCGCCACCGTGCGGCAGGCCGCCTGCACGGCGGCACCCGAGGAGGCCGCGGTCCAGGAGCCGCCGGCGAGCGGCGCCTCGGGGAGCGCGGTGTCCCCGAGGCGGGTGGTGACCTGGTCGAGGGGGAGGCCTAGCGCGTCGGCGCCGATCTGGGCGAGGATCGTGTAGGTGCCGGTGCCGAGATCGGCGGTGGAGCAGGCGAGTTCGAGCTTGCCGTCGGGCGTGAGCGTGGCGCTCGCGCTCGACTGCATCATCATGGCTTCCCACACGCCGGTCGCCATGCCCCAGCCGACGAGCTCGCGACCGTCGCGCATCGACCGCGGCTCCGCCCGGCGCTTCGACCAGCCGAAGCGCGACGCGCCCTGCTCGTAGGCGGCGCGGAGCGCCTTCGAGGTGAACTCCTTGCCCTCGCCCTCGTCGCGCTCGGCGTAGTTGCGCAGGCGCAATTCCAGCGGATCAACGCCGGTGGCGTAGGCGAGCTCGTCCATCGCGCATTCGAGGGCGAAGATGCCCGTCACCGCGCCCGGCGCCCGCATGTCGGACGGGGTGTAGGTGTCGATCTTGGCGAGCTTATAGTCGAGCGTGACGTTCGGGCAGTGGTAGAGCAGGCCCGACCAGTTGACGACCGCCTCCTGGTAATCCTCGAAGGTCGAAGTGCCGGCGACCGCGTCGTGCGTCAGCGCCTGGAGCCGCCCGTCCTGGTCGGCACCGAGCGCCACGGTCTGGTAGGTCTCCGGCCGGTAGCCGAAGGTGAACATCTGGTCGCGGGTCAGCACCACCCGGACCGAGCGCTTGAGGTCGAGGGCGGCCGAGACCGCGAGGTAGAGCTGGTATTGCGGCCGCAAGCCCGAGCCGAACCCGCCGCCGACGTAAGGCGTGATCACCCGCACGTCGTCGGGCTTCAGGTTGAACACGCTGCAGACGTAGCCCTGCGTGTTGTTCACGCCCTGGATCTTGTCGTGGATGGTGAGCTTGCCCCCGCCCTCGTAGACCACCGTCGAGGCGTGCGGCTCCATCGGGTTGTGGTGCTCGATCGCCTGCTTGTACTCGTGGCGGAGCCGGATCGGCGCCGCGTCGTAGGCGACCGACGCGTCGCCGCGCGGATCCGGCGGCGGCTTGATGCCGGAGCGCTTCTTCGGCGGGACGTAGGCCGCGTCGCGATTCTTCTCGAGGTCGGTGTTCGGAGCCTCCTCCTCATAGGCGATCCTGACCAGGGTGGCGCCGTAGCGGGCGAGCTCGAAGCTCTCGGCCACCACCAGGGCCACCGGCTGGCCGCCATAGACGATCTCGGGCCCGTTGAGCGCCCGGAAGGGCGAGCCGGGGGGCGCGACCTGGTCGCGGTAATTGTAGTCGAGCCAAGCGGTGCGCGGCTTGTTCTCGTGGGTGAACACCTTGATCACCCCGGGCACCGCCTCGGCGGCCTTGGTGTCGATCGCGGTGATGCGTCCCTTGGCGATGGCGCTCGATACGACGACGCCGTGGGCGAGGTCGGGGGCGGTGAACTCGGCGGCGTATTTGGCAGCGCCCGTCACCTTGGCGGGGCCGTCGAGCCGGCTCCGGGCGGTGCCGACGTAATGCGAGGGGGTGGCCATGGCGATCCTCTAGGCGATGCGCTTGTCGGTCTGGGATTGCGGTGTGCCGGCGGCGGCTTGGCTCAAGCCCCGCACGATGGCGCGCCGCGCCAGCTCGACCTTGAAGGCGTTGTGGGTGTAGGGCCGGGCCTCGGCTAGGATCACGTCCGCGGCCTCGCGGAAGCTTTCCTGGGTCGCCGGCTTGCCCTGGAGGCGCGCCTCGGCCTCCGCGTTGCGCCAGGGCTTGTGGGCGACGCCGCCGAGCGCGAGACGCGCCGTGCGGATCGTGTCGCCGTCCATCTCGAGGGCTGCGGCGACCGAGACCAGCGCGAAGGCATAAGACAGACGGTCGCGCAGCTTCAGGTAGGTGTAGTGCTTCGAAAACTCCTCGTCGGGCAGGTCGACCGAGAGCACGATCTCGCCGTGGCGCAGCGTCGTGTCGCGCTCAGGCTCGTCGCCCGGGAGGCGGTGGAACTCGGCGAAGGGGATGGCGCGCCTGCCGTTCGGTCCCTCGACCTGAACCGTCGCGTCGAGCGCCGCGAGCGCCACGCACATGTCGGAGGGGTGGGTGGCGATGCACTTCTCCGAGGCGCCGAGGATGGCGTGGATGCGGTTGATCCCGGTCATCGCCGGGCAGCCGCTGCCGGGCTCGCGCTTGTTGCAGGGCGTGCCCTCGTCGTAGAAATAGTAGCAGCGGGTGCGCTGGAGCAGGTTGCCGCCGGTCGTGGCGGCGTTGCGCAATTGCGGCGAGGCCCCGGCCAGCAGCGCGCTCGCGAGGAGCGGATAACGCTCGGTGACCAGCGGGTCGTAGGCGAGCGTGGCGTTCGGCACCAGCGCGCCGAGCCGCAGGCCGCCCTCGTGCTGGACGATCTCGTCGAGCGGTAGGCGGGTGATGTCGATCAGCCGCCCCGGCCGCTCGACGTTGTACTTCATCAGGTCGACGAGGTTGGTGCCGCCGGCGATGAAGCGTGCCGCCGGATCGGCGGCCAGCGCCTGCACGGCCTCCTGCACGGTGCCGGCGCGGGTATAGTCGAACCGGTTCATTCCGCGGCCTCCCGGAACGACGATGCCTTGTTCTTCAGCACGTCCTCGACGGCGTCGACGATGTTGGAATAGGCGCCGCAGCGGCAGATGTTGCCGCTCATGTGCTCGCGGATCTCCTCACGCGAGCGGGCCCGGCCCTCCTCGATCAGCGCCACCGCGGACATGATCTGACCCGGGGTGCAGTAGCCGCACTGGAAGGCGTCGTGCTCGACGAAGGCCGCCTGGACCGGGTGGAGGGCACCTGAGGACAGGCCCTCGATGGTGGTGACCTGGGCGCCGTCCTTCTGCACCGCCAGCGCCAGGCAGGAATTGATCCGCTTGCCGTCGACGATCACCGTGCAGGCGCCGCACTGGCCGTGGTCGCAGCCCTTCTTGGTTCCGGTGAGGTCGAGTTCCTCGCGCAGGAGGTCGAGGAGGGTGGTCCAGGGCGCGACCTGAAGCTTGCGCTCCTGCCCGTTGACCGTGAGGGTGACCGGGATCGTTCCCGGCGGGGCGGAGGAGCCGCTGTCGCTCAGCATGGGTCTGCCATCGATCGTGAGGAGGCCCGGCACCGCCGCGCGCCGAGAGGGGCGCGCGGCCCACGAGCCGGGCGGCATACCCGATAACCGTTCCAGTGTGGGGTCGTTCCCCGTGGGAGTATGGGGGGTTGGGGACGGGTGGTCGCGGGGGAGGGGATCCCGGGGTGATCGCCGTCGAGTGCGAGACGACACCCTCGATGTCGCACCCTCCGCGTCATTCCGGGGCTTGGCGCAGCCGAGAACCCGGAATCCATAACCGCCGATGGCTCAGAATATGGCGGAGCGCGTCGAGCTGGGTTCTGCACCGTCAGTAATTATGGATCCCGGGTTCCGCTACGCGGCCCCGGGATGTTGGGGTGGACGGCCCCCGCCGGCATCATAAGTGCCAGGTTGAGGTCGTCTGACACCCAACCGAGGAGACCGTCCGTGACGCAGATTAGCATCATCGGCCTGGACATCGCCAAGTCCGTCTTCCAGTTCGAGGCCCAGGACGCGCAGGGC
>NZ_FPCB01000062.1:0-27131 GCF_900116815.1 Methylobacterium sp. 174MFSha1.1 | reverse complement strand
TAGGCTGTAGTGAGGAATTAATGAACACCAGCCTGGCGCAAGGTTGCGGTTGCTGATTGTGGCCGGAGGAGTTCCAGCCATGTCGCAAGATCCCGATGCCCTGACCGACGAGCAATGGGAGCGCCTGAAGGTGCTGGTTCCTGGCGGCCGGAAAGGAACACGCGGACGCCGCGCCGACAATCGGCGTTTTCTTGATGCGCTGCTCTGGATGGCCCGGTCGGGTGGCCGCTGGAAGGATCTTCCGGAGCGGCTTGGCAAACCCGACACGGTCAAGCGGCGCTATTACGACTGGATTGCCCGTGGTGTCTTGGACGAGATGCTGGATGTCCTGGCCCAGGAGGCTGATCTGGACTGGCTGATGCTGGACGCGACGATTGTGCGAGCGCACAGTCAGGCTGCGGGAGCGCGCAAGATTAAAGGGGGGCGGATGCCCAGGGCTTGGGTCGGTCACGCGGTGGTCTGACGACGAAGATCCATACGGCCACGGATGGTCTTGGCTTGCCTGTCCGGCTGATGGGCGGCCCTGGCCAGGAACACGACGTGACACGCGGTTGTGCGTTGCTTGACGGCTTCGAGCCTGGATCCGTGATCGCCGACAAAGGTTATGATGCGGACCGCTTGGTTGAGGTCGTGAGTGCGAGCGGCGCGACGGCGGTAATCCCACCGCGCCGCAACCGCAAAGTCGCACGTGAATTTGATCGCGATGTGTACAAGGAGCGCAACCAGATCGAGCGCTTCTTCAACAAGCTGAAGCAATTTCGGCGGGTGGCCACGCGCTATGACAAATTGCTTGCCAACTACATGGGCTTCGTCAAGCTCGCGGCCATCGCCATCTGGCTCAGATAGTTAATTCCTCACTACGGCCTAGATAGCCTCCTGCCGACTGGGATTCATTATGTATCGATTCTGCAAGTTATGTGATACTTGTATATCATCTGGAACAGCAAGCGATTGTATTATTCAGAGTTCAGGATCGAGTTAATTTTACATTTAATGATTCGTACTCGGAACGCAAAATGCAGCCTGAAATGTCACCCAGTTCATAGATTTCCTATAATTTCTTCTTGCGAATTTTCTATGTATATGTGATGATCATATTTACAATCACATATGGATTTATTGAAGATCTGTGTCAGAGGATATGCAGAAATGAAAAACATAAAAGTTAAATATATAAAAAAAAGCAGCTAAATATGGTGAAAAAGCAACTTATACATCTTTGGAATTTAAAAAATAGATCTAGAGATTACATTCCGGCGAAGAAATTTTTATCGTATACACAGCAAGAAGTAGAAAAAATCAATAAGGGGCATTTCAACTATCCTATTTACAACTGGATGCTAATTATTGATGAATATATATTAACTTTTTCAAACTGTTATATGTCGTACAACCAAGATAACTCAAAATTGTCAAAGCAAGATCTTGTGTTGAAAATCATGATTGGAGCATTGGCCGGACATTTGAATGCTGTAAAATCATTAACTCTTGCCGGCTTCGATATTCAAGCAAAAATTCTTGCGAGAATGATTTCAGAGCATGTAGATTTGATTATTTCCATGAAATTCAATCCTGACCTTTGCGAAGAATTTCATGCTGCAGCCAATGACGGAACAGAAAATACTTTTTGGAATAAAAAGGTTTCTAAACGCAAGCTTCGTGCTGGTATCAAGACTGCAGTGGAGCTACAACACCCTGATTTAATCGATGCATGGAAGGATATAAACACATATGTAACTACAGAAGAAGAAATATTGGGAAAGACAGTTCATCCGTCTTATATTGCAAGCGCATTGGTTAATTTTTCTGGGCCGTCGCTCGGAGGTGGAGGGCTTGGATTTTTTGGCCTAATCGGCCCATGGTCATCAAACACTCTACAATTTATAAATTGTCGAATATTTGAAATGCTACTTCTATGTAAAGACAATATTACGAGAAGTGTGTTGGATAATTTTGATGTTAAATCGCCAGTTCCAAAATCCGATATAGTTGATACAGTTGATTATATTTCATTGGTTTCATTCTGTTTTTTGTGGATAGGGCCGCATATTCGAGATTTAAATTTTGAATTCGAGGACGAAACAATCGAAAATTAAATTCATATAAACATAATTTGAAAAAGATAAATATATTAATTTTAAATTAACTGCTTAGATTGCCAATTTGTTGAGGTAAATGTGAAGCTGAGGCGCTGCTTCCGCACCTCAGCAGCGTTAATACGCGTTCCGGAACGCACTCCTGGCCACCACCGTCATCACCAAAATCCGCAGGTCGAACCACAACGACCAATTGTCGATGTAGAACAGGTCGTGCTCCACCCGGCGCTGCATGTCGGCATCGGTCAGGGTCTCGCCCCGCAGGCCGTTCACCTGCGCCCAGCCGGTGATCCCTGGCCGCACGTTGTGGCGCCGGGCGTAGAGCGCGATGCGCCGCTCGAAGCTGCGGTCGTGGGCCACCGCATGGGGGCGCGGGCCGACCAGCGACATGTCGCCCAGGATCACGTTGAGGAGCTGGGGCAGTTCGTCGAGATTGGTGCGGCGCAGGAAGCGGCCGATCCGGGTGATGCGGTCGTCGTCCCGGGTCGCCTGGCGGAAGGCGGCGCCGACATCCTGGCGCATGCTGCGGAACTTGAACACCCAGAACGCCTCCTGGTTGAAGCCGTAGCGCTTCTGGCGAAACAGGCTCGGGCCGCGGCTGTCGAGCCGGATCAGCACGGCGATCAGGAGCAGCAGCGGCGAGAGCGCGACGAGGGCGAGCGACGCCACGACGAGGTCGAAGGTGCGCTTGGCGGCGATCTCGAGCGCCGTGAGGGGCGCGCGCCCGACATTGATGCCGGTGAGCAGGCCGACCCGACCGAGGCGCACGTCGCTGAACCGGTCCATCACCCGGCCCGGGCGCAGGTGCAGGGCGACCGGCACCCGCAGGAACGCGTCGACGCAGGCTTCGAGGTCCTCGACCTCGGCCCAGGGCACCAGCACGAACACGTCGTCGGGCCGCAGGAAGCGCACGACCGACACGCTCAGGTCGAGATCCTCGGCGAGCTGGACCTTCCGTGCCTCCGGGTCGGTGCCCGGGGCGGCGCTGCGGAGCGTGCTGACGCCGATCACCCGCAGGCCGAGGGCCGCCGTGTCGTGGGTGGCGTAGAAGCTCGCGACGTCCTCCTCGTAGCCGATCAGGTGGATGCGGCGGGCGGAATCGGAGCGGGGGGTGATGAGCCGGCGCACCAGGGCCACGGTGGCGAGGCGGGTGGCGACGAGGACCGGCAGGCCGAGGAGGAAGGTCGTGAGCGTCGCCACGCGGGAATGGTCGCCGGTGGTCTTGCTGAGGAAGCCGAGGACCAGCACCACCGCCCAGGCGCAGAGCCAGAGGCTGACTGTCCGGCGGAACCGGGGCGCGCGGGCGAGGTAGTTCTCGATGCTGTACTCGCCCCGCGCGACGTTCGGCAGCACCACGAACAGGCCGAGGAACAGGCCCACCGCCAGGGCCGGCCCGAGATCGGGCTGCCGCTCGTAGGAGACGAGGTGGTAGATCGTCTCGCAGGCGAGCCCGGTGATGGCCACCGCCGCGAGTTCGGCGAGCGCCGCCCCGCCGGCGATCGCGACGCGCAGGGCCGCCCGGCCGCGGCGCGGCAGGAGCGCGGTCCAGACCGCGCGCGCCTCCGACGAGGCGAGCTGGCTGTCGGCGAGGGGGGTGTCGCCGTCCCCGGGGAACCGTTCGTGTCGCATGGCGAGAAGACCCGTCACCGCTGTCTGTGCCGGCATGGGACGGACCGGACGGGGCCGTGCCGTTTCCGCACGTCCTCCGGGCCGTCGCCGGCTGGTTGCCGTTGAGACAGCAAGCCCGGGACCGGAGGCATCCCAGCCCTGCGGCGGAGGGACGGGACGGCCGCGTGCTGCGGGTGTATGGGAGGCTCGCCGCAGGACCCCGCCGGATCGTCGATGGCCGATCCTCGACGGGACACGCGGCAGGAGCGGTCCGCGCGAGGACCGCCAGGGGAGCGAAGCGGGCGATGGATGCGCGAGCGGGCGAGAGCGGCGTGGCCGTGGAAGCGTCGGTGACCGGGCCGCCGGTGGAGGTTGTGACGAGAGCCGTGCCGCCGGCGGCGGTGGCGAAGGCGGGCCCGACGGCCTTGGTGCTCGGGGGCCTGAGCCTGTCGCACCTCCTCAACGACATGATCCAGTCGCTGCTGCCGGCGATCTATCCTCTCCTGAAACAGGCCTACAGCCTGGATTTCGGCCAGATCGGCTTCCTGACCCTGGCCTTCCAGCTCACCGCCTCGCTGCTGCAGCCGGTGGTCGGGCTGTTCACCGACAAGCGGCCGATGCCGTTCTCGCTCGCCGCCGGCATGCTGCTGTCGCTCTGCGGCCTGCTGCTCCTGTCCCATGCCGGCTCGTACGGCCTCCTGGTGATGGCGGCCTGCCTCGTCGGCCTCGGCTCGGCGATCTTCCACCCGGAGGCCTCGCGCGTCGCCCGCCTGGCGTCCGGCGGGCGCTACGGCCTGGCGCAGTCGGTGTTCCAGGTCGGCGGCAATGCCGGCTCGGCGCTCGGGCCCCTGCTCGCCGCCTTCATCGTGGTGCCCCTCGGCCAGCCGAGCGTGGCGCTGTTCGCGGTCGCGGCGCTCGCCGGGTTCGTGGTGCTGAGCCTCGTCGGGCGCTGGTACCGCGACCGCCTCCGGTCCGGGGCCGCGCGGGGCAAGAAGGGGGGCACGGGCACCCGCGCGCTCCCGCGCGCGAAGGTGGTCGGCACCATCGCGGTGCTGCTGGTGCTGATCTTCTCCAAGTATTTCTACATGGCGAGCCTCAGCTCGTACTTCACCTTCTACCTGATCCACCGCTTCGGCGTGTCGGTGCAGCAGTCGCAGCTCTACCTGTTCGTGTTCCTCGGCGCGGTCGCGGCCGGCACGGTGGTGGGCGGGCCGATCGGCGACCGGTTCGGCCGCAAGGTGGTGATCTGGGGCTCGATCCTCGGCGTCCTGCCCTTCACCCTGGCGCTGCCGCACGCCAACCTGTTCTGGACCGTGGCGCTGACCGTTCCGATCGGCCTGATCCTGGCCTCGGCGATGCCGGCGATCCTGGTCTACGCCCAGGAGTTGCTGCCCGGCCGGGTCGGACTGGTGGGCGGCCTGTTCTTCGGCTTCGCCTTCGGGATGGGGGGCTTAGGGGCCGCGATCCTGGGCGAGGTCGCCGACCACACCAGCATCGAGTTCGTCTATCAGGTCTGCGCCTTCCTGCCGGCGGTGGGCCTGCTCGCGGCGTTCCTGCCGCGGCTCGAAGCGCCCAAGGCGGCCTGAGCGGGCCTCACTGCACCTCGCAGGGGCGGCCGAGGCCGCCCCTGATGATTCGCGGCGCCCGGTCTTCGATTAACCGGTTTTCGCTTGCCCGGCCTTGGCGACGGTCTGGATCGTCTCGAACCCCTCGAATTGCGGGTGGCCGAGATAGAGCGGCTTCGTCCCCGGGGCGCGGCTATGCGCCTTGCGGAACTGCTCGGAGCGGGTCCAGGCCTCGAAATCGGCCTTCGAGGACCAGATCGTGTGCGAGGCGTACAGGATATGGTCCTCCGCCTCCGGCCCGCGCAGCAGGTGGAACTCGACGAAGCCCGGCATCTCACCCAGATGGCTGTCGCGCCCGAGCCAGACCTGCTCGAAGTCCTGGGCGGCGTCCTTGTAGACCTTGAACCGGTTCATGGCGATGAACATGACGGGCATCCCTCTCGGCGTTCTCACGGTCCCCTACTAACGGCCCGGGATGCTCCCGCATCGGGCCGTCGGACCCGCTCGACATCGTCGATGCCGCGCCCGAACATCGGGGAGATCGGGTTCGGCGACAAGGCGGGGATGGAACCACAGGTCTTGGTCGACGACCTGCGGTCTTGCGGGCCCGGCCGGGGAGATGGGAACCCTTGCGCGATCGACAAGGTGACCCGGCAGGGGCAGCCGGAACCCACCGGGCGGCCACCTGCGCCAGCGGTCCTCCTCAGTATTTTTTTCATCTTTGTTCCCTTGGGGAATTCGCTCGGAGCGTGTAGACGTGAGTTGGGTTGCATGGCAGACCCGCATCCGCGTCGTCAGCTTGGCGACAGGGTAGCCTCGAGCGGACGGGGACGAGTGGCTTTCGCTCAAGCCCGGTCCGGAGCGAACGCTCCGGCGGGACGGGCGAGCCGGGATCGGGACGGGCGAACGGGGGAGTGAGCGGGCCGGATGCGAGGCGTCTTCGCCGCCGGCCCGGGGACGAACGTCAGCGAGGGGGCCGGAGCGGGGAGCGCCGGCCGGCGCGGGCATGGACGACGCGGGACGGCGGCCCTCTGGAATTGGGGAGGGGGCTTCCGGCAAGCCAGCACGTGAGATGTTGAGGACCGATGCCCAAGCAAACCACTGAGGTCGACCGTCTCGTCGGAGTCCGCATCACGGCCCTGCGCAAGGCCAAGGGGCTGAGCCAGACAGCCCTGGGCAACGCCGTCGGCGTGACCTTCCAGCAGGTGCAGAAATACGAGAAGGGGCAGAACCGCGTCGGCGCCGGCCGCCTGCGCGAGATCGCCCGGTTGCTCGAAGTGCCGGTCTCGGCGTTCTTCGAGGACCAGACCGGCGGCGAGACCGGCGACGACAACGTGTTCGGCTTCCTGAGCGCCCAGGGCGCGATCGAGCTCCTGCGCGCCTACGTGCAGATCGAGGACGAGCAGCTGCGCCGCGAGGTGCTGGCGATCGTCCGCTCCGCCGCCCGCCTCGGCCGCCATGCCGCCGCGGCGAACGGCGAGGACAGCGCCGCCGCCGAGTAGAGGCGGGGCTGCTTTTCAGCGCAGCCCGACGAGGTGGAAGAAGCTGCCGCTGACCCGGCCGCGCCGGTGCCCGGCGAGGCCCGGGCTGCGGCCTTCCGCGTCCGTCACCTCGGCCAGGGCCTCGTCCGGCCCCGGGGGCGGGGTGAGTTCGCTCGCGTAGTGGAACTCGTGGCCGACCAGGCCCTGCCCGGCGGGCCCGAGCGCGCCGCCGCCGACGAGCGTCGCGATCCGGTAGCCGAGATGCAGGCGGCGCTTCGCGTAGGAGGTCGCGACCGGCAGCAGGCCGGCCATGCGGTGGGTCGTGCCCTCCGCATCCTCCAGGCTCTCGCCCAGCACCATGTAGCCACCGCACTCGCCGTGAACGGGCCTCGTCTCCGCGAAGGCGCGCAGCCCGTCGAGGAAGCGCGATGCGGCGGCGATCCGGCCGGCATGCAGCTCCGGATAGCCGCCGGGCAGCCAGCAGGCATCGCAACCGGCCGGCGGCGCCTCGTCGGCCAGCGGCGAGAACGGCACGATCTCGGCCCCGGCGGCGCGCCAGCCGGCCTCGAGATGCGGGTAGACGAACGAGAACGCCGCGTCGCGCGCGACCGCGAGGCGCTGGCCGGGCGGCGGCAGGTGACCGATCGCCGGCTCCGGAACACGCCCGCCGGCGGCGGCCACCACCGCATCGAGGTCGATCGAGGCCTCCGCCAGATCGGCGAGGCGGTCGAGGCGGGCGTCGAGATCCGCGGTCTCGCCGGCCTGGATCAGCCCGAGATGGCGCTCGGGGAGGACGAGCGCGGCCTCTCGCGGCACGGCGCCGAGCACCGGGACCCCGATCCGGGCCAGCCCCACCTCGACGAGGCGGCGGTGGCGCGGGCTCGCCACCTTGTTGAGGATCACGCCGGCGAGGGTCAGGCGCGGGTCGTAGGCCCGGACCCCGAGGGCGGTGGCGGCGGCCGATTGCGCCGCGCCCGAGACGTCGAGCACCAGCACCACCGGCCAGCCGTAGCGCGCGGCGATGTCGGCATTGGCGCCGCTGCGGCCCTCCTCCGCCACGACGCCGTCGAACAGGCCCATCGAGCCCTCGGCGATCAGGAGATCGGCTTCCGCACCGGCCCGGCCCGCCACCGCGTCGAGGAGGGCGCCGTCCATGGCGAAGCTGTCGAGGTTGTAGCTCGGCCGGCCGGTGGCGGCGGCGTGGAAGGCCGGATCGATGTAGTCCGGCCCGCATTTCGCCCCGGCGACCGAGAGGCCCCGGCGGCGCAGGGCCCGCAGCAGGGCGAGGGTCACGGTGGTCTTGCCGGAGCCGGAACGGGCGGCGGCGACGAGGAGGCCACGGGCGGGGCGTGCGGTCACGACGGGTTCCATTGTCTCGCGCGAACGGCGCGCATTCACCGCGCCGGCCCACGGTGATACCACGCCGCATGGATGCGACACGACCACGGGAGACCCTGCGCCGCGGCTGGACCACCGGCGCCTGCGCGGCGGCCGCCGCCAAGGCGGCCTATGCGGGTCTCGTCACCGGCGCCTTCCCGGACCCGGTCGAGATCCCGCTGCCGAGCGGCGCCCGCCCGGCCTTCGCCCTGGCGCGGACCGGCACGGTCGAGGACGGCGCGCTCGCCGGGGTGGTGAAGGATGCCGGCGACGACCCGGACGTGACCCACGGGGTCCTGGTCCTCGCCACCGTCCGGCGCGGCGCGCCGGGCTCCGGCATCGCGTTCCGGGCCGGGCCCGGCGTCGGCACCGTGACCCGGGCCGGGCTGCCGCTGCCGGTCGGCGAGCCGGCGATCAACCCGATGCCCCGGCGGATGATCGCCGCGGCGATCACCGAGGCGGCGGCCGGCCTCGGCGGTCCGGCGGACGTGGTGGTGGAGATCGCGATTCCCGGCGGCGAGGCGCTGGCCCAGAAGACCCTGAACCCGCGGCTCGGCATCCTCGGCGGCCTGTCGGTGCTCGGCACGACCGGGGTGGTGGTGCCCTATTCCTGCGCCGCCTGGATCGACAGCATCCATCGCGGCGTCGACGTCGCCCGCGCCGGCGCCCTCGACCACGTCGCGGGCGCCACCGGCTCGACCTCGGAGGAGGCGGTGGCCCGCCTCTACGATCTGCCACCGCAGGCGCTGATCGACATGGGCGACTTCGCCGGCGGCATGCTGAAATACCTGCGCCGCCATCCCGTCCCGCGGGTCACGGTGGCCGGCGGCATCGCCAAGATGGCGAAGCTCGGCCACGGCCTCCTCGACCTGCATTCGCGCTCCGGGCCCGTCGACCTCGCCTGGCTGTCGGAGCGCGTGGTGGAGGCTGGCGGCGCGCCCGACGTCGCCCGGCGGGCGGCGGGGGCGAACACGGCTTTGGAGGTGCTGCAGCTGGCGCAAGGAAGCGACCTGCCGCTCGCCGATCTCGTCGCCCGCTACGCCTGGGCGACGGCGGCGAAGGCGCTTTCGGGTTCGGGCAGTTCGCTGGAGGTGGTGGTGTTCGATCGCGACGGCGGGCTCGTCGGGCGGGCGCCGTTCCATCCGGTGGGGTGAGGGGCTTCGCCCTGCTGCGCCGTGGCTCCGCTGGGACTTGGCCGATGCACGTCCGGTCGCGGTCGGAACCCCTGAGCCTGCGCCGGAACAAGTCTGCGCCGGAATGAGAATCATCCCCCAACGTCAGCATGATCGAGCTGCAAAAGTCCGCAGGTTCATGCCATACCCGATCCCGATGCGGCCACGCGATCCGGCGGCGTGACCCGACCTGCATCCGCTGGGGCGGGCGCGCGCCCGGCCGGTTCCGCTGGGGACCCTCATGCGCATCCATGTCGGCTGTGAAATGACCTACGACTTCGCGCACGACACGCCGGTCGTCGCGATGCTGACCGTCCACGCCTCCCGGTTCTCCGATCTCGAGAGGCCGGATTACCTGCTCACGGTGCCGGCCGTCCCCCTGGAAGGGTATCGCGACACGTTCGGGAACTGGTGCAACCGCTTCGTCGCTCCGGCCGGGCGCTTCACGCTCAGGACGGACACGATCGTGCGCGACCATGGCAACTGGGACATGACCGATATGGCGGCGCGACAGGAGGCCGTGCAAAGCCTGCCCGCGGAGACGCTGCTCTACCTGCTCGGAAGCCGGTACTGCGAAACCGATCGCCTGTCGCAGACGGCCTGGGACCTGTTCGGGGCCACGGAGCCGGGATGGGCGCGGGTGCAGGCGATCTGCGACTACGTGCACGACCGCATCGGCTTCGGCTACGAGCATTCGCGGTCGACCCGCACGGCGTTGGACGCCTTCGAGGAGCGGCGCGGCGTGTGCCGCGACTACGCCCACCTGGCAATCGCCTTCTGCCGCTGCCTCAACATCCCGGCCCGCTACTGCACGGGCTACATCAGCGACATCGGCCTGCCGCCGCCGCATTCCCCGGGGGATTTCGCGGCCTGGATGGAGGTCTATCTGGGCGGCCGCTGGCACACGTTCGATCCGCGCAACAACAGCCCGCGCATCGGCCGGATCCTGATCGCCTACGGCCGCGACGCGGCCGACGTCCCCCTGACGCTCACCTTCGGGCCGAACACCCTCGTGGACTTCACGGTGACGACCGAGGAGGCGCAACCGGTCGCCACGTGACCGGCCTCCGGATCACGGCCCGTGACCGGCTACGCGCTCATCCGGGCGTGGTCGAATGTTCGCCGGGACCGGCCGGAGCGGCGACGGCCCCGCCTGGCCGGAACCGCCGGTCGTAATCCGCCGCGTACAACGCGCTCTCGCGAAACGTCGTCGCCCCGAGCGCCGGGCCGACCAGGATCAGCGCCGTGCGCTCCAGCCCGGCCGCGGCGACCTGCCCAGCGATATCGGCGAGGGTTCCGCGCAGGACCCGTTCGTCCGGCCAGGTGGCACGGAAGACCACCGCGGCCGGGCAATCCGGGCCGTAATGCGGGATCAGCTCGGCTACGACCGCCTCGATGACGTGGATCGACAGGTGCACGGCGAGCGTCGCGCGGGTCGCCGCGAAGGCGGCGAGGCGCTCGGTCTCCGGCATCGCCGAGGCGCGCCCACTCGTGCGGGTCAGCACCACCGATTGCGCCACCTCCGGCACCGTCAGCTCGCGCCCGAGCACGGCGGCCGCCGCCGCGAAGGACGGGACCCCCGGAGTGAGGTCGTAGGGGATGCCGAGGCGGTCGAGGCGGCGGGTCTGCTCGGCGACCGCGCTCCAGATCGAGAGGTCGCCCGAATGCAGCCGCGCCACCTCGAGACCGGCCGCGTGGGCAGCCGCCATCTCGGCGACGATCGCATCGAGGGAGAGGGGTGCGGTGTCGACGATTCGGGCGCCGGGCGGGCACCAGGACAGGATCTCCGGTGCCACGAGCGAGCCGGCATGGAGGCAGGCCGGGCAGCGGGCGATGAGGTCGCGGCCGCGCACTGTGATGAGGTCGGCCGCGCCGGGGCCGGCGCCGATGAAGTGGATCATGACGAAAGGGCGTCTCCGCTGGCGGCGAGGGCGCAGGTGGCGCCCGCCGAGGCGATGCGGGGCAGGACGAGGCGGCCATCGGGCCCGGCGGCTGCGAGGGCCGCCGCCTCGGCCAGCGAGCCGACGCCGCGCAGCGCCTCGATGCGGACCGAGCGGGTGACGACCCGCCGGCCGGCGTCGCGCAGGGCCTCGACCCCGATGGCGACGAGGGGCACGCCGAGGGACTCGGCCGCCTCGACGATGGCCCGGTCGCCGGCCCGGTCCGCGGCGGTGGCGAGGGCGGCGAGCTGCGCGCCCGGCATGTCGGCCTGGCGCAACGCGTCGGCCACCAGCGCCAGGATCTCGTCGGCCGCGGTGGCGTGGCGGAAGCCGATGCCGGCGACGAGCGAGCGAGGCGATTCGACCGCGGTCGTACGGGTGGGGCCGTGCAGGAGCGCCGGCGGCGGGGCGCTTCCCGGAACCCGCGCCTGGATAATCGCGGGGGTCACGGCTTCGTCAGCGCCCATTGTGTCACCGGCATCGCCGGGCGCCAGCCGGTGAGGTGGCCCACCGGCTCGGCCCGGGCGACCGAGAGGCGCCGCAAGCTGCCGCCGCGCTCGGAATGCAGGCGCAGCAGCAGCGCCTCGCTCTCCAGTGTCACCGCATTGGCGACGAGGCGCCCGCCGACCGGAAGGGCGTCGAGCAAAGCCGCGACAAGCGCCGGGTCGGAGACCCCGCCGCCGAGGAAGGCCGCGTCCGGCGCCGGCAGCCCGGCGAGGCTGTCGGGTGCCCGCCCGACCACCACCCGGAGGTCCGGCACGCCGAGGTTCAGCGCGTTGCGGCGGATGCGGGCGGCGCGCTCCTCCCTCGCCTCGACCGCGACCGCGCGGTTGGCCGGATAGCGTAAGGACCACTCGATGCCGATCGACCCCGAGCCGGCGCCGACATCCCACAGGAGCTGGCCGGCGCGGGGCCGCAACGCCGCGAGGGTGACGGCGCGGATCTCGGCCTTGGTGAGCTGGCCGTCGTTCTCGAACCAGGCATCGTCGAGGCCGGGGCTGAGCGGGATCACCCGCGCGCTGGCGTCGGCCACCACCTCGACCGCGACCGTATTGAGCGGCTCGATCCCGTTCTCCGAAAAGTCCGCGGCGAGGCCGGTGCGGCGGTGCTCGCGGGGACCGCCCATCGCCTCGAGCACGGTCAGGCGCGAGCGGGGGAAGCCGCGCTCGGTCAGCAGCATGGCCAGCTTCTCCGGCGTCGTCCCGTCCCAGGAGAGGACGAGGAGACGGGCCCCGGGCTGGAGATGCGGGATCACCCGCTCGAGCGCCCGCCCGTGCAGGGTCAGGCAGGCGGTCTCGGCCAGCGGCCAGCCGAGGCGGGCAGCCGCGAGGCTGAAGGCGGAGGCCTGCGGAAACGCCGCGATCTCCATCGCCGGCACCAGCCGCGCCAGCTCGGCGCCGACGCCGTAATGAAAAGGATCGCCGGTGGCGAGGACGCAGGTCGGCTGCCCGCGCCGGGCGAGGATCGCCGGATAGGCGTCGGAGAGCGGGCTCGGCCAGGCCAGGGTCTCGGCGGCGAGCGGGCTGGCGAGGTCGAGGTGGCGGCGCCCGCCGATCACCAGCCCGGCGCGATCGAGGGCGGCAGACGCGGCCGGCGACAGCCCGGCCCGCCCGTCCTCGCCGATGCCGACGATGAACAGCCAGGGGCTCGCGCTCGACTTCGGGGTAGCCTCAGGCGAGAAGGCGGCCATGCGCATCCTCATCCTGGGCGGCACCACCGAGGCCGCGGGGCTGGTCCGGCTGCTGGCCGGCCGGCCGGATTTCGACGTCACCCTGTCGCTCGCCGGGCGCACGGCGGCGCCCCTCGCCCTGCCGGCGCGCACCCGCATCGGCGGCTTCGGCGGGGCGGAGGGATTGGCGGCCTTCCTGCGCGACCACGGCATCGCGGCGCTGGTCGACGCCACGCATCCCTTCGCCAAGGTCATCTCCCGCAACGCCGCCGTCGCGAGCCGCGAGGCGGGCGTGCCGCTCCTCGCGGTCCGGCGCCCGGCCTGGGCGCGGGAGCCCGGCGACGACTGGCGCGAGGTCGACAGCGTGGCCGACGCCGTGCCGGCCCTCGGCGAGGTCCCGCGCCGGGTGTTCCTGACCGTCGGCCGGCTCGAACTCGCCGCCTTCGCGGCGGCGCCCCAGCACCGCTACCTCGTGCGCACCATCGAGCCGGTCGGCGACGCCCTGCCGGGGCTCGACGTCACGGCGATCGAGGCCCGCGGCCCCTTCGGCGCGGCGGAGGAAGAAGAACTGATGCGCCGCCACGGCGTCGAGGTGCTGGCGACCAAGAATTCCGGCGGCACGGCGACCTACGGCAAGATCGCGGCGGCGCGCGCCTTGGGCCTGCCAGTGGTGATCGTGCGCCAGCCCCGCCTGCCGGAGGTGGCCGAGGTGGCGGAGGCCCGTGATGCCCTGGCCTGGCTGGAGGCTCATCGGGCGACGGACCGCGGCGTGTAGACGAAGGGCGCCCCGCCGTCGCGCGGGATCAGCCGGGTCGCGCTCGCCCCGATCATCACCAGGGTCGCCATGTCGGCGGATGCGTCGCGCGCCTCGGCGAGAGGCAGGATGCGGATGGCCTCGTCGGGCCGGCCGACGGCGCGGGCGAGGATCACCGGGGTGTCGGGCGCGCGATGCTCGGCCGCGAGGCCCAACGCCGCGCCGAGCTGCCAGGGCCGCGCCCGCGAGATCGGGTTGTAGAGCGCCACCACGAGGTCGGCGGCGAACACGGCATTCAGCCGGGCGGTGATGACCTCCCAGGGCTTCAGGTTGTCCGACAGCGAGATCGCGCAGAAATCGCCGCCGAGCGGGGCACCGACCCGGGCCGCCGCCGCCAGCATCGCGGTGATGCCGGGCTCGACCGTGATGGCGAGCGACCGCCAGGCCGGATCGCCCGCCTCCAGCGCCTCGAAGAGCGCCGCCGCCATGGCGAAGACGCCGGGATCGCCGCCCGACACCACCGCGACCCGGCGCCCCGCCGCAGCGAGCTCCAGGGCGTAGCGGGCGCGGTCGACCTCGACCCGGTTGTCGCTGGCGTGGCGCACGAGGTCCGGCCGCTCCGGCACCCGGGCGACGTAGGGGAAGTATCCGATCAGGTCCTGCGCCGCGTCGAGCGCCGCGGAGGCGGCCGGCGTCAGGTAGCGCGGGTCGCCGGGCCCGAGCCCGATCACCGTGACGGAGCCGCTCACGGCCGGCGGCCCTCGCCCGGCACCAGCACCATCGAGAAGTAGGGCGCGCGGTCGTCCGGCTTCTGGCTGAGCGGCGTCACGCTCTCGCCCGCCATGGTGCCGCGCTCGACATAGACCGCGCGGCCGATCAGCCCGGCCTCGGTCAGCGCCGCGCGCACCTTCGGCAGGTGACGGCCGAGCTTCATCACTACGGCGGCGTCGGTCGTCTTGAGGCGCGCGACGAGCGTCGCGTGGGGGAGGGTAGCCGGGAGCACGGTCAGCACGTCGTCGCCCCAGGTGATCGGGGTGTTGGCCCGGGTCCAGCAGCCCGACATGCCGGTGACGCCCGGCACCACCTCGACCGGGAACCGGTCCTTCAGGCGGCGCCACAGATGCATGAACGAGCCGTAGAAGAACGGATCGCCCTCAGACAGGATCGCCACGTCGCGGCCGGCGCCCAGCACCTCGGCGAGGCGCGAGGCGGCCTCGTCGTAGAAGGCCGCGAGCGCCGCCACGTAGGCCGGATCCTCGGGGTGCAGCTCGGTGGTGTAGGGGTAGGGCAGCGGCCATTCCCGGGCCGGGTCCGGCACCACCGCGTCGGCGATGGTGCGGGCGTTGCCGCGCTTGCCGGCCTTGCAGAAGTGCACGAGGTGGTGGGCGCGCTCCAGCACCCGCACCGCCCGCACGGTGAGGTAATCCGGATCGCCCGGCCCCATGCCGACGCCGTAGAGCGTGCCGGTCACGGCAGCGGCCGGAGCGGAGGGGATCTCGGCCGCCTCGGGGGGCGGAAAGCCGGAAGGCGGAAAACCGGAAGGACTATCCATCACTCGACCTCGTTGGCGAGCGCGTTGACGGCCGCCGCCGCCATGGCGCTGCCGCCGCGCCGGCCGCGCACCACCAGGAACGGCACCCGCCCGTCCGCGGCGAGGGCGTCCTTCGATTCGGCGGCGCCGACGAACCCGACCGGGACGCCGATCACGGCGGCCGGCGGCGCCACGCCCTCGTCCAGCATCTCGAGCAGGCGAAACAGGGCGGTCGGCGCGTTGCCGACGGCTACCACCGATCCGGCGAGCCGGTCGCGCCACAATTCCATCGCGGCGGCGGTGCGGGTGGTGTCGAGGGTTTTTGCCAGCTCCGGCACGCGGGGGTCGGAGAGGGTGCAGATCACCTCGTTGCCGGCCGGCAGCCGCGCCCGGGTGACGCCGTCGGCGACCATGCGGGCGTCGCACAGGATCGGGGCGCCGCGGCGCAAAGCAGCCTCCGCCGCTTCGGCGAAATCCGGCGACAGGTCGATGTCGGCGGGCAGGTCGGTCATGCCGCAGGCGTGGATCATCCGCACCGCCACCCGCTCGGCGGCGCCGTGGAAGCGCGCGAGGTCGGATTCGGCGCGGATCATCGCGAAGGAGCGCGCGTAGATGGCGGCGCCGTCGCGGATATAGTCGAGGCGCGGGTTCATGCGGGCTCCCGGAATGCGTCTCTCAGGTCCGAAGCGACATCAGGGGCAGGTCGGACTCGCACGCTCTCTAGCCGCTCCAGCACGGCACCGAAAGTGAGGACGAGGTCGGTCGCGGTGCCGGCGTTGCCCTCCAGCACCACCCCGTAGCGGCCATCCGCCCGGCCGACCAGCGTGAGGGTCGCGGGACCGGGCTGGGCGCAGCCCTTCGGGCAGCCGGAGACGTGGGCGGTGGCGCTCAGCCCCGCGAGGGGCGCGAAGGCGGCGGCGAGGCGATGCGCATGATCTTGCGCCGGCGTGCCGCCGGAGGCGCAGGCCGGCGCACCCGGGCAGGCGGCTACCGCCAGGCGCGGATCGGTGGGATCGACGATCAGGCCGGCGGCCTCGGCCTCCTCGCGCAGGGTTCTGGCGGCGGAGGCGTCGCGGGCGGTCAGCGCGATGCCGCGGCCCGGCGTGAGGGCGAGGTGGCCGTCGCCATGCGATACGCTCCAGCCGGCGATGCGGTCGAGCAGGGCGGCGTCGCAGCGGCCGAAGGGGAGTTCCGCGAGGAGGGTACGGCCGTGCAGGCCGGCGGGGAGGGCGGTGGTGGCCGGGGGGGGCTCGCCCGGCGTGAGATCGGCCAGGAGAGCGTCGCGCTGCGGCGGCGAGAGCGCGCGCATGCGGCGGGCGCCGGTGGCGGCGAGGCCGTGGAGGAGGGTACGCAGGCTGGCGACGGCAGTGGGGGCAGGGGTTGGTGCAAGCCAGAGCGGGCCGTCGGGGGTGGCGATGGCGAGCTGGAGTGCGGGCAGCGCGTCACAGCTACTCAGCGCATACTCGGCTGCCAAAAGAGACGTGGGATCCCCTCTCCCGTGTGGGAGAGGGGTAGGGGTGAGGGTGCTACGGTTCCGCTGAAGGCTAAGACCGTTGAGCTGCGCAGCTGGACAGTTCAGGGTTATTGCGGACACCGAGCCACCCTCACCCCTACCCCTCTCCCAAACGGGAGAGGGGATCCCGCGGGCTTCAGTCATGCCGGGTGATCCTGGAATTAACCGCACCCAGACATCCGCCTCGACCGGCCCGAGCCCGCCCACCGCATCCTCCACCGCCACCAGCGTCTTCGCCGGCAGCCCGGCGATCTCCCGCCCGGTCGCCTCCAAAGCCGCGACGAGGCTAAGGCCCTCCGCCCCGGCGAGCGGCGCATTCAAGGTCAACCGCTGCGGCCCGCCATCGTGGCGCAGGTCGCCGAGACCCGCCTCGCCCAGGATCGCGACGACCCGCCCGTGGCTCTCCGCCGTCACCCCGCGGATCTGCAGGTTGCCCCGGGCGGTCACGTCGAGGAGGCCGTTGCCGCCCTCCCGCGCCGCACGCGCGGCGGCACGGGCCTGATCGGCGGTCAGCCGTCCGGCGACAGGGTGGAGCCGCACGAGGAGGCCGTCGCCGGTCGGCATCGGCCGGGCGAGGCCCGGGCACCAGCCGCGGCGAGGGGCGGGATTCACGAGCACCTGGTCGAAGGGGCTCATTCGGCGGCCTCGCGCGTGTCGAGGGCGGCGAGGGAGTTGCGCCGGCTGCGCCACAGGCCGCGGTTGCGCATGTCGGCGAAGCGGTCGCGCAAGGCCTGCGCGATGCCCGGATTGGCCGCCTCGATCGCCGCGAGTACGTCCGGATCGCCGAGATAGGCGTCGTAGAGCCGGTCGATGTCGGCATCAGCGACCGCATCGGTGGCGGCCGCCATGACGAACACCGCATCCAACCCCTGCGCCAGCTCCTGCGCCCCGCGCCAGCCGTGGCGCAGCTGCGCGGCGATCCAGCGCGGATGGGCGAGGCGGCCGCGCACAAGCCGGGCCACGTCCTCGCGGGCGGTGCGGGCGCGGGGCGCCTCGGGGCGGCTGGTATCGAGGCTGTAGAGGACGGGCGTCGCACCCAACGACGCGGCGGCGGCGGAGAAGCCTCCCATGGCGTCGGCGGCGGCGTCGCCGTCGAGGAGGTCGCGCTCGGCGACGTCGAAGGCGTGGAGATAGGCGTCCGCCGCCGCGACCCGGGCGGCGAAATCGGCGTCCGAGGCGCCCGCCGCTCCCGTCGCCTCCGCGGTGGCGTCGAGATAGGCTCGGGCGAGGTCGCCGCGTCCGCTCCACGCGCCGTCGAGGGCGAGCGCCGCGGTGCCGGCGCCGTAGCGGCCGGGCGCCGCCCCGAACACCCGCGCCGGCGCCTCGCCCCGGCGGCGGGCGGCGGCGAGGGGATTGTCGGCATCCTCCTCCTCCCGCGCCGCGACCGCCCGGGCGGCGCGGTCGAGGAGCGCCAGCGTCTCCGGGAAGGTGTCGCGAAAGGCGCCGGAGACCCGGACCGTCACGTCGATCCGCGGCCGGTCGAGAAGGGCGAGGGGCAGCACCTCGAAGCCGGTCACCCGGGTCGAGGCGTGGTCCCAGACCGGGCGCACGCCCATCAGAGCGAGAGCCTGCGCCACGTCCTCGCCGCCGGTGCGCAAGGTGGGCGAGGCCCAGAGATCCATGACGAGGCGGGCGGGATACTCGCCCTCGTCCTGGAGGTAGCGCCGCACCACCTCGGCGGCGGCTTTGTCGCCCAGCATCGCGGCGGCCCGGGTCGGGAGCGCCCGGGGATCGAGGGTGGCGAGGTTGCGCCCGGTCGGCAGCACGTCGGCCCGGCCGCGGGCCGGCGAGCCGGCGGGGCCCGGCTCGACGAAGCGGCCGTCGAGGGCCTTCAGCAGCCCCGCCCGCTCGGCCGGGCCGCAGGCGGGATGGGCGTCCGGTGCCTCGCCGAAGACGTGGAGCCCATCGCGCATCGTCACCTCGGCGAGGTCGCACAGATGCGCGTCGAGGGCGGCGAGCGCGTCCGGCATCGGCGTCGCGCGGTCGATTCCGGCGGCTGCGAGGAGGCCGGCATCCTCCGCCCGCTCCAGGATGCCCCGGGCGATGAGCGTCGCCCGGCGGGGATCGAGCACGGTTGCGACGGAATACTCCTCCACCAGCTCGCGCAAGGTCGCGGCCTCCGGATCGAGGCCGGCCGCGGCGGTCTCCGGCGGCAGGTGCCCGATCGTGATGGCGCCGATCCGGCGCTTGGCCGGCGCCGCCTCGCCGGGATCGTCGACGATGAAGGGATAGATCACCGGGAGCGCCCCGACCGCGAGCGCCGGCCAGCAGGCGGGGGAGAGCGCCACCGCCTTGCCGGGCAGCCACTCGGTGGTGCCGTGGGTGCCGAGATGGATCAGCGCGTCGCATCCCTCCCGCAGCGCCAGATGGAAGGCGAGGGCGGCGTGGCAGGGCACCGCGTCCGGATCGTGGTAGCCCGCCTTGCGGTCGCCCTTGTGGCCGCGATCCGGCTGGAGCGCCACCAGCACGGAGCCGACCCGCAGAGCCCGGAACCGGAAGGCCCCGTCCTGCACGGCCGGGTCGTCGGCAGGCTCGCCCCATTCGGCCGCGAGGGCCGCGCGGGCCTCCGCCGGCAGCCGGGTGCGCCAGGTCTCGTAGCCCGCGAGCGGCACCGCGAGGCTCGGGGCACCGTCCGTGAGGCGGCGCATCAGGGCGTCCGGCTCCGGCATGTCGGAGACGGCGTAGTCCTCGGCGGCCAGGAGGTCGAGGATGGCCTGGGCGCTCGCCGGGGTGTCGAGCCCGACCGCGAACCCCGCCCGGCCGCCCCGGGCCGGGTAGTCGGACAGGACGAGGGCGAGGCGGCGCTCGGAGCGCGGCTTGGCGGCGAGGCGGGCCCAGGCGGCGGCGCGGTCGGCGGTGGCGGCAATGCCGGAAAAATCCGGCACGGCGCGGCGCTCGCGAAACCCCTCGACCTCCGGCGCCTCCTCCTTGTGCGAGATCGGGAAGCCGGAGAGCCGCCCGTCGAATTCCGGCAAAGCCACCTGCATGGCGAGGTCGGCCGCCCCGAGCCCGCGGCTCGACGCCGCCCAGGCCTCCCGGCTCGCGCCGACCGTGAAGGCCTGGATCACCGGGCAATCCGCCGCGTCGAGGACGAAGCCGGCGTCGTCGCGGGCCGAGAAGGCGGTGGCGGCGACGATCACGGCGGGGCGCTGGGTCGCGACGGCCGCGCGCACGGCCGCCAGCGCCTCCGGATCCTTGAGGCTCGACACCGCGACGATGGCGGGGCTGAGGCCCCGCTGCCACAAGGCGGCCGCGAGGGCGGTGACCGGCGCGGTGTCGCCGCCGAGGATCGCCGAGCGGTAGACAAGGACGAGCGCCCGCGGCAGGGCCGAGGCGGGATCGGGCCGGTCGCGCACGCCGCAGCCCGGGCACCAGGCAAAGCCCCGCGGCAAGGCGCGGGGCGGCTCGGCCGCGACCGGCCGGCCGAGCTCGGCGGCGATCCGCGTGAGGAGCCCGCGCAGGTTCTCAGGGCCGCCGGCACGGAAATAGGCGTCGAGAGTGTCGCGCAGCTCCGGCGCCACCGTCGAGACCGCGTCGAGGCGCGGGTCGGGCCGGTCGTCCCCCGGCAGCACTGCGAGGGGAATGCCGTGCGCGCGGCAGGTCTCGGAGAGCCGCTCGATACCGTAGCGCCAGTAATCGAGCCCGCCGAGGCAGCGCACCAGCACGAAGCGGGCCCGGGCGATCACCGCGTCGGCGTAGAGATCGACCGAGAGCGGGTGGCGCAGCTGCGCGAGCTTGGCGAGCCGCAGGCTCGGCCACTCCCCCGGCAGGCCCGCATAGGCGTTCGCCAGACCGGCGAGGTCGGAATCGGTGAAGGACAGGGCGACGATGTCACCGGGCGCCTGGCCCAGATCGACCGCCGCCTCGCCCTCGTCGAGGGAGACCGAATCGATGCGCAGGACGTGCATCGGCCCTCAGGTCCCCGACACCAGGCGGGGCCGCGGCGGGAACGCGACGCCGTCGTACACGTCCGCCAGCGCCAGGGTCATGCCGAACTCTGGCAGCTCGATCGCCTGCTCGAGCCCGGCGACGAGTCGGCGCTGCCAAGCCCCGTCCGCGTCCCGGCGCCAGAGCGCGATCTCGGGGGCGTTCGGCTCGACCAGCAGGATCACCGCGAGGCTCGCGACCGCCTTGTATTCCTCCAGCTTGTCGAAGGCGTCGAAGTCGCGGGTCGAGGGCGACAGCACCTCGACGACCAGCCGCGGTTCTGCCGCCGTCAGCCCGTTCGGGTCGCGGGCACCACAGTCGATTCCGAGATCGGGACGGCGGATCTGGCCCGGCAAGGTCTCGACGCTGCCGTCTCCGGTGAAGGGCCGGCACGGCGTCCCGCGCAGCCGGGTACGGAACTCCGCCACGAGGTTGACCACGATGTCGTCGTGGACGTTGCGCGCACTTATCCTGAGGCGGACCGGCACCCCGCCGACCAGCTCGTAGCGCTCGTCCTGGCGCTCGTGCCAGGCGAAGAACTTCTGCACGCTCCAGTGCCGCGGCGCGGGCTCCAACATGCGATGCCCTCCCGGGCTCTGGGGGTTCTGATGGTCCGGGCCGATGTAACTTTGGCGGGATATGGCGTCCGGCGCTCGCGTATCAAAATAAAGCGCGTATCTCTCCTTTCCTCGCCCACGCAGGGCTGTCCAGGGAAACGAAAGAGCGCAGGTTTTTCCCCTCCCCCCTCTGCGGGGGAGGGTGGCCCCCGGAGGGGGCCGGGAGAGGGGGCGACGCTTCCGGAGAAGTCGCGGGCTTCAGGACGCGCGCTACCTGGAGCAGCGTCGCGCTGCCCCTCTCCCGCCCGGCTCCGCCAGGCACCCTCCCCCGCAGAGGGGGGAGGGCGAAACCCGCGCCGTTCCCTTCCCCGGACAGAACTCCCGCCTGCGGGGATAGGAGAGATGCGCGCCTCCCGTCCTGCGAATCCGAACCTACCCCTTCAACGCCGCCGCCACCGCCGCCTTGTCGAACCCGGTGAGCCCGATCACCACCAGCGTCCCGTCCCGGTGCTCGCCCGGGCGCCAGGGCCGGTCGTAGTGATGGGCGACGCGGCGGCCGACGCCCTGGACGACGAGGCGCATCGGCTTGTCGGCGACCGCGCAGAAGCCCTTGATCCGCAGGACCCCCGCCACCTCGGCGGCCTTGGCGACGCGGGCTGCCAATTCGTCGGGCGAGCCGGCGGCTTTCACGGGCAGCGCCACGCTCTCGAAATCGTCGTGGTCGTGGTCCTCTTCCGTCTCGTGGTGCGAGGGCCGGGCGGCGAGGTCGTCCTCGGCGGCCGCGTTGAGGCCGAGCAGCACGCGGGGATCGAGGGCGCCGTGAGCGGTCTCGACGAGCTTGACGGCGCGCGGCAGGTGCGCCTCCACCTCGGCGCGGACGCGGGCCCGCTCGCCCTCGTCGAGGAGGTCCGACTTGTTCATCACCACGAGGTCGGCGCAGAGGAGCTGGTCCTCGAACACCTCCTCGAGCGGGTTCTCGTGATCGACGCTGGCATCGGCCGCGCGTTGGGCGGCGAGCGCCTCCGGGTCGTCCGCGAAGGCGCCCGAGGCCACCGCCGGGCCGTCCACCACCGCCACCACCCCGTCGACGGTCACCCGCGAGCGGATCGCCGGCCAGTTGAAGGCCTGCACCAGGGGCTTCGGCAGAGCGAGGCCGGACGTCTCGATCAGGATGTGCTCCGGCGGCTCCGGCCGGTCGAGGAGCTTGTTCAGGGCCGGCACGAAATCGTCGACGACGGTGCAGCAGATGCAGCCGTTCGGCAGTTCCACCACCGCGTCGGCGTCGCAGCCCGGGATGCCGCACTCGGCCAGCAGCGACCCGTCGAAGCCGACATCACCGAACTCGTTGACGATGATCGCGAGGCGACGGCCGTCGTTGTGCTCGACTGCGTGGCGCACCAGCGTCGTCTTGCCGGCGCCGAGGAAGCCCGTGACGATGGTGCAGGGGATCTTCTTGAGGATGGTCATGGGGTCACCGGCGCGGGAGGGATGCGGGCGACGACGCCCTTGCGGAATTCCTGTGGACGCTCGCGCCAGGGCACGAGGCCGTCCGGCGTCCCGGCATAGAGGCCGACGCCGTCGAGGATGACGTCGGCGGAGATCGCCGGGTCGAGGTCGCCGTAGATGTAGGTCCAGCGGCCGGGGCTCGCGACCGCGACCGTGCAGGGCCGCTTGCAGACCGACAGGCACTCTACCGGTTCGATCCGCACCGGCGCGCCGGGCCGGGCCGCGAGCGCCTGGGCGAGCGCGTCGTGCAGACGTGCGCCGGCACGGGGGCCGTCGGCCGGATCGGTGGCGTCGCGGCAGGTGGTGCAGACGTAGAGAGTCACAGGATCGCTCACGCGGCCACCTCGCTCCGGCGCGCAACGCCCCTCGTGCCGGCGACGGCACCCCAGGCCCAGCCGAAGGCGAGGCCGAGCACCGCCCAGAATGCGAAGGCGACCGCCAGCGACCGGGCGGCGAACTGCGCCGCGTAGACCGGCGGCATCGCGGAAATCTCTTCCGGCCCGTGCGGGGCACCCCAGATGTGAGGCGCGACGATGAGGGCGAGGCCGACCGCGATCGCGGCGGGCCCGCGGCGGATCGCCACCAGGTAGAGGCCGGTCGCGGTGGCGAGCGCCGTCGCCACCCACCAGAGCTGGCGCGATTCGAGGGCGGCGGCCGCGGCACCGGGCAGTTCCGGCGGCAGCCCGACCGCCGGCGCCAGGCTGGCGGCGAGGAAGCCGCCGATGCCGAATTTCAGCGCCTCGGACGGCGTCACCGCCCGTCCGGTCGCGACCAGCACGGCGCCGAGCAGCAGCGCGTAGCCGATGCCGCTCACCAGTGTCGCGAGGGCCGTGAAGGCGAGACGCGGCAGGCCCGGCGCCGGCTGCCATTGCGGCTCGGCCCCGTGGTCGTGGCCGGCATGGGCGAGCACGATCAGCGGGTTGGCGAAGGCGTGGGTGGCCGGCGCGACGCTCTCCGCCGTCTCGTACTTCTCCGCCGCCAGGATCAGCGGCGAGGTGAGGGCGAATTGCAGAACCGAGGCCACGCAAGCGGCGAGGAAGCCGGCGACCAGGGCCGCGGCGAGCAGACGTTTCGTCATCGTAGGATCACCTGCACGACCAAAGGGCCGCGGGCCCGCAGCCCCTCAGGGGCGCAGGCCGCGCGGCTTTACGAGGGTCGGGCCCTGGTCAGTGGCAGGGGAAGTTGTGGGCGTGGCGCCAGTCGTGCGCGGCGTTATGCAGGGCGACCACCGGCGCGAAGCCGGAGACGAACAGGAGCCCGATGCCGAGCGTGGCAGCCAGGAGGACGGCGCTCAGGCGCTCGCCGACGAGGGCGGGGGAGAGGGACCGGGTGATCGCGACCATGACGAACTCCTGCCGCCCCACCGGCGGCGTCGAGAGAAAGGGGTGACGGCAGGTCTCCTGGCTCGCGGCTTCTTGCCGGCCCACCGCCTTCCCGGATCGCTCCAGTGGCCGATGGCGGACCGTGTGCGACCGCTCACAGTTGCGGGGGCAGCCGCGGCATACCGGAAGAAGCCCGGCTCCCGCGTTCCCTTTTCACCTCGTCGCCGAGGCACCGTCGAGCCCGACCCTAGCCGGTCGCCTGCGGGCTTGCAATCGGCGCGGCCTGCCGCGACACCTCCGGCCCCGAGTTTTTCGCGGCCCCGAGTTTTTCGCCAGATAAGGAGACGTCCGTGCCGGATCCGGACCGCGCCGCCCCGCGCCTGACCCTGGTGCTGGGTGGAGCCCGCTCAGGAAAGAGCCGCTACGCGGAAGGCTTGATCGAGGCGATGCCGGGCCCCTGGCGCTACGTCGCGACGGCGCAAGCGTGGGACGACGAGATGCGCGCGCGCATCGCCGAGCACCGCGCCCGCCGCTCCGTCCCCTGGGAGACGGTCGATGCGCCGCGCGACCTGGCCTCGGCGATCGCCCGGGCGCCGGCCGGCCGGCCGGTGCTGGTCGATTGCCTGACCCTGTGGCTGACCAACGCGATGCTGGACGAAGGCGCCGACCTCGCGGCGGAGACCGGCGCGCTGGTCGAGGCCTGCCGGGCTGCGGCCGGGCCGCTGGTGCTGGTCTCGAACGAGGTGGGTTTCGGCATCGTGCCGGAGAACGCGCTGGCCCGCCGGTTCCGCGACGAGGCCGGGCGCCTGCATCAGCGCCTCGCGGCGATGGCCGACCGGGTGGTGCTGGTGGTGGCCGGCCTGCCGATGATCATCAAGGGAGACGCCCAATGAGCGACGACGAGACGGCGCGCCACCGCGCCAAGATGGAGAAGCGCAAGGCGGTGCAGGACGCCGAGGTCGCGGGCAAAACGATCGAGAAGGGCCTGCTGATCGTCCATACCGGCCCCGGCAAGGGCAAGTCGACCGCCGCCTTCGGGCTGATGCTGCGGGCGCTCGGCCGCGGCTGGCGGGTCGGAGTGGTACAGTACATCAAGGGCGCCTGGGAGACCGGCGAGCGCTTCGCGCTGGAGCGGTTCCAGGATCAGGTCGCGTGGCACACGATGGGGGAGGGATTCACCTGGGAGACCCAGGACCGCGACCGCGACGTGGCGGCGGCGCGCGCCGCCTGGGCGAAGACCGAGGCGCTGATGGCCGATCCGGCGATCCGGCTCCTGATCCTCGACGAGCTCAACATCGCCCTGCGTTACGACTACCTGCCGCTCGCGGAGGTGGTGGAAGCATTAAGCCGGCGCCGGCCGGACCTGCACGTCGTGGTGACCGGGCGCAACGCCAAGCCGGAACTGATCGCGGCGGCCGACCTCGTCACCGAGATGGGCTCGGTGAAGCACCACTTCGCCGCGGGGGTGAAGGCGCAGGAGGGCATCGAGTTCTGACTGCAGGTTCTGATTGACGGGGATGGTGGGACGGGGCTACAGCTCGGCCATGACCAGCGCCCGCCCGACCGGATTATCTTATTCGCCGCGCAATTAGCGGCGGAGTGCTCGTCATCTCTCAACCGCTGCGACGTGTCGGCGGTTGAGGCTCTCAGGATATCCCGGCCCGCCGACCTCGCCCCAGATCCGAGGTCTCCCGTGCCGTCCTCTCCCATCCCGCTCCCCGCCCTCGGCCTGATCGGCTTCGGTGCCTTCGGCCGCCTCGTCGCCACGCATCTGGCGCGGCTGTTCACGCTGCGCGTCCACGATCCCTTCGCACCCGCCTCCGCCTTCGCGGCAGCCGGACTCGAATCTTGCAGCCTGGACGATGCTGCGGCCTGCCCGGTGGTGATCCTGGCGACCCCCATCGCGACCCTGGCGGCGGTAATCCGGGACATCGCCCCGCACCTGCAGCCGGGCGCCCTCGTCCTCGATGTCGGCTCGGTGAAGGTGCGGCCGGCGCAGATCATGCGGGCCGGCCTGCCACCAGGAGTCGACATCGTCGCGACCCATCCGCTGTTCGGGCCGCAGAGCGCGCGGGACGGCCTGCGCGGCCTCAAGATCGCGGTTTGCCCGGTACGGGGCGAAAGCGGCGCAAGAGTGGGCGCCTTCCTGCGGCGAGCCCTCGGGCTGACCGTGATCCTGACCACGCCGGAGGCCCACGACCGCGAGGCGGCGGCGGTGCAGGGCCTGACCCACCTGATCGCCAAGGTGCTGGTGGCGATGGAGCCGCTGCCGACCCGGATGACCACCCGCAGCTTCGACCTGGTGATGCAGGCCGTTGGCATGGTCCGGCACGACGCGCCGGAAGTCTACCACGCCATCGAGCGGGAGAATCCGTTCGCGGGCGAGGTCAGGCGACGGTTTTTCGAGCTGGCGGCGCAGATGGACGGCGAGTTGGGAGAGGTCGAAACCGCTGGTGCCGCAATCTATCCGACGACTGCATGAAACCCGGTGTCATGTATGGACGGTGAACCGCCCCGGGTTTCGCTGAGGCTTCACCTTCTGAGAGGATGAAGCCATGACGAAGCGAATAATCCCGTTTCCCCTGAGGTGCGCGAGAGGTCTACGGGATCGTCCTTCGACAGGCTCAGGATGAGACCGATCTGTAGGGTGCTGCCGATCGCCCCGTCGACCTACTATGTGCATGTCGCCCGGCGTTGCCGATCCCGAGAAGCAACCGGTTCGTGCCCGCAGCGACGCCACATTGATGATCGAGATGCAGCGCGTGTTCGAGGCGAACTTCTGCGTCTACGGCGTGCGGAAAAGCTTGCCCCGGACTTGATCCGGGGCCTGGCGACAGCTGGCACGGGAGGGGAGCGTGGCCGCGCGATGCACGGTAGCGCGGCTGATGCACAGGATGGGCTTGGCGGAGGGCGGGGGCGACAGCCCCCGCTTCGGCAGGCGAGGGGAGTTGAACGCGACGAAGCCCGCCAAGCGTGAGCTTGGGCGGGCTTCGTCGTGAGGATCGTGAGTAAGGGAACGTGGCGTGCTTGGCAGGTCTGGCGGTGACCGACTCTCCCGTGTCTTGAGACACAGTACCATAGGCGCTGGGGCGGTTAACGGCCGAGTTCGAGAT
>NZ_FPCB01000064.1:0-25361 GCF_900116815.1 Methylobacterium sp. 174MFSha1.1 | reverse complement strand
TGAGGAGCGGCGGGACGCGACCTTCGGTGAGCAAGGAGCTGTAAGCACGGCCAAGGCCAGAGCAGGATGAGGGACCTGGGACCAGGACACTCCGCCACGTCATCGCGCGTCACAGCGCGTCGGGATGTTGGGAGCCTGGTTCTTCGCAAGGAACGCTTGTGCGCACCCCTTGGTGGCCCGCCGTCGTCCTCGTCGCATCAACCGCGGCGGCACGACGGCATCAGAGGCCGGATACATGACTGCTCCTGAACCGACTGGCTCAAACCGATGCTCACAAACCCTTGCGAAACGGGGGCCGTCCATACATGACACGGAGGGCGTCATGGCTACGGCCGCGGCCTGTTGCGCAGGGCCTGGATGGTCGTCGTCGGGGTGATCGCCTCGGGGTCGATCGGGCAGTGCAGGATCGCCGGCAGGCCGGACCCGATCGCCCGCGCGAGCGCCGCCGGGAAGTCCTCCGTTCGCTCGACCCGCTCGCCGTAGCCGCCGAAGGCCTTCGCGTAGGCGGCGAAATCGGGGTTGCGCAGGGCGGTGCCGGAGACGCGGCCGGGATATTCCCGCTCCTGGTGCATCCGGATCGTGCCGTACATGCCGTTGTCGACCAGGATGATGATGACGGGCAGGTCGTACTGGACAGCGGTGGCGAAGTCCTGGCCGTTCATCAGGAAGTCGCCGTCGCCCGACACCGCCACCACGGTGCGCTCCGGCAGGAGCCGCTTGGCGCCGATGGCGGCGGGCACGCCGTAGCCCATCGAGCCCGAGGTCGGGGCGAGCTGGCCGTCATGGGCGCGGAACGGCCAGAAGCGATGGACCCAGGTGGCGAAGTTGCCGGCCCCGTTGCACAGGATCGCGTCCGCCGGCAGCGCCTCGCGCAAATGCGCCATCACGCCACCCATCTGGAGCGTGCCCGGCGTGGTGATCCGGGTCGGGTCGCTCCAGGCCAGGTAATCGGCGTGCAGCGCCTCGGTGCCGGCGGCCCAGGGCAGGGCGCGGGGCGGCTGCACCGTCTCGATCGCCGCCGCGAAGGCGGTGGGACTCGCGTTGATCGCGAGCGCCGGGCTGTAGACCCGCCCCAGCTCCTCCGGGTCCGGATGGACGTGGACGAGCGTCTGGCGCGGCCCCGGAATGTCGAGGAGCGTGTAGCCCTGCGACGGGATCTCCGACAGCCGTCCGCCGACGAGGAGCAGGAGATCCGCCTCCTTGATCCGGGCGAGCAGCTTCGGGTTGACGCCGAGGCCGAGATCGCCCGCGTAGCAGCGGTGGTCGGCCGGGATCATGCCCTGGCGCCGGAACGAGCAGGCGACAGGGAGCGAGAACAGGTCGGCGAAGCGGGCGAAGCGCCGCACGGCCTGCTCCGACCAGCGGCTGCCGCCGAGGATCGCGAAGGGCTTCTCGGCCTTGGCCAGGAGGTTCTGGAGCTCGACCATCTGGGCGAGCGCCGGATGGGTCTCGACCGGTCGGAAGGCGGGCGCGTCCGGCACGCTCGCGGTCTCGGTCAGCATGTCCTCGGGTAGCGCGATCACCACCGGGCCGGGCCGGCCGGCGGTGGCGACGTGGAAGGCGCGGGCAATGAGTTCCGGCAGCCGGTCGGCGCTGTCGATCTCGGTCACCCACTTGGCGATGGTGCCGAACACCGCCCGGTAATCGAGCTCCTGGAACGCCTCGCGCTCGCGCGCCGCCCGCTCGATCTGGCCGACGAACAGGATCATCGGGGTCGAGTCCTGCCGGGCGATATGCAGGCCGGGCGCCGCGTTGGTGGCGCCGGGGCCGCGGGTGACGAAGCAGATGCCGGGTTTGCCTGTCAGCTTGCCGTGCGCCTCCGCCATCATCGCGGCGCCGCCCTCCTGCCGGCAGACCGTGAGGCGGATCTGCGCGTCATGCAGCGCGTCGAGCACCGCGAGGTAGCTCTCGCCCGGCACGCAGAAGATATCGCCGACGCCGTGGCGGGCGAGCTGGTCCACCAGGATCTGCCCGCCGGTGCGGGGGCGGGGGGCGTCGGTCATGAGTGTGTGCTCCATGAAGAGATTGTCTCGCGAACGGTTCTCTCGACCTGTATCGCGGACATGTCAGGACGCGATCGAGTCCAGGCCGGACGTTGATGCGAAGGCCAGTTCGGCTCACTCCTCACGGCTTGAGGATCCGTGCCAGCGCGATCACCGAACCGATGACGGCGAGGATCTGAAACCCGATCAGTCCCACAACCCACTTGATGGTCTCGGTCTTGGACGCTTCCATGCGGGCCTCAAGGCGCAGTTCGGCTTCTCGCGAACTCGCCCTGCTGGCTTCGACATCGCTCTTCGCAGCCGCTCTCAAGGCATCAATGCTCGCTTTGATGCCTTCGAGGTCGACCTTGATGCTCGACTTGATCCCCTCGATGTCCGCCTTCGTGCTGGCCTTTAAGCCTTCGATGTCCGCCTTCATGCTGGCCCGCAGCGCCTCGATGCTGGCCTTTACGCCTTCGATGTCGGACTTCGTGCTGGCCCGCAGCGCCTCACCGTTCGATCGCAATGCGTCGATGCTCGCCTCGACATCCTTGAGATCCGCTTTCGTCGGAATATCACACTGGATCGCTTCGAGAAGAGCGTCGGACAGACCTTCCGCCTGTTCGGGAGACATCTTCGCCCGGTCGCGCAAAGTCCGGGCGAATTTGAGCGTGTCGAACGCGATCGAGGTCATGGCGGTGTCCGGGCGTCTTCCGGGAGGCTCGTTCCGAACACCATAGCAGTCCGAGACGGCCTTGGCTCGCGCAGCCTGCACCGACGACGACCGTCACCCACCCCAGGCCGGATCCGCCAGCACGCTTGAGGTATGATCCCCCACCTGCGGCGAGGCGGTCTCCGCCGCCATCGGCACGCCGTCGATGACGATCGGCGAGCGTACGCTCGGAATCATGCCGCCCTTCGCCCGCGGATCGGGCAGATCGACACGCAGGCCGCGATGCACCACCTGGGGATCGGAAAACACCTCGGCGAGGTCGTTGATCGGGCCGGAGGGGACGTTGACGGCGCCGAGCCGCGCCAGCAAATCCGCCTTGGCGTGACGCCTCGTCTCGGCCGCGATGAGCGGGATCAGCACCTCGCGCCGCGTGACCCGGCCGGGATTGGTGGAATAGTCCGGGTCGAGGTGCCAGGTCGTGCCCAGCACGGTGCAGAACTTCTGGAACTGGCCGTCATTGCCGCAGGCGACGATGATGTGGCCGTCGGATGTCGGGAAGACCTGGTAGGGCACGATGCTGGTATGCTCGTTGCCCATCCGCGGCGGCATCAATCCCGACACCAGGTAGACCAGGGCCTGGTTGCCGAGGACCGAGACCTGGGTGTCGAGGAGCGCCATGTCGATGTGGCAGCCCTTGCCGGTGGCGTGCCGGCCCTGGATCGCGGCGAGGATCGCGACGGTGCCGTAGACCCCGGTGAACACGTCCGCGAAGGCGACCGCGGTCTTGACCGGCTCGCCCGCCGGCTCGCCGGTGAGCGACATGATCCCGCCGAGGCCCTGGATCATGAAGTCGTAGCCGGCCCGCGGCGCGTAGGGGCCATCCTGGCCGAAGCCGGTGACCGAGCAGGTGATCAGCCGCGGGTTGAGGGCGCTCAAGGATTCGTGGTCGAGGCCGTACTTCTTCAGCCCCCCGACCTTGAAGTTCTCGATCACCACGTCGGCATGGGCGGCGAGCTTGCGGACGATCGCCTGGCCCTCGGCGGTCTCGAAATCCGCCGCGACCGAGCGCTTGCCGCGGTTCGCCGAGTGGAAATACGAGGCCGAGAGCGTCTCGCCGTCGGCGCCCTCGACGAAGGGCGGGCCCCAGGATCGCGTGTCGTCGCCGACGCCCGGCCGCTCGACCTTGACCACGTCGGCGCCGAGATCCGCCAGGAGCTGGCCGATCCAGGGTCCTGCCAGGATGCGGGCGAGTTCGAGCACCTTGATGCCGGCGAGCGGTTTGTGCACGGAAACGATGCCTCCCGTCATGCGCCTCCCGTTCGCGGGATGGCGCGCTCTGATTCCTCGACCGGGAATCCCGTCCCGCTTGCATACGACGCGGCCGAGGGAGCGGGAAAGCCCGCCCGCCTCCGATCAGCCCTGCGCCAGCCGCTTTCCGCTGGCGGGGTCGAACAGGTGCAGGGCGGACGGGTCGATCGCGAGCCGCACCGTGTCGCCCTCCTGGGGTGCGGAGCCCGCCGGCACCTGCACGGCCACGTCGGTCCCGGCGAGCGGGCCGTGCAGCAGGCGGGTGGCGCCGAGCTCCTCCACGAAGGCGATCCGGAACGGCAACCCGTCCTCGGCGATCCGCAGGTCCTCGGGCCGGATGCCGGCTTCGAGAGCCGTACCGGAGGCGATCCCGGTGACGGGGATCACCGCTCCGTCGATCCGAACGCCCCCGGCCACCGCCTCGGCCTTCAGGATGTTCATCGGCGGCGAACCCATGAAGGTCGCGACGTAGCGGGTCGCCGGGCGGCGATAGATCTCGATCGGCGTGCCGACCTGCTCGATCTGGCCTCCGTTCATCACCACCAGCCGGTCGGCCATGGTCATCGCCTCGACTTGGTCGTGCGTGACGTAGACCGTGGTGACGCCGAGCTGGCGCTGGAGGCGGCGGATCTCGACCCGCATCTGCACCCGCAGCTTGGCGTCGAGGTTCGACAGCGGCTCGTCGAACAGGAAGACCTGGGGCTTGCGCACGATCGCCCGCCCCATCGCGACGCGCTGGCGCTGGCCGCCCGAGAGCTGGCGCGGGTAGCGCGTCAGCATGGCGTCGAGGCCGAGCAGCCGCGCCGCCTCCTTCACCCGGGTCTCGATCTCGGGCTTCGGGGTGCCGCGGTTGCGCAGCCCGTAGGCGAGGTTGTCGTAGACGCGCATGTGCGGATAGAGCGCGTAGTTCTGGAACACCATCGCGATGTCGCGGTCGGCGGGCTCGACGTCGTTGACGGTGCGGCCGCCGATGGTGATCGACCCCGAGGTCACGGTCTCGAGGCCGGCGATCATCCGCAGGACGGTGGACTTGCCGCAGCCGGACGGGCCGACGAGGACGCAGAAGGCGCCGTCCGGCACGTCGAGCGAGACGCCGCGCACCGCGTCGACGCCGCCGGAATAGGTCTTGCGCAAATTGTCGAGGGCGAGGCCGGCCATCAGGGCGATCCGATCGTGCGGAAAGAGGTCACTTCTCGGTCTCCACCAGGCCGCGCACGAACAGCTTCTGCATCGCGAACACCACCACGACCGGCGGCAGCATCGCCAGCACGGCGGTCGCCATGACGATCTGCCACTCGGTGAGCTGGTCGGTGATCGAGGTCATCTTGCGCAGGCCGATCACCACCGTCTGCATGTCGTCGCGGGTGGTGACGAGGAGCGGCCAGAGATACTGGTTCCAGCCGTAGAGAAACTGGATCACGAACAGGGCCGCCATCGTGGTGCGCGAGAGCGGCAGCAGGGTGTCGAGGAAGAACCGCACCGGCCCGGCTCCGTCGATGCGGGAGGCCTCGACGAGCTCGTTCGGCACCGTGAGGAAGAACTGGCGAAACAGCAGCGTCGCGGTCGCCGAGGCGATCAGCGGGAGCGCAAGGCCCGCATAGGTATCGAGGAGCTGGAGATCGGCGGCGACCTTGTAGGTCGGGTAGATCCGCACCTCGACCGGCAGCATCAGGGTGACGAAGATCGCCCAGAACGCGGTCTGCCGGAACGGAAACTTGAAGTAGATCAGCGCGTAGGCCGACAGGAGCGAGATGAAGATCTTCCCCAGCGCGATGGCGAGCGCCATGATCGTGCTGTTCAGGAGCATCAGCCCGACCGGCGCGCCGGCCATGCCGGATTCGGTCAGCGCGCGCCGGTAGGTCTCGAAGCCGTGGCCGCCGGGCCAGAGCGGCATCTGGCCGTTGGCGATGGTGGCGGCGTCGTGGGTCGAGCCGATCAGCGCCAGATAGACCGGGAAGACGACGATGCCGACCCCGAGGCAGAGCACGAGGTGCGGGATCAGGTTGCCGAAGCGGCGGTTCTCGACCAACGGGGCCGCTCCCTGGCGGATGGTTTCTTGACGTCGGTGCCGCACCGGCGTGACGGGCGTACGACGCTCCTAGCACCGGTCAAGCTCTGACGAAAGCGGGCCGTTACAGGCCCGCCTGCGCTGCCAGCGCTTTGAGATCGGCCTGCGGCCGCGCACCGAGATGCGAGATGACCTCCGCCGCCGCGACCGCGCCCAGGCGGGCGCAATCGGCGTGTTCGAGGCCGCGGGCGAGGCCGGCGAGGAAGCCCGCCGCGAACAGGTCGCCGGCGCCGGTGGTGTCGACCACCTCGCGCACCGGCGAGGCCGGCACGGATCGGGTCTCGTCACCCGACACCACCAGGGCGCCCTCCTCGGAGCGGGTGACGACGCCGAGCAGCCCCGTCTCCTGCCGCAGGGCCGCCAGCGCCGTGTCGGCATCCGAGGTCTGGTACAGGCTCTTCAGCTCGTGGATGTTGGCGAACAGGATGTCGAGGCTGCCGTCGCGGATCAGCCCGAGGAACTCGTCGCGGTAGCGGTCGACGCAGAACGCGTCCGACAGGGTCAGCGCGACCTTGTTGCCGGCGCCGTGGGCGATCTGGGCCGCCTTGCGGAACGCCTCCTTGGCGGCCGGCGGGTCCCACAGGTAGCCCTCGAGGTAGACGTAGGCAGCGCTCTTCACCGTCTCCTCGTCGACATCCGCCGCGGAAAGGCCCTGGCAGGCGCCGAGATAGGTGTTCATGGTGCGCTCGCCGTCGGGCGTCACCAGCACGAAGCAGCGGGCGGTGGCCGGGCCCTCGGTGGCCGGGGCGACGCCGAACGACACGCCCGTCGCGTTGAGGTCGTGGGCGAAGAGGCGGCCGAGCTCGTCGTCGCGCACCTTGCCGATGAAGCCCGCCCGCGCCCCGAGGACCGCCGCGCCGACCGCCGTGTTGGCGCCCGAGCCGCCCGAGATGATCGTGGCCGGACCCATCACCTGAAACAGGTGCTCGGCCCGCGCCTCGTCGATGAGCTGCATCGCGCCCTTGTGCACGCCCTCGCGGACCAGGAAGGCCTCGTCGGTGCGGGCCATCACGTCGACGATGGCGTTGCCGAGGACGAGGAGGTCGAGGGAGGCGGTCATGCAGGGGCCCGTGCGCAAGATGCTGGGCCGCCTGTCGCATTCGCTGCCGGGAGGGTCAAGCCGCGGCCTCAGGGCTCCTCGAACAGCGAGCCTATGGGGAGTTCGAGGCCCGGCGGGTCGAGGACGAGGGTGCCGTCCTGAAGGACGATGCTGTCGATCCCGTCGCCCGACCGGCGATGATGGACGATCGTCCGGCGGTCGGGATCGACCATCAGGTAGTGGTGGATGCTCGGTACCCGGAAGTAGCCGGTCAGTTTCTCGCTCGCGTCGGTGCGGCGGGTGCCAGGAGACAAGACCTCGACGACAACAACGGGATTCTTGATCTCGATCGAATTTGAATCTCCACGTGGGCCACAATAGATCATGGCGTCCGGCTCATAAGCGATGTATCTGTCGACGCGCACTGTCATGCCGTCCGGTAACGCTCGACAGGGTAGAGCAGATTTTCGGATGCCGCGCCATAGCGCTACGTAGACTGATGCCTTGACCTCCGCGTGCAGAAGTCGTTCTGGCGTCATCGCATATACCTCGCCCTGCACGAGTTCGTAGCGTCCCGGATTGTCCTCGCTCCAGGCCAGGTACTCGTCGACGCTCATGCGGGTCTGCGGGAGCGGCTTCATCGCGCTGAACCTGTCGGTGGCGTTCCTGCGGCCGGCATTCTAGCACGCGGCACCATGCCTGCCGCAAGGATCTCCCGTCCCTGCCGCGTCGTCACCCCCGCAGCAGCGCCAGCAGATCCTCCGGCAACTCCCCCCGCCGGGCCCGCTCGGCCAAGCACAGGAGCAACGCCACGCTCGGCCCGTCGGTGATCGCACCCGACAGCGCCTCGCCGACCGCTTCGGCGAAGGGCAGGCGGCGCATCCGCAGGCTCTCCTGCGGGTCCGGATGGGCCGGGCCTCGCTTCAGGTTCCAGGCGACGAAGGCCGGCACCCGCTCGCTCGAGATGCCCGGCGAGGCGTCGAGGCGCAGCAGCTCGAGCCAGGATTCCGCCTCGTCGCCGGTCTCCTCCGACAATTCGCGCCGGGCGGTGGCCAGGGCATCGTCGGCGACCGGGCCGGAGCCGCGGGGCAATTCCCAGGTGAAGCGGTCGAGCACGTAGCGGTACTGGCCGATCAGGCTGACCCGGCCGGCGGGATCGACCGGCAGCACCGCGACGCCGTACACCTTGAAGCGCAGGGCGACGTGGGGGTGCTCGCGGCCGGATTCGTGGCGCAGCTGGTCGAGGTCGAGCCCAAGGTAGCGGTCCTCGTAGCGCCGCTCGCGCGAGAGCGTCACCCAGGGGTTGGTGCGGTCGGTCATGCGCGCCTGTCGTCCGTGGCGGTCCTGCTCTCTTGCAGGACCCGGGCCGGCAACGCCGGGCGGGCGCGAAAGATCGCCCCGCCCCTCGATCTCACAGCGTCTCAAGCAGCCGCTGCATCAGCCGCATCCGCGGGGCGATCGAGGAGATCAGGCCATATTCCTGCAGCGTGTGCGCGCCGTCGCCGTCGATGCCGAGGCCGTCGAGGGTCGGGATGCCGAGCGCCGCCGTGAAGTTGCCGTCCGAGCCGCCGCCGGTGAGCGGCACCTCGCCGAGGTCGAAGCCGAGCTCGTCCCGCGCCAGCGCCCGGGCATGGGCATAGAGGGCGGCGCCGGATTCCGACGCGTAGGGCGGCCGGTTCATGCCGCCGGTCACCGTCACGCGAAAATCTTCGGTCGCGCGCAGCGCGAGGATCCGGCCTGCGTAATCCTCCCCGTCCGCCGCGGTGACGACCCGCAGGTCGACGGCGAAGCGGCAATGCTGCGGCACCACGTTCTCGGCGGTGCCGCCGGAAATCACCCCGACCGTGGTGGTGACGCCGCGGGCATAATCGGTCAGCGCCTCGATCTCCAGGATCAGCCGGGCGGCCTCCCGGATCGCGTTGCGGCCGTCGGCGTGGCGGGTGCCCGCATGCGAGGGACGGCCCTCGACGTGGACGTCGAAGCGGCCGACCCCCTTGCGCCCGGTCACCACCTTGCCGCCGTCGCGGCCGGGCTCGGTCACCAGCACCGCGGCGCTCGTCCGCCCCAGATCCTCGATCAGCGAGCGGGTCGATTGCGAGCCGGTCTCCTCGTCGCTGGAGAACAGGAAGGTGAGGGGGCGCCGCGCCTCACCCAAGCGGGCGGCCGCCGCGAAGGCCTGGAGCGCCAGCCAGGCGCCGCCCTTCATGTCGTAGACGCCCGGGCCGTAGAGGCGGTCGCCCTCGACCCGCACCGGCAGGTCGTTGGCGAGCGTGCCGATCGGATGCACGGTGTCGAGGTGGGACAGGACCAGGATGCCGGGCTCGGCCGTCCGCGGGCCAGCCCGCAGGATCAGGTTGTCGCCGAAGCCGTCGCGGCCCGGCACCCGCTCGGCGGCGAGGCCCAAGCTGGCGGCCTCGTCCGCGACGAGGTCCATCATCCTGTTGACGCCGTCCGCCGAGTCCGTCGGGCTCTCCACCGCCAGCCAGCGCGAGATGGCCGCGACGGCGCGCTCGGGCGAGATGTCGGCGGGCAGGGGGGAGGGGGTCATCGGGGGCCTCTGGAACGGTCTAACAGAGAGAGTGCGCCACCGGTTCGGCGCGCGAAATGCGGCGCTATCAAGAAGCGGGCCTCGCACCGCCACCGTCGGACGGGTTCGTTCGACGGTGGCGGCCAAGCCCGAACGGGCGCCGGCGCCGATGCGCCGGACGTCTTCGCATCGACACGTCGATGCGAAGACGCAAAAGCATTACGTCTCCACCAGCCCCGTCGTGCTGCCCGAGGCTTCCGAATCCGGCCGTCCGTGCGGCAGGGCGAGGTATTCCTCCGAGCGCATCTCGATCAGGCGCGAGACCGTGCGCTCGAACTCGAACGCCTCGCGGCCGGAATCGGCGAGGTAGAGCCCGATCGGCTCGGCGGCGGCGGAGGCGAGCAGCTTGGTGCGGGTGTCGTAGAGCGCGTCGACCAGGATGATGAAGCGCTTGGCTTCGTTGCGCTGGGGCATGTCCATCACCGGGATGTCCTCGACGATCACGGTGTGGAAGCGCTCGGCGAGCGCGAGGTAGTCGGCGGCGCCGAGCGGCCGGGCGCAGAGATCCGCGAAGGTGAAGCGGGCGACGCCGCCCGCGGCCTCGGGGATCGCCACGTCGTGGCCCTTGACCTGGATCGTCGTCGGCCGGCCTGTCGGCTCGCCGGACAGCGCCCGGAAGGCGCCGGTGAGCGCGGCCTGCGCCGCCGCGTCCGCCGGCACGTGGTAGACCGGGCTGCCGCCGAGTTTCTCGAGGCGGAAATCGGTGCGCGAATCGAGCCGCACCACCGCGACCCGTTCCTTCAGCTGCTCGATGAAGGGCAGGAACAGGGCGCGGTTCAGCCCGCCCTCGTAGAGCCGGTCGGGCTCGACGTTCGAGGTCGCCACCATCACCACGCCGCGGGCGAAGAGCGCGGTGAACAGCCGCCCGAGGATCATCGCGTCGGCGATGTCGGTGACGGTGAACTCGTCGAAGCAGAGGAGCCGCGCCTCCGCCGCCAGCGCCTCGGCCACCGGCTGGATCGGGTCGTCGCCCCGGGCGGTCCCCTGCTTCACCGCCTGGCGGTGACGGTGGATGCGCTCGTGCACGTCGCCCATGAAGGCGTGGAAATGGACCCGGCGCTTCGGGCCGGGCGCCGCCTCGTGGAAGAGGTCCATCAGCATGGTCTTGCCGCGGCCGACGAGACCCCAGACGTAGAGGCCGCGCGGGCCGGCGACCGGCTCCGGCTTGCGGCCGAACAGCCGGCCGAGGACGCCGGGGCTCGCTGGCGGGGGCGCCTCGGCGAGGTCGCGGATCACGCCGTCGAGGCGGGTGACGAGGCCGGTCTGGGCAGGATCGCGCTCGATCGCACCCGACTCGACCAGGGCGTCGTAGCGGGCGGCGACCGGGCCGCGGGCGGTGGAAGCGGGGCTTTGGGTCACCGGCGGGGCTTATCGCGCGGGCGTGGTCCGTGCAATGCGCGCGGATTCCGGCAATGCGGTCAGATCATGGCGGGTGCATGCGCCGACGGCACGCCCGTTGTGCCGTGCAGCATCGGAACGGCGTCCCCATCTTCCGCATTGCACAATCCCGGTCGGCGACCGGGATGGGGAAACGCTCGAGATCGTGCCGTCACCGTTCGGAGCACACCTCGAGAATGCAAGATCGCCTCCAGCCTACCCGACTCCCCGCTGGCATCCTGGTCCGGCGCCTCTGGTCGAGCGACCGCGACGCGGTCGTGTCGCTGTTTCAAAGCCTCGACCCGGATTCCCGCTTCGACCGTTTCATGGGCGCGGTGAGCGAGGCCCGGGCCGCGTCCTACGCGGCGCAGGCCGTCGCCGCCGAGGGACGGATCTTCGGCGCCTTCGTCGACGGCGCCCTGCGCGGCGTCGGCGAGCTGCGCCCCGCGGGCAACGATGCGGAGGCCGAGATCGCCTTCGCGGTGGCGCCCGGCCATCGCGGCCGCGGCCTCGGCGCCGCGCTCGGCCAGCGCCTCGCCGAGGCTGCCCGCAACGGCGGCACGCGCCGGCTGCACCTGCGCTGCCTGCCCGGCAACCGGCGGATGCGGGCGCTCGCCCGGCGCCTCGGCGCCGAGTTCCGCCTCGGCGGCCGGGAGGTTCACGCCGTCCTGGCGCTCAGCCCGCCGACGCTGTTCTCGCTCTGGCGCGAGGGCATGGACGGGGTGTTCGACGTCGCGGCGGCCTCCGCGGCGTGCGCGGCCGCCTGGCCGGGCCTGCCGGTGATCTGACGCTGTCTCGACTGGCGCGGGACAACGACCTGTGGAGGGTTGAACAAAGTCTTAATCGGGGCCTGGACCTGCCACGATCCGGCCTCGACCGCGCCGGATTGTCGGGCTCAAACGGAGAGCAAGACCAGAGGAGGGGACATCCCGATGCAGCCCGTCCGTACCCCGCGCGGCGAGGACACCGCCGCCCAGAACCAGTCGAGCATGAGCCAGTCGAACTTGGAGCGCTCCGTCGCGGCGGCGCTCCGCACCATCGCGGCGGTCCAGGCGGAGCGCAGCGCCCCGCCGGTCCGCTCCGCCCGCCTGCGGCTCGCGACGATCTACGGCGTCACCCGCCTTCAGCGCCGCCGCGAGCGCGAGGCGGGCTAAGCAGATTTCGCAAAAGTGGCCGCCGATTTTGCGACAAAAATCTGCGATATGACAAGAAGCTAAGCGGACGAAGCGTTGGCCTGCCAACGCAAGTCTGCTTAGCCCCGCGCCAGCTCCCAGCCCCGCTCGGCCAGCGCGATGCCGAGCGCGCCCTTCTGGCTCGCCTCGTCGCTCGACGCGTTGCCGGCCTGCGCGCGGGCGAGCACGCCCTCCAGGATCACCGCGAGGCGGAACAGCGCGAAGGCGACGTGGAACGGCGTGATGCCGTCGCTGCGCCCGGTGCGCTCGCAGTAGCGGCGCACGTACTCCTCCTGGGTGGGGATGCCGAGGGCGGGCAGGTCGCGCCCGAGCATGCCGCGATAGGCCGACGGGTCGGTGTTGTAGGCGATGCAGTTGTAGCCGAGATCGGCGAGCGGGTGGCCGAGGGTCGCCAGTTCCCAGTCGATGATGCCGATCACCCGCGGCTCGGTCTTGTGGAAGATCATGTTGTCGAGGCGGAAATCGCCGTGGACGATCCGGGTCTCGTCGCTGTCGGCCGGGATGTGGGCCGGCAGCCACTCGGCGAGGCGGTCGATGCCTGCGTTCTCGCGGGTCTTCGAGGCGACCCACTGCTTCGACCAGCGCTCGATCTGGCGCTGGAAGTAGTTGCCGGCACGGCCGAAATCGGAGAGCCCGATCGCCGCGGGATCGACGAGGTGGAGGCGCGCCAGCGCCTCGTTCATGCCGTAGTAAATTCCGGCCCGCTCCTCCCGCGGCAGTTCCGGCAGCATCGGGTCCCAGAACACCCGGCCGTGCAGCCGCTCCATCAGGTAGAACGGCGTGCCGACGACGCTCGCATCGGCGCAATAGGCCACGGCCTGCGGCACCGGCACGTCGGTGCGCGAGAGCGCCTGCAGCACCCGGAACTCCCGGTCGACCGCGTGGGCGGAGGGCAGGAGCTTGCCCGGCGGCTGCTTGCGCAGCACGTACTCGCCGGCCTCGGCCATCACCAGGAAGGTCGGGTTCGACTGCCCGCCGCGCATCTGGCGCAGCTCGTTCAGCCGTCCCAGGCCCGATCGAGCGAGGAACGCTTCCAGCGCCTCGGTCGGGAAGCGATGCGCCTCGCGCACCGGGATGGTCTCGGGCAGGTCCGACGGGGATGGGGCGTTCATGCGACCTTCGCGGCCTCTCAAGCGGGCGTTTCCTCGCCAAACCATGCCCCACCGGCGGCGCCGGGTCATTCGTGCAGTGCAGCAATTCGGCGAGGCGACGCTGTACCCCACTGATTTCGCCGCATTTTCCGGCGATCGGGTGGGCAAGCGCACCCTCCACGATTAGAATGCCCGCATGATTCGCGCATCCCTCCTCGCCGCCCTCGGCCTGCTCGCCCTCGCCCTGCCCGCCGATGCCCGGCCAAAGCCCAAGGCGGAGGCCGCGCCCGCGAGCCTCCAGGCCAGCCCGATCGGCACCTTCGGCGACTGGAACGTCTTCGCCGCCGGCGAGGGCAAGTCGCGCATCTGCTACGCCATCAGCCAGCCGCAGGTGCGCCTGCCCAAGAGCCTCAAGCGCGATCCGGCCTACCTCTTCGTCACCGTGCGCAAGGGCGAGAAGGTCAACAACGAGGTCGCGGTGATGCTGGGCTTCGCGCCCAAGCCCGGCAGCGGCCAGGCGACCACCACCGCCGCGGCGAACGGCGCGGTGCCGGCCCCGGCCGCCAGCGCCTCCGATCCGAGCCTCGCGATCGGCTCGGCCCGCTACGCGCTCGTGGTGAAAGGCGCCAATGCCTGGGTGCAGAACCCGGCCGACGAGAGCAAGGTCGTGGCCGAGATGAGCCGCGGCAAGAAGGTCGTCGTCAAGGCCGTCTCGCAGCGGGGCAACGCCTCCACCGACGAGTACGCCCTCGACGGCTTCGGCGAGGCGATGAAGCGCACGCGCGAGGAGTGCAAGTAGGCGAAGGGTATTCTGAAAACTGTTCGAACTGCTTGAAAGGAGAGGGCGCGGGTTTGTCCATCCCCCCTCTGCGGGGGAGGGTGGCCCCTGCGTCAGCGGGGGTCGGGAGAGGGGAGCCACGCTTCCGGAAGAGACTGAACCGTTGTGAGAGGCGCCCTCTGGATCAGCGTCGCGCTGCCCCTCTCCCGCCCGGCTCCACCGGGCACCCTCCCCCGCAGAGGGGGGAGGGGGAAACCCGCGCCTCTTCTCGATGTCGATACTCCCGTTCTCAGGGTATTCCCGACCGCCCCATCGCGTTCCGGCCCGAATACCCCTATATGCGGCCGTAATCCGTTTCATTCGAAGGTCTGTAAACTCATGGCGACGGCGTCGTTCGACACCGCCCGGCGCGGGGAAGGCGCCGTACCAGCAGCACAAGGTCCGGCGATCGAGAAGACGCCCGAGATCCGTCCCGAGGCGCTGGAGACCACCGGTCCGACCTCTCTCGTCGGCCTCACCCGCGAGGCGCTGAAGGGCAGGCTCGCGGCCGTGGGCGTACCCGAGCGCGAGCAGCGCATGCGCGCCGGCCAGCTCTGGCACTGGATCAACGTGCGCGGCGCCTCGTCCTTCGACGAGATGACCAATGTCAGCAAGGTGCTGAAAGGTCAGCTCGCCGGCATCCACACCCTCGACCGGCCCGAGGTGGTGAGCGAGCAGGTGTCGCGCGACGGCACCCGCAAGTGGCTGATCCGCATGCCGCCGACCGGCCGGCACGACCACAACCGCGGCGCCGAGATCGAGTGCGTCTACATCCCGGCCAACGACCGCGGCACGCTCTGCGTCTCGTCGCAGGTCGGCTGCACCCTGACCTGCTCGTTCTGCCACACCGGCACGCAGCGCCTGGTGCGCAACCTGTCGTGCCAGGAGATCGTCTCGCAGCTGGTGGTCGCCCGCGACCGCCTCGGCGACTGGCCCGGCAAGACCCCGCCGAAGGGCGCCTTCGTGCCGGTCGACGGCTCGCGCTTCGTCTCGAACATCGTCTTCATGGGCATGGGCGAGCCGCTCTACAACGTCGACGCCGTCATCGACGCGGTCGGCGTGATGAGCGACCACGAGGGCCTCGGCCTGTCGCGCCGGCGCATCACCGTCTCGACCTCCGGCGTGGTGCCGCAATTCGAGCGGCTCGGCCTCGAGGCCAACGCCATGCTGGCGATCTCGCTCCACGCCGTGCGCGACGACCTGCGCAACGAACTGGTGCCGCTCAACCGCAAGTATCCGATCCGCGACCTGCTCCAGGCCTGCCGCGACTATCCGGGCGTGTCGAACGCGCGGCGCATCACCTTCGAATACGTGATGCTGAAGGGCGTCAACGATTCCGACGCCGAGGCGCGCGAGCTGGTGCGCCTGCTCAAGGGCATCCCGGCCAAGATCAACCTGATCCCGTTCAATCCCTGGCCCGGCTCGAAATACGAGTGCTCCGACTGGGAGCGGATCGAGCGCTTCTCCGAGATCGTGTTCAATGCCGGCTACGCCTCGCCGGTGCGCACGCCGCGGGGCCGGGACATCCTGGCGGCCTGCGGCCAGCTCAAGAGCGAGACCGAGAAGCTGCGCGCCCGCGCCCGGCTGATGCTGGAGGAAGGCATCGGCGCCGAGGGCGTCTACGCCGCCGCGCACGACGACGACTGACGCAGCGTGATGTCCCTCGGCCGTCTCCTCGCCGTCGCGACCGCGCTCCTGACGGCGATCGCCTGCGGCGCCATCGCCCTCGGGATCGGCGTCGTCATGGATCCGGTCCTGCGCGACCTCATGGGCGCCCTCGGCCTGTCGGGGCTTGAGGCCGTGCTGTCCGACCTCGCCGAGGGCTACGCGCCCGACCCCGCGATGGTCGAGGGGGCGGTGAGCCTCGGGCGCGCCGTCCTGCTCCTCGTCGCGGTGCCGCCGGCGCTCAACGCGGTCGTCGGCGAGGTGCTGGGCTGGCGCTCGCTCGCCTGGTACGGCGGTGCCACCGGGCTCCTCACGGCACTCCTGCCCTGGCTGATGCGCGGCGGCGCCGGGCCGGTGGGGACCGGGGAGGGGCGGGTGACGGCGATCCTGTTCTGCGCCGGCGGCATCGCCGGCCTGATCTACTGGCTCGGCGCCGGGCGCTTCGCCGGGCGCGGGCCGGCGACGATGTGGGTGGCGCCGCGGCGGTGAGCCGGCGCCCGCCTTGCCGCTGGGTTCGGGGCAATCATCTCACACGTTATCCCGGTCGTCGGCGCGTCGTATCTGTGGAAGATCGACAAGTTGAACGGGTTCGTGAGAGTCTCGTTTAGACTCGCGGGGGCACGGTCGAGTTCCTCCCGACGCCTTCCCGAGAGACTCCGCCCGATGCCGTCCCCGCGCCGCCTCCTCGCCGCGATCAAGACTGTCCGGGTCTGGGTCGTGCTCGGCGTGCTGGCTCCCCTCGGGATGCTGCTCGTCTCCGGCTTCATGCTCTACGAGCTGCGGCGGGAGATGTGGGCCAGGACCGAAGACACCTCCCGCAATCTGCTGCAGGTGATCGAGACCGACATTGCCCGCAACGTCGAGATCATGGACCTTGCCCTGCAGGGCGTGGTCGCCAAGATCGCGAGCCCGCACCTCGTCGATGCGTCGGAGCCGCTGCTCCAGCTGGTCCTGTTCGACCGCGTCGTGACCGCAGACGGCATGGGCATCCTGGTGCTGTTCGACGAGCACGGCACCGGCCTCCTGAACTCGCGCTATCCGGCGGGGGCCGGCGGCTCCTTCGCCGACCGCGACTATTTCCAGGTCCACCAGCGCGATCCGGAGGCCGGGCTCTACATCAGCAAGCCCTACCAGTCGCGGATGTCGGGCGCCTACACGGTCGCGTTCAGCCGGCGCATCACGAAGCCGGACGGGACGTTCGGCGGCGTCGCGGTCGCGACGCTGAAGCTGTCCCACTTCACTCAGATCCTGTCGCAGATCGACCTCGGCCGGAACGGCAGCATCAACCTGATCCGCCAGGACGGCATCCGGATCATGCGCTACCCCTACGACGTGCGCGACGTCGGCGCCGACGTGTCGGGCTCCTCCAACTTCCAGCGCTTCCTCCGGGAAGGGAAGGGGAGCTTCGCCGAGTGGGCGAACCGGGACGGCGTCCACCGGCTGTTCACCTTCACGCAGGTCGGCGCGTTCCCCCTCGTCCTGTCGATCGGGATCAGCACCGAGGATGTCGAGGCCGGCTGGCGCGCCCGGGCGCTGATGATCGGCGTCACGCTGCTCGCCCTGTTCGGCCTCGCGGTGCTGCTCGCGCTGCTGTGCGGGCGGGAATTGCGGCGGCGCGAGGCGGTCGAGGCCGAGCTCGCCCGCCTGTCGATGACCGACGGGCTGACCGGGCTGCCGAACCGGCGCCGCTTCGACGAGGCCCTGGCGGCCGCCCTGGACGCCTCGTCCCGCAGCGGCCGGCCCGTCGGGCTGCTGATCGTCGATGCCGACCATTTCAAGCGCTTCAACGACCGCTACGGCCACGCCGTCGGCGACGAGGTCCTGCGCGGGCTGGCGCGCTGCCTGTCGGCCCGCATCCACCGGCCGTACGACCTCGTCTGCCGGATCGGCGGTGAGGAATTCGGCGTGATCCTGCCGGGCACCGACGCGGAGGGCGCCGCCCGGGTCGCCGAGCGTCTGCACGAGGAGGTGACGACCCTGACGGTGGCCGCCGCTGGCCTCAACCCCGGCGCGGTGACGGTGAGCATCGGCCTCGCGGAGGCCGTGGGTGGTGCGCCGTCCGAGCTCTACCGGGCGGCCGACACCGCGCTCTACGCCGCCAAGAGCGCCGGCCGCAACCGCACCTGCCGGGCTGAGGCGCGGCCGGCCGCACCCCGCCTGCGCCTGGTCGCGCGGGCGGACGCCGCCTCCTGACCGGTCAGCGCACCGTCAGCAGGATGCGCGCCGCGAAGGTGCCGAACAGGCCGGCGAACAGCCAGTCGATCCCCCGCATCAGCCGCGGCCGCGCCTGGAGAGCGCCGGTGACCCGGGCGGCGCCGAGCACCATCAGGATCCCGAGCGGCAGCGACAGGCCCACGAAGGCGAGGCCCAGGAAGGCGAGCTGGCCGGTCGGGTCGGGGGCGTCGGCGCGCACGAATTGCGGCAGGAAGGTGAGGAAGAACAGCACCACCTTGGGGTTGGTGAGGTTGACGCCAAGGCCGAGCCAGAAGGTGCGCCACAGGCCGCCCCGCACCGCCTCGGCCCGGACGGTGAGGGACGAGCCGCGGCGCAGGGCGTCGACCGCCAGCCAGGCGAGGTAGAGCGCGCCCACCACCTTCAGCACCGCGAAGGCGGTGGCCGAGGCGGCGATCAGCGCCGAGATGCCGAGCACGGCGGCCAGCGTGTGGATCAGGGTCCCGAGGCTCGTGCCCAGCACGGTCACGATCCCGGCGCGCCGCCCCGACCCGATGGTGCGGGCGAGCGTCAGGCTCATGTCGGGCCCGGGCGTGACGAACAGCACCAGGCAGGCGGCGAGATAGGCGAGCAGTGTCGGGGTGTCGGGCAGGAAGCTCATCGGGCGGGCTCCGGGGAGGCTGGCCCGGTCTGTACCTGTCCTATGGGCCGGCGCAAGCGGGAGGGCGTTCCGGCCCAGGCTGCGGCAGGCATGCACACCCGGGGCGACACCTGGTGCCGACGTCAGGCGCCCCTCGCGAGCCTCCCCCTTTCCGGGCCCGGCACGGGCCGGGAAAGGGCGGGGCCCATGAGCGAGGTCCGCTCGCCAGCGCCGTGTCTCGCCCGTCCTCGTCGAGCATCGAAACGCGACGCGCCCGCCCGGGGTGCCGGGCGGGCGCGAGGGGACGCTCGGTGATTGGGGAGCGTCTCAGAAGGTGATGCCGCCCTCGATCATGTAGCGGTCCTGCGCGGTGCGGTTGCCGGTGCGGCCGAAGCCGGTGCCGAGCGTGCCGAAGGCGAGGTCGCCGCGGGTGATGTCGTAGAGCTGGACCCGCGAGTACTCGCCGCGGACGAAGAAGCGGTCGAAGGTGAAGGTCGGGGTGACGGTGAAGGACAGGGCCGAGCTGCCCGCGCCGTAGAGCAGGCTGGTGCCGCCCGAGAACCGGTCGCCGGTCTGGCTGATGTACTCGACGCGGCCGGCGAGCGCGAAGTTGTCGGTGAAGGCGTAGCTGGCCAGCACCGCGCCGCCATAGGTCGAGGCGCCCTCGGCGATGCCGATCTTGAAGTCGCGCGCGACGTTCGTGTACTGGAAGTAGGGCGTGATCGTCCACGGCCCGTTCGAGTACGTGTAGTTGATCGACAGGATCCCGCTGTTCTGCTGGAACAGCGGCGTCGCGTAGGAGTAGCGCAGGCTGCGCGACAGCACGTCGGTACGGTCGAGGTTGACGCCGCCGTTGATGCCGAAGGTGTTGTTGTCGTCGAGCTTGTAGGTGACGGCGCCGGTCAGCCAGCTGATGTTGCCGGAGAAGAACCCGTCGGTACCGGCCACCGAGGCCGACCACGGGCCGTCGCTGTAGTTCACCTGAACGCCGTGGTTGATGATGTTCTCCTGGTTGAACAGGAGGCCACGGGAGATGTTCAGGTTCTGGAAGGTGAAAGGCGCCTCGGTGCCGATCAGGGTCGGCATCCGGCCGCCCTGGATCGACCACTGGTCGTTGAACACGTACTTGCCGAAGGCGACCGGCAGGGGCGTGAACAGCAGGTCGGTCTGGTCGAGGGCGCTGTAGTTGAGGAAGCCGAGGGCCGGGATCGCGTAGGCGCCGGCCTGGACGTAGAACTGGAACGGCCCGTCGGCCTTCTGGATCCAGCCCTGGATGTTGGTGAAGTCGACCCGGGCCGCCCGGTCGCTCGGCAGCGGCGCGGCCGAGAACGGGAACGGGTTGGTCTGGGTGTAGGCGTAGCCGGTGAGCGCGCCGCCGACATAGATGTCGCCGAAGCCGCCGAGGGTGAAGCAGGACGGGTTCGGGTTCGGCTTGATCACGCCGCCATAGGCCGGCAGCGACAGGGTCGCCTTGCAGTGCTCGACAACGGCCACCGGTGCAGGGGCCGGGGCGGCCAGGTCGGCGGCCAGGGCGGACCCTGTCGACAGCAGGGCGACGGTCAGGCTGCTGAGGGTGAAGCGCATTGCCACGGTCGAGAAGTCCATCTGGGGCCGGTTCGGCGGGTGCCGACGCTGGCCGGGTCCAACTGCGGCCAAGCTGGCAGTGTGGCCGCATCGTGGCAAAACCTTTTGTTGTGCGTTTGCTCAAAAATTAAGCAATCTAGGCTCTGTTGCGAGGGTGTATCCGCTGCCGTGTCTTTCGCGCAACGCGGGTGGATACTTGGCTGCCGTACGAATGACGCTGTCTCGCGGCATTTATGCGCTGGGGCAAGCCTGCCAGGGGCGCAGACGATGCATTATCTTGCCTTTCCTTGCGTCATGCTCGCCGTCGATCGCGGCGGGTCGCGGGATCGGGGAATCACGCCTCCTCCGCCAGCATCCGCCGCAGCCAGTCGGTGAAGGCCGAGGCCGCCGGCGAGAGCGGACGGTCCGCAGCCGGCACCGCCGCGAAGCCGTTCGGGAAGCGGTGAAGGCCGCAGGGCGCGACGAGGCGGCCCGCCGCGAGGTCGTCGCGCACCAGCACCTGCTCCACCAGAGCGACGCCGAGGCCCGACAGGGCAGCCTCGATGCACAGGCCGTTATGCGGGAAGGCGATGTCCCGCTCCGCCGCGACGTGCAGGCCCGTCGCCGCCTCCCAGGCCGGCCAGGAATGCGGCGTGTATTCGTGCACGATCCGGGTCCCGGCGGCGAGCCGCCCGTCCCGCATCCGCACCGGGTAGCCGGGCGCGCAGACCACCCCGAAGGCCACGTCGCCGAGGCGGATCGCCCGCGTCTCGTCGCGGATCGGGTGGGCGAGCCGGTCCCAGGTCAGCACCAGGTCGGCGCCGTCGTCGCGGGTCTCCCGGGCCGAGGTCATCGAGAGGCGCACCTGCACCGTCGGCCGCTCGCGGTAGAAGCCCGACAGCCGCGGCACCAGCCAGCGCATCGCGAAGGTCGCCCCGCAGGCGAGGTGGACGGTGGGCCCTCGCCCGGCATCGCGCAGCCGCCCGTAGCCACGCTCCAGGTCGTCGAGCACCCCCGCCACCACGCCCCGGAACGCCTCGCCGGCGGGGGTGAGCCGCAGGCCCGTGCCGGCCTTCTCGAACAGGGCGGTGCCGGCCTGCTCCTGCAGCGCCCGCACCTGGCGGGACACCGCCCCGTGGGTGCGCCCGAGCTCGTGGGCCGCCTTCGTCACCGAGCCGAGGCGCGCCGCGGCCTCGAAGGCGCGCAGCGAGGAGAGCGGCGGCAGCTGGCGCATGACGGGCCTTGTGAGTTTCGCTCACGGAGCAGGGTGAAGAACTCAATATACGGCGGCGTCCGTCCCGGGTAGCTCTGCCTTGCCAGAGAGAGAAGGAGACCTGCCGTGGCCGCCACCGTCATCCCGTTCCCGATGCCCCGCACCGCCGGCGCCCCGCGGAGCCTGACCGTGAGCCGCGCGCACGAACCGCGCCTCGCCGGCGTGGCGATCCTGCGGGGCTGGTTCCGGCGCTGGGGTGCCCGCCGCAGCCTCGCCCGCGACCTCCCCTTCATGACCGACGAGACCCTGGCCGATGTCGGCCTCACCCGGGCGGAGGCCTGCGCCGAGGCGCGGCGCCCGTTCTGGCGGGCCGGCCTGCCGGACGTCGCCTGAGGGCGACGCCGCGAGGCCGCGCCTTACGCCCGCGGCCGGTTGACCGGCCGCGGTGCCGCTGCCAGCCTGCTCCCACCGGGGTCGGAAGACGCCCCGCCGGGAGGATACCTCGTGACCCACCGCGTCCGCGCCGCCATCCTGCACCACGCCCCCGTCGGGCGGCCCTATGCCGAGAGCCGGCCGCTGCGCATCGAGACGATCGAGCTCGATCCGCCGGGGCCGGACGAGGTGCTGGTGAAGATCGCCGGCGCCGGCCTGTGCCATTCCGACCTCTCGGTCATCAACGGCGACCGGGTCCGGCCGGTGCCGGTGGCGCTCGGGCACGAGGCCTCGGGCATCGTCGAGGAGCTGGGACCCGGCGTCACCGACCTGAAACGCGGCGACCACGTGGTGATGTCCTTCGTGCCGACCTGCGGCGGCTGCGCGCCCTGCCGCGAGGGGCGCGGCGCCCTGTGCGAGCCAGGCAATGCCGCCAATGCCAAGGGCACGCTGCTGTCGGGCGCCAAGCGCATCCGCTGCGACGGCGCCGAGGTGAGCCACCACAGCGGCGTCTCGGCCTTCGGCGAATACGCGGTGATCTCGCGCCGCTCGATCGTGAAGATCGATCCCGAGGTGCCCCTCGTCGAGGCGGCCCTGTTCGGCTGCGCGGTGATGACCGGCGTCGGCGCGGTGGTGAATACCTGCCGGGTGCAGATGGGCCAGAGCGTCGCGGTGGTGGGGCTCGGCGGCGTCGGCCTCTCGGCGCTGATCGGGGCGGTCGCCTGCGGGGCCGGCCGCGTCGTCGCGGTGGATCTGTCGGAGGACAAGCTCCGGGTCGCCCGCGAACTCGGCGCCACCGACACCTTCCTCGCCTCCGATCCCGACGCGGTCGCGGCGATCCGCGATGCCACCGACGGCGGCGTCGACTATGCTCTCGAGATGGCCGGATCGGTCAAGGCCTTCGACACCGCCTACCGGATCACCCGCCGCGGCGGCACCACGGCGACCGCCGGCCTCGCCAACCCGAACCACAGCTTCACCCTGCCGCCGGTCGGCCTCGTCGGCGAGGAGCGGGTGGTGCGCGGCAGCTACATGGGCTCCTGCGTCCCGGCCCGCGACATCCCGCGCTACATCGCGATGTATCGCCAGGGCCGCCTGCCGGTGAACAAGCTGATGACCGGCACCCTCACCCTCGACCAGATCAACGAGGGCTTCGACCGGCTCGACCGCGGCGAGGCGATCCGGCAGGTGATCGCGATGTAGGGGGTTGGTTCGCCCGACCGACCTGACTCCCACGGTGTCATTCCGGGGCCGTGCAGCGGAGCCCGGAATCCAGAGCCGCGGGTCATGCAGAGTGAAGCGGAACGCCATCCGCTCCGTTCTGAACATCCTGTCTGAACATCCTGCGGTCCTGGATCCCGGGCTCCGCTGCGCGGCCCCGGGATGACGATGGAGGGTCGCAAATTCGGCGAGAGAGCCCGGCGAGCCCTGGTCGTCGACCGTCAGTCTCGTCGAGTGCCTGGGCCTCCGCATCGCAGCGTTCGCGGCCGACATGGGCGTGTCGCAGGGATCACGCCCGGAGTTTTTCTTGGCCTAGACCTTCGCACGTCATCGCGTCCGACGCGGGGTGCCGCCGTGCTGCACTTGTCTCGGCGCGCGCCCCCATGCATCGATGGGCGGATGCGACGAGGGGCCGCCCGCGGCCGGCCCGAGGGATTTTGCGTAAGGACGTGCCATGGGGCTGTTTCAGGATGCCTTCTCCCGCGTCGGTCGGGTCGTCATGTCCTATGCCGGCGACACCGCCTTCCTCCACGCCGCCTGCTCGGCGGCCGCCGCCGTGATCCTGGCCGACCAGGAGATCGACGAGCAGGAGATCGAGACGGCGCTGGCCGACCTGAGCAACAACCCGGTCCTGCACAAGTCCTACGGCGTGCTGAAGCTCGAGCAGGAGTTGCACGAGGCGATCGCCCGGGCGAAGAGCCGTGCCGGGCGGGTCGAGAACCTGCGCCTCGTCGCCGCCATCGCCGACCGGCCGCTGGAGCAGCGCCAGGACGTCTTCCTCATCGCCGCCGACGTCGCCGACCAGGGCGGCATCAGCGAACTGGAGCACAAGGCCCTGGCGGAGATCGCCGAGGTGCTCGGCGTCGAGAAGGCGGCCCTGCTCGGCGCGTGAGTTCGGGCGTGTGAGGGCCTGACACCGGGCCGCCCCGCCATATCTCTCCCCCGATCCGCCGGGTTGGGGAGTGTGTGGCGATGGATGTCGGAATTCTCGGGCTCGGCCGGATGGGCCGGGCGATGGCGCTCAACCTGGTCAGGACCGGTCACAGGGTTCGAGTCTGGAACCGCTCTCCCGCGGTGGCGGAGGCTCTGCGCGCCCATGGCGCCGTGCCGGTGGCGACCCCCGCCGAGGCGTTCCGGGGCGACGCCGCGGTGACGATGCTGGCCGACGACGCCGCGCTCCGCGCCGTCCTCGTCGAAGGCGGCCTGCTCGACCAGGCCGAGCGGCCCGGGGTGCATCTCGGCGCCAGCACCATCTCGGTCGCGCTCGCCGAGGAGCTGGCGGCGGTCCACGGCCGTGCCGGCGTTCCTTACGTCTCCGCCCCGGTCTTCGGCCGGCCCGACGTGGCGGAGGCGGGCCAGCTCAACATCCTGGCGGCCGGCCCGGCGGAGGCGATCGCCCGCGCCCAGCCGCTCCTCGACGTGATGGGGGCGAAGACCTGGCATTTCGGCGAGGCGCCGGCCCGGGCCAACGCGGTCAAGCTCGCCGGCAACATGATGATCGTCGCGGCGATCGAGGCGATGGGCGAGGCTGCGGCCCTGGTCGAGGCGCACGGGGTCGCGGCGTCCGACCTCATCGACTTCCTGTCGAACACGATCTTCGCCGCCCCGATCTACAAGAACTACGGCGCCTCGATCGCCGCAGGCCGCTACGAGCCGCCGGGCTTCGGGCTGGCGCTCGGCGCCAAGGACGTGCGCCTGGCGCTCGCCGCGGCGGAGGCCGCCCGGGTGCCGATGCCGCTCGCGAGCGTCCTGCGCGACAGCCTGCTCGACGCGCTGGCCCATGGCGACGGCGAGAAGGACCTGGCGGCGCTGGCGACCGTGTCGATGCGGCGGGCGGGACGGGGGTAGATCGATCTGGCGGTCGGGCCGAAACATCTCTCGACGTCATCCCGGGGCTCGCCGAAAGGCGAGAACCCGGGATCCATAACCGCTGACGATCCAGGATTGAGCGGAACACGGCCCGCCCTCTTCTCCAGCGTCGGCGGTTATGGATCCCGGGTTCCGCTTTCGCGGCCCCGGGATGTTGGGGTGGACGGCCCCCGCCGGCATCATAAGTGCCAGGTTGAGGTCGTCTGACACCCAACCGAGGAGACCGTCCGTGACGCAGATTAGCATCATCGGCCTGGACATCGCCAAGTCCGTCTTCCAGTTCGAGGCCCAGGACGCGCAGGGCGCCGTGGTGAGCACCGAGCGCGTCTCGCGCGACAAGCTGCTGCCGGCGCTCAAGAAGATCCCCGCCACCATCGTGGCGATGGAGGCCTGCGCCACCGCCCATCACTGGGCGCGCCAGATCCGGGCTCTGGGCCACGAGGTGCGCCTG
>NZ_FPCB01000065.1:0-23116 GCF_900116815.1 Methylobacterium sp. 174MFSha1.1 | reverse complement strand
TGTCGCGGGCGCAGGTGATGCAGGTGGCCCGCCTCGCCGGCGCCGACGAGTTCATCAACCGGCTGCCGCTGGGCTACGACACGCCGATCGAGGAGCGCGGCGCCAACCTGTCGGGCGGGCAGCGCCAGCGGCTCGCCATCGCGCGGGCGCTCGCCACCAACCCGCGGATCCTGATCCTGGACGAGGCGACCTCGGCGCTGGACTACGAGAGCGAGCGGATCATCCAGGAGAACATGAAGCACATCGTGCGCGGGCGCACCGTGATCATCATCGCCCACCGCCTCGCGGCGGTGCGGATCTGCGACCGCATCATCGCGCTCCAGGACGGGCGCATCGTCGAGGACGGCACCCACCGCGAACTGGTCGAGCGGCCGGCCTCGCTCTACGGCCGGCTCTGGCGCCTGCAATCCGACCACGGCACGAGCCAGGGAGAGGCCGCGTGAGCGCGAACCCGCAACCATCTCCCCCGTCCTCCAACCTGCCCGCACCCCGGCGCGCGAGCCCGCCGCCGGCCCGCTTCAGCCCGCGCGGCCTGACCGAGCGGGTGCGGCGCATGGCCGACGACCGCTCCGACCAGGAATTCCTGCCGGCGCATCTCGAGATCCTCGACACCCCGCCCTCGCCCTACGCGGTGGTGTTCACCTGGGTGATGTGCCTGATGTTCGGGGCGGCCCTGGTCTGGAGCATTTTTGCTCGGATCGACATCCACGCGGTGGCGACCGCGCGCATCCAGCCCTCCGGGCGCTCGAAGGTCGTGCAGCCCTTCGACACCGGCAAGGTCCAGACGATCGCGGTCGAGAACGGCAGCCGCGTCCGGGCCGGCGACGTGCTGCTGACCCTGGAGCCGACGGAAGCCGACGCCGACCTGTCCTCGCGCCAGGGCGACCTCGCGGCGTTGGAGGCCCAGATCGCGCGGCGGCGCGCCACGATCGCGGCGGTGGAGACGAACAAGCCGACCGCCAAGGTCGATTTCCCGGCCGCGGTGCCGCCCGCGGTGCGGGCCCGCGAGGAGGGCGCGATGCTGGCCGAGATCGGCCAGTACGTCACCACCCGCGACGCGTTCGAGGCGCAGTTGAACGAGAAGGTGGCGACGCAGGAGCGCTTCGCCGCCAGCATCGCCGCGAGGATGCGGCTCCAGGCGGTGTTGAAGGAACGCGCCGACATGCGCGAGACCCTGGTGGCGAAGTCCGCCGGCACCCGCGCGGCGGTGATCGACGCGGTGCAGCAGGTCGAGCAGGTCGCGGCCGACCTCGCCTATGATCGCGGGCAGTTGACCGAGGCCAAGGCCGGCGCGGTCTCGCTGCAGCGGCGCATCACGCAGCTCACCAGCGAGACCGTGGCGCGCCAGTACCAGGCGCTGACGGAAGCCGCGCAGAAGCGCGACGCCCTGGTGCAGGACGTGGTCAAGGCGACCCTCAAGCGCGAGCGCACGGCGCTGAAGGCGCCGATCTCCGGCACGGTGCAGCAGCTCGCCGTCACGACGCTCGGCCAGGTCGTCACCGCCGGCCAGCCGCTGATGGTGGTGGTGCCGACCGACGGTCCGATCGAGGTCGAGGCGCAGGTCCAGAACAAGGATATCGGCTTCATCCTGCCCGACCAGGAGGCGGTGGTGAAGATCGATGCGTTCCCGTTCACTCGCTACGGCTCGATCGACGGCAAGGTGGTGCGGGTGTCGCGCGACGCGGTCGACGACCGCGAGGCGGGCGGGGGCAGCGACGCGTTGTCGGTGGCGCGCGGCCAGGGCCTCAACCCCGTGACGGGGATGCCGAAGACCCAGAACCTGATCTTCCCGGTGACGGTGGCGCTGGCCCGGACCACGATCATGGCGGACGGCAAGGAGGTGGCGCTGACGCCGGGCATGACCGCGACGGTGGAGATCCGCACCGGCCGGCGGCGGGTGATCGACTACCTGCTGTCGCCGGTGCGCGAGACGACCTCGACGGCGGGGCACGAAAGGTGAGGCGGTGAAGGGCTGGCGGTCCCGTCTTGGTCGCCAGGGGGAAAGAAACTCCCATTGGGCAGAATAACCCTCAGTGTCATCCCGGGGCTCGCCGTAGGCGAGAACCCGGGATCCATAACCGCCGACGATGCCGGATGAAGCTGAGCGCGCTCCGCTCCGTTTTGCACCCTCGGCGGTTATGGATCCCGGGTTCCGCTGCGCGGCTCCGGGATGACGCGGAGGGCGGCGGCTTCCGACGAGAGAACCGACCGGCGGCTTCAGGTGATCGGCGCCGGGTTGAACAACGTCAGATCGTTGTACAACCCCCAATGGTCCGACCACGGCTTCTTGCACCCGCTCGCCACGTCGAGGATCAGGCGAAACAACTCCCAGCCGGTCTCCTCGATCGTCGCCTCGCCCGTCGCGATTTTCCCGGCGTCGAGGTCGATCAGGTCGGACCAGCGCTGGCTGAGTTCGCTGCGGGTCGCGACCTTGATCACGGGCGCCTCGGCGAGGCCATAGGGCGTGCCGCGGCCGGTGGAGAAGACCTGGAGGGTGATGCCGGAGGCGAGCTGCAGCGTGCCGCAGACGAAGTCGCTCGCGGGCGTCGCGGCGAAGATCAGGCCCTTCCGGTTCACCCGCTCGCCGGGGGCGAGGACGCCGCGGATCGCGCTGGTGCCGGACTTCGCCACCGAGCCGAGCGCCTTCTCGACGATGTTGTTGAGCCCGCCCTTCTTGTTGCCGGGCGACGGGTTGGCGCTGCGGTCGGCCCCGCCTTGCGCGAGGTAGTCGTCGTACCAGGCCATCTCGCGCACGAGTGCCTTCGCCACCTCCTCGGTCTCGGCCCGGGGGGTGAGGAGGTGGATCGCGTCGCGCACCTCCGTAACCTCCGAGAATAGTACCGTGGCGCCGGCCCGCACCAGGAGATCGGCGGCGAATCCCAGCGCCGGGTTGGCGGTGACGCCCGAGAAGGCGTCGCTGCCGCCGCATTGCAGGCCGACCACGAGGTCGGCGGCCGGGCAGGTCTCGCGGGTGCGCTGGTTCAGCACCGCGAGCCGGGCTTCCGCCATCGCCATGATGCTGTCGAGCATCATCCCGAAGCCCTGGTGAGCCTCGTCCTGGAGGCGGACCACGCCCTCGGCTTGGCCGTCGGGCAAGAGCCGCTCGGAGACCAGCTTCTCGCAGCCGAGGCCGACCACCATCACCTCGCCGCCGAAATTCGGGTTCCGCGCCAGGCTCTGGAGGGTGCGGATCGGGATCACCGCCTGCGGCGCGTTGATGGCGACGCCGCAGCCATAGGCGTGGGTCAGCCCGATCACGTCATCGACGTTGGGGTAGCGCGGCAGCAGCTCTTTCTTGATGCGCCGAATCGCCACGTCGAGGGTGCCGGCGACGCATTGCACGCTGGTCGAGATCGCCAGGATGTTGCGGGTGCCGACCGAGCCGTCCGGATTGCGGTAGCCCTCGAAGGTGTAGCCGTCGAGCGGCGGCAGCGGGGCCGGTACGCGGGTGGCGAGCGGAAGCTGGTCGAGGTCGGGCGCGGTCGGGGTGCGCACCCGCGATTCCTCGACCCAGCCGCCGCGCGGGATGTCGCGGAGCGCCGTGCCGATCACCTCGCCGTAGCGGCGGATCTCGGCGCCCTCGGGAATGTCGGCGAGCGCCACCTTGTGGCCCTGCGGCACGAATTCCCGGAGCACGAGGCCGTCGGGGAAGGCGGTGCCGGCCGGCAGCCCGAAGGCGTTGACCACGATCGCGACGTTGTCCGTCTCGTGCAGGCGGATGGTGCGGGGCGCGTCGCCCCGCGGCGCGGGGGCCGCACCGGTCTCGTGTCCCTCGGTCGTCCGCGGCTCGTCCAGCATCGGCTCCCTCCCGGTATGGCCGGCCTCGTCGCGCGCCGGTTCTTGAACGGAAACGACGGTGCCGACCTCACGGACGGCACCGCCCAAAACGTCTTCTACGCTTATTCGGCGGCGAGCGCCCGGGCCGGGCCGATCCGGTCGACGAGGGCCTGCAGCTCCGCCTGCTCGGCGGCGGTGAGGTCGGTGAGGGGGTGACGCACCGGGCCGGAATCGCGCCCGACCGCCCGCATGCCGGCCTTGATGATCGAGACGGCGTAGCCCTTGCGGCGGTTGCGGATCTCGATCAGCGGCAGGATGAACTCGCGCAGGCCCTTCGCCACCGCCGCCCGGTCGCGGCGGCGCACGGCGGCGTAGAAGTCGAGGGCGAAGCCCGGCACGAAGTTGAACACTGCCGAGGAATAGGTGGTCACGCCCATCTCGAGATAGGGCAGGGCGAAGGTCTCGGCGGTGGGCAGGCCGCCGATATAGGTCAGCCGGTCGCCGAGCCGCGAATAGACCCGGGTCATCAGCTCGATGTCGCCGATGCCGTCCTTGTAGCCGACGAGGTTGGGCAAGCGGTCGCAGAGCCGCGCGAGCGCATCGGGGCCGATCACCGCGTTGTCGCGGTTGTAGACGATCACGCCGAGGCCGGTCGCGCGGCACACCGCCTCGATATGGGCCGAGAGGCCGTCCTGCTCGGAGCCGACGAGGTAGGGCGGCAGCAGGAGCAGGCCGTCGGCACCGGCCTTCTCGGCGGCACGGGCCATCTCGCAGGCGATGGCGGTGCCGTAGCCGGCGCCGGCGAGCACCGGCACCCGGCCGGCGGTCTCGGCCACCGCGACGCCGACCACGCGGGCGACCTCGGCCGGGGTGAGGGAGAAGAACTCGCCGGTGCCGCCCGCCGCGAACAGGCCGGCGACGTCGTAGCCGCACAGCCAGTCGAGGTTGCTGCGGTACTGCGCCTCGTCGATGGCGAAATCGGCGGTGAAGGGGGTGACCGGGAAGGAGAGCAGGCCGGCACCGAGGCGCTGGGCCATGTCGACGGGCGAGAGCGCGGTGGCCATCGGGTGTTTCCTCAACTCGAGTCTCGGGGCTGTCCCCGCTGGTCCCGAGGTCTAGCGCCGCGGATCATGCCCTTCCAGCACCATGTCGGCATGGTTCAATCCAATTCCGGCATCGATGCCGCGAGATCGGCCAGGATCGGGATCAGCGGGTTGTCGTTGCCGCGGCGCCAGACGAGGAAAAGCTCCACCGGCCGGCGCGGCGCCGGGATCAGGGGCCTGAGCGTCACGCCGGCGACCCGGAGCGAGGCCGCCGATTCCGGCACCAGGGCGAGGCCGAGCCCTGAGCGCACCAGCGACAGAATGGTGTGGATCTGCGCCAGGTGCTGCACCGCCCGGGGGCTGAGGTCGGCCTCGGCGAAATAGTCGCCGACGAGGTCGTGGAAGTAGCGCGCCTCGTCCGGCGCGTAGGCGATCAGGGGCTCTGCGGCGATCGCCTCCGCCGTCACGCCCGCGCCGGTGGCAAGGGGGTGGTCGTCGGGCAGGGCCACCACCAGGGTTTCGCGGGCGATGCGCAGGGAGCCGTCGGCCGCAGGAGGCAGGGGCGGGCGCATCAGGCCGAGATCGATTCCCTGCGACCCCAGGGCCTCGGCCTGGGCGGCGCTGACCATTTCCTTCAGGTGGATGTCGGCCTCCGGCAGGCGGTGGCGGGCCGCCCGCACCAGGTCGGGCAGGGTGCGGTAGGCGGCGGCCGCCGTGAAGCCCAGCGTGATGCTGCCGGCCTGGCCCGCCGCCACCCGGCGGGCGGTCGCGGCGGCCTCGTCAGACAGGCGCAGGATCCGGCGCGCCTCGGTGAGGAACCGGCGCCCGGCCGGGGTCAGGCGCACGGCGCGGCTGGTGCGGTTGAGGAGCGCGACGTCGAGGACGCGCTCCAGCACCTGGATCTGCCGGCTCACCGGCGGCTGGGTCAGGTGCAGCCGCTCGGCGGCGCGGCCGAAATGCAGCTCCTCGGCCACCGCCACGAAGCAGCGCAGCTGGCTCAGTTCGAACATTCGGGGTACTCCGCGCCGATGGGATGAAAACCGGACGCTCGCGCGTTCTCAACCCGGGGCGTCGGGCGATCCGCCGGCCGTGATCTGCAAAGAGAAGGCCGCCGATGTCCTCGCCGCTCCACCTCGTCCGGCATGCCGTCCCGTTCACCGCCTACCCGTACCGGGGCGAGGGGATGGCGTGCAATCTCTGCGGCGGGACGCAGACCCTGACCGTCGCCGAGACCGACCGGCGCCTGAAGCGGCTGCGCTCGGTCGCCTGCACGGAATGCGGGCTGATCCGCACCGACCCGATGCCGACCGCGGCCGAGCTCGAGGCCTACTACGCCTCGGCCTACCGCGCCGCCTACCAGTTCGCCCTCGGCCGGCGCCCGCCCCGCCATCACCTCCACCGCTCCCGGCGCGAGGCGGGGTTCCGGGCCGACCTGCTCGGCCCCGCCCTGCGGCCCGGCGCGCGGGTGCTCGATTACGGCGCCGGCTCGGGCGAGTTCCTGGCCGCCGCGGCCGCGCGGGGCTGCGCCGTCACGGGCGTCGAGCCCGGCCGCTCCTACGCCGCCTTCGCCCGCGCCGAGCATGGCGCGCGGGTGCTCGACGGGTTCGAGGACCTGTCGCCCGACGAGACCTTCGACGTCATCACCACCCACCACGTGCTGGAGCACCTGCGCGACCCCGTCGACACCCTGGCGCGCCTTGCTGGCCGGCTCGCACCCGGCGGCGTGCTCTACGCCGCGGTGCCCAACATGGCGGCGACGGGCAAGCCGCCGCACGAGCGCTTCCACTTCGCCCATGTCCACGGCTTCGTGCGCGAGACCCTGGACCGGGCGGCGCGCCGCGCCGGGCTGGTGCCGCATCCGGATTACTGGCGCGAGGACACGACGGTGGTGTACCGGCACGCCGAGGCCTCCGACGGGCCGGCCCCCGCCGCGCGCGGCCTGGCGCAGGACCTCGCCGCCGCCCTCGCGCCGGTCCGCCCCGGTGCCTACCTCGCCTCGGGCGCCTGGCTGCGCCCGATGGTTCGGCGGAATGCCAAGGCGATCCGGGATACGTTCGGGGGGCGGTAGGGCGGTCGGGTTCGAGGGCGGGGTGACGGGGATCAGGCTCCGTCGTTCCGTCCGCCCTGTCGCTGAGCACCTGTTCATTTAAATCCCACGGAGTTGACGCCCTCCCTGTCATTCCGGGCTCCGCTGCGCGGCCCCGGAATGACCCTGTGGATGTCGGAACCGTCGAGCCGGTTGACACGGTCTGACCAAACGAGGCGCCAGAACTCTCCCGTTTTCGCGGGTCTGTAGAACGGAACCCCGCGCGTCGTCGTTCACGCACGGCCAAGCGGCCGCACGTCCCCGCGCCAGGACTATCGTCCACCGCCGGCACGCCGCCCACCCCCAAACCCCCAACGTCGTTCCCACCTCGTTGCGGAATTGCCACGGGCCCTAACATCCACCGCGCAATCCAGGATTCCGCCTTCGCATGCCGAATCGGCGTGATAGAAAAAATCCAGTAGGAGCAACAACTTAGTATCATTCTAAAGAACGGCGTCACCCCGGGCGGGTCATCCTCCCAGGGCAGGTGAGCCGTTGCCCGAAGGTCTCGCCATGCGTACCCATCCCCGCCTTCCTGTCCGGTCCCGCCGCCTCGTCGCCGCCCTCGCCGGCGGCGTCTCCCTGATCAGCCTCGCCGCCGGAGGCGCGGTGGCGCAGGAGGCGACGCCGCCCCGCCAGGGCGCGGCCGCCGGCGGCGCGATCCAGCTCGAGGCGATCGACGTCGCTGGCAACGGCGCCGCCGCCGGTGCACCGGCCGGCGGAACGGTGGTTTCGGCCCGCCCGAAGGAGGATCCGCGCGGCCCGATCGACGGCTACGTCGCCAAGCGGACGCTCACCTCGACCAAGACCGACACGCCGCTGATCGAGACGCCGCAATCGGTCACCGTGATCGGGCGCGAGCAGCTCGACGCCTTGAAGCCGCAGCAGGTCGCCGACGCGGTCGCCTACTCGGCCGGCGTCTACGGCAACGTGTTCGGACCGGATCCGCGGGTCGACTTCTTCCTGATCCGCGGCTTCACGGCGAACGACACCGGCCTGTACCGGGACGGCCTGCAGCTCTTCAATTACGGCTTCGCCACCTACAAGGTCGACCCGTTCGGCCTCGAGCGCATCGACGTGCTGCGCGGGCCGGCCTCGGTCCTGTTCGGCCAGGGCGGCCCCGGCGGCCTGATCAACCTGATCAGCAAGAAGCCGCCGACCGAGCCCCTGAACTACGTCGAGGTCGGCGGCGGCTCGTTCGGCCAGAAGTACCTCGCCTTCGATTTCGGCGGTCCGGCCGACAAGGAGGGCCACTGGTTCTACCGCCTGACCGGCATCGGCCGGCAGGGCGGCACCCAGATCGACGGGCTCGACGAGAATCGCGGCTACATCGCCCCGTCCTTCACCTACAGGCCGGACGGCGCCACCACCTTCACGCTGCTGTCGAACTTCCAGTACGACGATACCGGCCGCCTCAACGCGTTCCTGCCGTATTACGGCACGGTCCGGCCGACGGTGCTCGGCCTGCGCATCCCGCAGAACGCCAACGTCTCGGATCCGTTCAACAACACCTACCGGCGCAGCCAGGCCAGCGTCGGCTACGAGTTCGAGCACGTCTTCGACGACACCTGGACCTTCCGGCAGAACCTGCGCTACGCCTTCAGCGATTCGCTCGACGACGCGTTCCTCGGCGGCCTGTTCGGCCTGAACGGCACCGGCTACGCCGACGCGAACCAGACCCAGATCGCCCGCTACCGCTTCCGCGCCTCCTCGCGCGCCCGCCTGTTCAACGTCGACAACCAGGCGGTGGCCCGGTTCGACGACGGCCTGTTCAAGCACACCTTCCTGATGGGCCTCGACTACAAGAACTTCCAGCTCAACGACAACAACGCCACCGGCGGCTTCGTCGGCCCGACGGTCGCCAACTTCAACATCATCACACCGAACTACGGCAGCCCGAGCGTCCCGGTCGCGCCCTATCTCGTCAATTACGACGTGTTCCAGCAGCTCGGCCTCTACTACCAGGACCAGATCAAGCTCACGCCCGAGCTGACCCTGGTCGTGTCCGGCCGCGGCGACTTCACCTCGAACGAGGTCAACAACCGTCTCACCAGCACGCAGACGCGGCAATCGGCCAATGCCTTCACGCAGCGCTACGGCCTGATCTACAACTTCGATTTCGGCCTGGCGCCGTATGTCAGCTACGCGACCTTCTTCAACCCGCAGGTCGGCACCAACTTCTTCAGCCAGCCGTTCAAGCCGACTACCGGCGACCAGTACGAGGTCGGCGTCAAGTACGAGATCCCGGGCGCCAACGCCTTCCTGACGCTCGCCGCCTTCGATCTCGCGCTCGCCAACACCCTGACCGCCGACCCGACCAACGCCCTCAACCAGCTCCAGCTCGGCGAGACCCGCTCGCGCGGCTTCGAGGCCCAGCTGGTGGCCAACATCACCAAGGACTTCAACGTCGTCGCGTCGTTCACGAGCTACAACCTCGAAGTCACCAAGGGCGACGTCGGCACGATCGGCCGGACGCCCACCAACGTGCCCGAGACCCTGGCCTCGGTCTTCGCCGACTACACCATCCCGACCGGCGATTGGGCCGGATTCGGCTTCGGCGCCGGCGTGCGCTACGTCGGCCGCTCCTTCGCCGACGTGAGCAACACCCTGACGGTGCCCGAGCGCGCCCTGTTCGACGCGGTGATCCATTACAGCCGCGACAACTGGCGCTTCGCCATCAACGCCGCCAACCTCGCCGACAAGCGCTTCGTCTCGTCGTGCCAGTCGGTCACCGCCTGCTTCTACGGCGAGCAGCGCCGCATCACCGCGAGCCTGAGCTACAAGTGGTGAGAGCGGCTCACCCTCGTTCGATCCCCCCGAAGACTGTTTGCCTTGCCAGACTGTCCTGACACCCTCCGGGTCATTCCGGGGCCGCGCAGCGGAGCCCGGAATCCAGACGCTCAGGTGGCGTCGAACGAGGCGGAACGACCTTCGCGTTATCTTGAACCATCCGCGGTTCTGGATTCCGGGCTCCGCTGCGCGGCCCCGGAATGACCCGGAGGGTGTGAACTCCGAAGGAGGAAATCAAATCAGCGCGCAGGCGTATCCGGGACCATCGCGAGGACGTGGCGCGGGAAATCGGGGAGCGCGACCGCGCCGCTCTCGTAGACCTGGAACACCCGGAGCGTCCCCTCCCGCAGGGCGTCGAGGGGCAACTGGATCTCGAATCCGGCGGTCAGCGCGTCGGACTCCGCCAGATGCGCCGCCACGTCCTGCCGGGTGACGCTCTCGGCGATCATGAACCGACGTCCGCCCCGGCCGCCCCAGCGGGCGATCCAGGCAAGCGGCCGGCTGCGCCCGGGGGCGAAGCACCAGCCCGTCACCGTCACGGCGGTGCCGAAGAGGGCCGAGGCCTCCCCGACCGTGACGGCGTCGAGGTTCGGGCGGCTGCGCGCGCGCGCGATCCAGGCCCGGCGCAGGGCCGGCGGCGTCTCGGCCGTGACGAGGCAGGCGCGGGCGCCGGGCGCGACGAACAGCGTGGCGCCGGTCTCGTGGACGTCCGCCCCGCCCTCGTCGCCGATCAGGGCGCGGAGGTGGTAACGCCCGGGCGGGATGTCGCGCAGGTGCGCCTCGGCGCCGAGCCGCACCGTCCCGTCCCCGTCGCGCCGCACCGCCCGGGTCCAGGCCGTGCCCGCGTCGCTCGCCAGGATCAGGTAGGACGGACCGCGCCGCGCGCCGTCGGGCACCAGCACGTCGAGGCGGGTGCGGCCGCCCTGGCGGGCCACCGGCACGCCCTCGATCAGCGGCAGCCCGTGGCCGGCGAGGCGCGCCGGTTCCGCGCTCCGGCGCAACGCGGCCTCCGGCACCGGCAGGCCGGTCCGCCACGGCGTGACGGGCCCCGGCGCGGGGAAGCCCGGGGCGGTGAAGCGCGCGACCTCCCGGGCCGCCGCGACGTGGTCGGGGAAGACCTGGAGCAGGTCGACGATGTATGGGCCCGCCGGCAGGTCCGCGATGCGAACCTGCGCCGCGAAGCCGGCCTGCTCGGCCCGGCCGGTGCCGAACCGGCCGGCGAGCTCGGGGCGGCGCTCGGGGAGGGCGGCGACGTAGCGGGTGGCGGTCGCGGAGCGCAGCCGCAGCCAGGTCCGGACCGGGCGCCCGGCCTCCGGCCGCCAGATCCAGCCGCGCAGCGAGAGGCTGTCGCCGGCCGCGCAGGCACCGATCCGGCCGGGCAGCCGTTGCCCGTCGGCGACGAGGTCGGCGATTTCCCAGGACAGGCCGGGATCGCCCGGCGCCAGCACCCGCTCGGGCAGGGCCGCCACCGCCGGCGGCAGGGCCTCCGTGACGGCGCTCGTCTCCTCTGCCCCGTCCCAGACGATCGCCGGATCGGTCCAGTCGGGGTGGTTGAGGCGGTATCCGAGATCGAGGGCCGAGAGGGTGAAGGGCGCGAGCGGCCCGCCGGGCGCGGCGTGCGGGACGGGACGGGCCGCGATCAAGTCGCGGTAGAGCGCCGCCATCTGCGCCGCGTGCCCGGCGACGGTCGGGAAGGTCTTCTCCGCGATCGCGGCGCGCAGGGACGCGACGAGGTCGGGATCGTGCGCCAGCCGCCGCAGGGCCTGGCGCACGGCGCCGGATTCGGCGGGCGGGACCTTGAGGCCGTCGACGCCGTCGGTGACCCGCTCCCCCGGCGCGCCGAGATCGGTGACGATCGGGATCAGGCCGGCCCGCCACGCCTCGGTCAGCGAGATCATGTAGGTCTCGGGCCAGAGCGAGAGGTGGAGGGACACGTCGCAGCCGGCCAGCAGCGCCGGCACCTCGTCGCGGGTGTAGCCGCCGCGCAAGGTCAGCCGCTCCCCCGCCTGCGCCTCGAAGGCGGCGACGAGGTAGCTCTCGACGTAGCCGAGCACCTCGAAGACGATGGGCTCGCCCTCCGTGATGCGCACGAGTTCGAGCAGGGTCCGGGCGCCCTTGTGGTCGACGACGTTGCCGAGCACCGCGACCCGCAGAGGAGGGCGATTTCCGGGCGCGGTCGTCTCGGGGACCGCCGTCCCGGGGGCGGCGGGCGGCGGGGAGGCCGGCTCCGCATCGACCATCTCGATCACCGCGACCCGGGCCGTCGCCTCCGGGTAGAAGGCCCGGACATAGTCGGCGGTGGCGGGCGTGCTCGTCACGAAGGCGTCGATGCTGCCGAGCATCCGCGCCACGAACCCGTCGCGCCGGGCCTTCGCGCCGGCGGGCAGCCCCTCGGTGCCGGCGAGGCAGCCGTCGCATTGTCCCTCGCCCCGGCCGACCACGTCGCAGAACCGGCCGTGCTGGTTCATCAGGGTGTAGCGGTGGCAGACCAGGAAGAAGTCGTGCAGCTGGGCCACCACCGGCACGCCCTGCGCCCGGGCGATCGCCGGCAGGCTCAGGGGCAGGCCGAGCAGGTGGTGGACGTGGACGAGGTCGATCCTGCGCTCGACCAGGATGCGCTCGAACAGGGCTTCGATCTCGGGGCTCGCGAGCAGCCGCTCCGCCGGCGGGATCGGCAGCGCCTCCGAGGTCTCGCCCTCGTCGAGCCGCAACACCCAGGCCTCCTCCTCGAAGGAGGGATAGAGGAACAGGGGCTCGAACCCGTCGAGCGCCTCAGCGAGCTGCTCCTGATAGAACTCCACCCCGCCGCCCTGGCGCCGCCCGGCCCGGTTGTGGGCGACGAAGAGCAGGCGGGGCTTGGGCGCGGCCGGGACAGGCGCGGCCGCAACGGTCTCTCGCTCCAGGACCGCCCGCACGATCACGTCGACCCGGTGGTCGTAGAGGTGCTCGGCGCGGGTGCGCGCCCGGGCCCGTCCGGCCATGGCGATGCGCTCGTCCGGGTCGGCCAGCAGGGCGGTGATCGCCTCGACGGCGTCGTCCTCGGCGCAGGCGCGGATCTCGCGCCCGGCCTCGTAGTAGGCGAAGGTTTCCGGATCCGCGCCGACCACGAGCTGCGCGCCGCCGGCGAGCGCCACCTCGAACAGCCGCGGCGGCGGCGTCGTGCCGGACGGGGTCTCGTCGGCGCCCGCGGTGAAGATCCGGGGCAGGGTGAGCACCACCCGGCTGGCATTGGCGAGCCGGGCGAAATCCTCGTTGCCGCAGCGCCAGTCGACGATCAGGTCGTCGCGCACCAGCACGGCCGGCGGCAGGTAGGCGTTGGCCGGCAGCGCGATCTTCACCTTGAGGTCGCGGGGAAAGGCCGACAGGATCCGGTTGAGCGTCGCGACCCGGTTCGGCCAGGCCGTGCCGACGAACAGGAGGTCGTAGCGGTAATCCGCGTCGTCCGGCCGGACCGGCAGGTCCTGGAACAGGGTCGTGGCCGCGAGCGGCAGGTGCCGGGCGCCGGCGCGATAGCGGGGGAGCGAGCCGCGGTCGTTGGTGAAGACCAGGTCGAAGCAGTCCGAGAGCCGGGCGTTGGCGGCGCTCAGGTAGGGGTCCTCGGTGGTCCAGAGCGCGCTGGTGCCGGCGAGCGCGCAGAGGCGCCGCAGCAGCGCGTGGTGGCGGCTGGCGCCGCCGAGCGCCAGGACGAGGTCGAACCGCTCGCCCAGGGCCAGGGCCCTCTGCGCCAGCGCCACCGCGTCGGCATGGGTCGCCCGCACCACCCGCGCGACCGACGGGTGGCGCCGCAGGGCGTCGGCGACCGCGAGCGCGATGTAGGCGTTGCTGGTCCGCGGCTCGGTATCGAGCAGGAGCACCGAGAGAGGCGCGCAGGAGGGCATGGTGGTTCCGGTCACGCGGCCATCGCCGCCAGGATGGTCTCGGCCCGGTGGCGGTAGGTGTGGGCGCCAAGGACCCGCGCGCGGGCGCGCTCGGCCATCGCCTCGAAGGCGGCGGGCTCGCGGCGGGAGCGGGCGATGGCGTCCGCGATCTCGTGGACGTCGTCGAAGAGCAGGATCTCCCGGCCCTCCTCGAAATAGTCCAGGATCTCGAGCCCGGCGGCGAAGCAGAGCTGCGGCGCGCCGGCGAGCGCGGCCTCGAAGACCCGCGGCCCCGGCGTCGCGGCCGGCAGCCGGAAGCGCTGGTTGGCGATGTCGAGGTCGCGGCCGACCGCCAGGGTGAGGCGCGCCGCGCTCGCCCGGTCGGCCATCGCGGCGGGCTCCAGGCGGATGTTCTCGGCGAAGGGCAGGGCGGCCGGCCAGCCCGCGCCCCGCACCTCGACCCGGTACCCCGACAGGCTGCCTTGCGCCCGCTCCAGGAGCGCGATCCGGTTCGGAAACGCGGCGCCGCAGAAGAACAGGTCGAGGGTCCGCTCCGCCATCGGACGTACGCGCCGGTCGTGGGTCCGGCGGCAGGCGGCGAGCGGCAGGTGCGAGACGGAGGGGTGCCGGTAATGGGGCAGGGCCCAGCGGTCGTTGGTGAAGACGTGGTCGGCCAGGGCCTCGGCCTTGACCGCGTAGTCGAACTCGTAGGGATCGTCGTGAAGCCAGAAGGCGAGGCGGGCACCCGCCCGCCGGACGCTGCGCGCCAGCCCGCGCAAGGGGGCGGCATCCACCGCGACGCTGCCGAGCGCCACGACGAGGCTCGGGCGGAAGTCCGCGACCGCCTCCTCGGCGAGGTCCAGCGGGCTCGCCCGCACGGCGCCGGCGCCGAGCACCTCCGCGAAGCCCTCGCGCAGGGCGTCGCGGATCGGGGTGTTGTGGTTCACCGCGTCCGGGCTCGTGCTCGCCACCAGGACCTTCGCGGGAGACGAGCCTTTCAGGAGCATGCGGACCGGCGCGGCGAGGGGGCAGATGCGGGCGACACAGGAATCGGGGACGGCACGGGGATCGGGACAGATATGGGGGTGACGGATGCCGAACACGCAAAAGTCGCCGAGATCAAGGCGCCGCGCGCGGCCTCATCCGCCCCGTCCCCGTCGCTCCGGCCCTTTGCCTCGGGAACCCCGACGCGGAACCCGACGCATCCTCGCACGCTCTTCCCCGGATTCGCGGCCGTCCGCTTCCGGACGGTCCGGCGACAGGTCGCCTCGTGGGTGATAGGACAGGAAGCCATGATTGCCCGCACGCCTCCGCCGCGCCACCCCTCCGCACCCGGCGCCTCGCGAGACGGGTCCGGCTCCGTTCCGCACGCCACCCGCGGCTCGACTCTTTGCCCGACCTCATGAACGCCCCGGATTACCGCAGCCTCTTCGAGGCCGCCCCCCATCCCTACCTGGTTCTCGACCCGCAGGGCCGCGTCGTGGCGGCGAACCAGGCCTATTGCCGGGCCTGCCGCGACGGGGCGGATGGCGACGGGGACGACCTCATCGGCCGCCACCTCCGGGAGGTTTGTCCGGACGAAGGCGCGCCGCTTCAGGCCTCGGTCGCCCGCGCCGTCGCGACCGGCCGGCCCGACAGCGTGGCGCCGGAGGGCGGCGCCTGGAGCGTCACCCACATCCCGGTGCGCGACGCCTCCGGCGCGGTCGGCGCGGTGCTGCACCACCGGACCGGACCGGCGGCGCCCGATGCCGGTTCCTTGCAGGACACCCTGGCCGTGCAGGAGGCGCAGGAGCGGCGCGAGCAGATCTTCCAGCAGATGCCGGGCTTCGTCGCGGTGTTGCGCGGGCCCGCCCACGTCTTCGAATACGTCAACGACGCCTACGTGACGATCGCCGGCGAGCGCGACTTCGTCGGCCGCACCGTGCGCGAGGCTTTCCCGGAGCTCGCCGACCAGGGCTTCTACGAGCTCCTCGACACGGTCTACCGCACCGGCCGGCCCTTCGCGGCCCGCGCGATGCCGATCCTCCTCACCGGCGACGAGGCCGAGCGCGCCATCGACCTCCTGTACCAGCCCCTGCGGGACGGGTCCGGCGCGGTCACCGGCATCTTCGTCGGCGGCTACGACGTCACCGAGCAGGTCCGCTCGCAGGCGGCGCTCCGCGACAGCGAGGACCGCTACCGCACCCTGCTCGAGAGCATCGACGTCGGGTTCTGCATCCTCGAGATGAAGTTCGACGAGGCCGGCCGCGCGGTCGATTACCGGATCGCCGAGGCGAACCCCGCCTTCGCCCGCCAGACCGGGGCCGACGTCGCGGGCCTGTGGGTGAGCGAGTTCGCCCCCGACCTCGAGCGGCACTGGTTCGACACCTACGGCCGCGTCGCGTTGACCGGCGAGCCGGTCCATTTCGAGAACCAGGCCGACGTGTTCGGGCGCTGGTTCGACGTGCGGGCCCTGCGGGTCGGCGATCCGGCGCTGGCCCGGGTCGCGGTGTTCTTCAGCGACATCTCGGACCGCAAGCGCATGGAGGAGGCCCTGCGGGTCCTCAACGCCTCGCTGGAAGAGCAGGTCGCCCAGCGCACCGCCGAGCGCGACCAGATCTGGCGGGCCTCGACCGACCTGTTCTGCGTCGCCACCCTCGACGGGTACTTCGCCAGCCTCAACCCGGCCTGGACCGCGCTCCTCGGCTGGAGCGAGGCCGACCTCCTGGCCCGCCCGTTCCTCGATTTCGTGCATCCGGACGACCGGCCGGCGACGGTCGCGGCGGCGGCGGATCTGGCGCGGGGCGAGGCGCTGCCGACCTTCGAGAACCGCTACCGGCACCGGGACGGCTCGTATCGCTGGCTGTCCTGGAACGCCGTGCCGCGGGACGGGCGCATCTACGCCACGGTGCGCGACGTCACCGCGCTCCGGGTCCAGGCCACCGCGCTCGCCCAGGCCGAGGAGGCGTTGCGGCAGTCGCAGAAGATGGAGGCGGTGGGCCAGCTGACCGGCGGCGTCGCCCACGACTTCAACAACCTGCTCACCATCATCCGCTCGTCGGTGGATTTCCTGCGCCGGCCCGAGCTGCCGGAGGCGCGCAAGCGCCGCTACCTCGACGCGGTCTCCGACACGGTCGACCGCGCCGCCAAGCTCACCGGCCAGCTCCTCGCTTTCGCCCGCCGCCAGGCCTTGTCGCCGGCGGTGTTCGACGTCGGCGACAAGGTGCGGGGCGTCGCCGACATGCTCGACACGGTCACGGGCACCCGGGTGCGGGTGACGGTGGCCGTGCCCGACGAGCCGTGCTTCGTGCGCGCGGACCTGAGCCAGTTCGAGACAGCGCTCATCAACATGGCGGTCAACGCCCGCGATGCCATGGAAGGCGAGGGCACGCTGACCCTGAGCCTCACCGGCGGCGTTCCGATGCCGCCGATCCGGGGCCATGCCGGCTCCCAGAACGCCTTCGCGGCGATCTCGCTGACCGATACCGGGCCGGGCGTGCCGCCGGACCTGCTCGGCCGCATCTTCGAGCCGTTCTTCACCACCAAGGAGGTCGGCCGGGGCACGGGCTTAGGGCTCAGCCAGGTGTTCGGCTTCGCCAAGCAGTCCGGCGGCGACGTCGACGTGACGAGCCGCTCGGGGCATGGCGCCACCTTCACCCTCTACCTGCCGGAATCTCCGGCCGTCGCGTTCGAGGACGACGACACCGCCGACGCCTCGGCCTCGCCGATCGGCGCCGGCGAGAGCGTGCTCGTCGTCGAGGACAACATCGAGGTCGGCCGCTTCTGCACCCAGATCCTGCAGGATCTCGGCTACCGCACCACCTGGGCGACCAACGCCGAGGAGGCGCTCGACCGGCTCGGGCCCGACGGGGCCGGGTTCGACGTGGTGTTCTCCGACGTGGTGATGCCCGGCATGGGCGGCCTCGCGCTCGCCCACGAGCTGCGCCGGCGCCTGCCGCGCCTGCCGGTGGTGCTCGCCTCCGGCTACAGCCACGTGCTCGCCCAGGACGACGCCCACGGCTTCGAGCTCCTGCACAAGCCGTACTCGGCCGAGCAGCTCGGCCAGATCCTGCGCCGGGTCACCGGGCCGGGTTCGCGGCGGCGGGCGGGGTGAGACGGTGGCGCCCGCGATCGAGCCCGACAGCATCGTCCTTGCGGCCAACGGGTTCGTGCCGAACAACCCGGTCCTGCCGGTGCTGCACTATCGCGGCGTCACTGCTGGCGCCGCGGATCCGGCCGCCGCCCTGGAAGCGCTGTTCTCCCGCAACGGCTGGCCGCCGCAGTGGCGCGACGGCGTGTTCGCCTACCACCACTACCACTCGACCGCCCACGAGGTGCTGGGCATCGCCGGGGGCCGCGCCCGCCTGGTCCTCGGCGGCGAGGGCGGCCACGCGGTCGAGGTCGAAGCCGGCGACGTCCTGGTGCTGCCGGCCGGCACCGGCCATTGCCGGCTGTCGGCGAGCCCGGACTTCCTGGTCGTCGGCGCCTATCCGCCGGGCCAGAGCTTCGACCTGTGCCGCGCGGCGCCAGACGCCGCCGGGCTCGCCCGCATGGCGCGCCTCGGTTTTCCCGACAGCGACCCGGTCCACGGTCCCGGCGGGCCGCTGACTCGGGCGTGGCGCCGGCCGTGAGCCGGCTTTTCATTCCATAATCTTCCTTATGCGAATCAAGAGCGGCCGGTTCGGATCCTCCTCCCCCTCGCCGTGCGGGACGCAGGGCCTGCCGCGTCCCGCTAAGCCCGTCTACCCGAGCGCCTGGTTGGCGAGGGTGAAGATCCGGGCCGGGCCGGTCGCGGGCGGCGCGCCCCGGGTCATCGTCACCGACACATCGACATTGGCGAGCCCGCAGGCCTGCGCGAAGGCGACGAGCGGCCCGTCGCGCTCCGGCGTATCGAGGCGCAGGAACGTGCCGGCCCGATCCCGCACGTGCGGGCTGGCGAGCGCGATCGCGGATTCCGCGTCCGCGGCGACGACCGGGCCGACGATGTGGCCGCGGCCGAAGGGCCGGCAGACCGCGTAGCCGGTGATCCGGCTATCGTCTTCCAGGACGACGGTGCGCCCGGCACGGGCCAGGGCGTCGAGCATCCGGCCGCGGTCGCCTCCAGAGGCCTCACGGTCGAGGGCAGCGATGGCCGGCCGGTCGGCCTCCGTGGCCGGGCGCACCCGCGGATCGTCGAGTGCGGCGGCGGCGTCGACGATCCCCTGGTACTGCGTGTTGGACCCGGTGACCCGAAAACCCTCGGATTCGTAGAGCCGCCGTCCCGCCTCCGTCGCGGTGAGCCGGATCGTGCGCGGGCCCGCCGCGGCGAATAGCTCCCGCATCAGCCGCCGGCCGGTGCCCCGGCCCTGCAGACGGGGCGAGACGATCACCATGCCGATGGTGGCGAGCCCGTCGCCGAAGGGCCACCACATCGCGCAAGCTGTCACCTGATCGTCTCCGTCGCAGGCGACGAGGCCGTGGCCGATCTCCAGCATCAGGCGCCAATCCTCGGCCTGATGCGGCCAGCGCACCTCGAGCGAGAGACCGTGCAGGGCCGCGATGTCGGCCTCGGTCATCGGGCGGACCATCGGCACGCCGTCCGTCCGCGTGAGGGTGGCGGGGTTCGTCATCGCGTCGGGTCTCCGTGCCGCGGGCCGGGAAAGGAAGAGGCGCTCCGGCGCTCGCCGCAAGGCCGGGGCGCCGGAGAAGGACGGTCAGAGGCCGCCCATGTGGAACGACTTCAGCTCCAGGTACTCGTCGATGCCGTAGGTCGAGCCCTCGCGGCCGAGGCCCGACTGCTTGACGCCGCCGAAGGGCGCGGCTTCCATCGAGACCGTGCCGGTGTTGAGCCCGACCATGCCGAAGTCCAGCGCCTCGCCGACCCGCCAGGCCCGGCGGATGTCGGCGGTGTAGAAGTACGAGGCGAGGCCGAACGGCGTCGCGTTGGCGATGGCGATCGCGTCCTCCTCGCGGGAGAAGCGCATCAGGGGCGCGAGCGGCCCGAACGTCTCCTCCGAGGCGAGCCGCATGCCCGTCTCGGCCCCGGTCAACACCAGCGGCGGCACGAAACGGCCGTTGAGAGCGTCCCGGTCGCCCGCCACCAGCCGCGCGCCGCGGGCGAGCGCGTCGTCGAGATGGGCCGTGACCTTGGCGGCGGCGGCGTCGTTGATCAGCGGGCCGATGGTGACGCCGGCCTCGAAGCCGTTGCCGACCCGGAGCTTCGCCGCTTCCTCGCCTAAGCGCGCGGCGAGGCGGTCGTGGATGCCGTCCTGCACCAGGATGCGGTTGGCGCAGACGCAGGTCTGGCCGGCATTGCGAAACTTCGAGGCCATGATGCCGGCGACCGCCTGGTCGAGATCGGCGTCGTCGAACACGATGAACGGCGCGTTGCCGCCGAGCTCCAGGCTCAGCCGCTTGATGGTCGGGGCCGACTGGGCCATCAGCAGCCGCCCGACCGCGGTCGAGCCGGTGAAGGACAGCTTGCGCACGGTCTCGCTGCCGGTCATCTCGGCGCCGATCGGCGCCGCCTGGCCGGTGACGACGCTGAACACCCCCTTCGGCACCCCGGCCCGCTCCGCCAGCACCGCGAGCGCCAGGGCCGAGAACGGCGTCAGGTCGGCGGGCTTGACGACGATCGGGCAGCCGGCGGCGAAGGCCGGCGCCACCTTGCGGGTGATCATCGCGATCGGGAAATTCCACGGCGTGATCGCCGCGCAGACGCCGACCGGCTCCTTGAGCACCAGCACCCGGCGGTCGCCGGCGGGCGCCGTGAATACGTCGCCGGTGATGCGGCGCGCTTCCTCCGCGAACCACTTCGCGAAGCTCGCCCCGTAGGCGACCTCGCCGCGGGCCTCGGCCAGCGGCTTGCCCTGCTCGGCGGTCATGATCGCCGCGAGGTCCTCGGCATTTTCGAGGATCAGGGCGTTCCAGCGCTCCAGGATCGCCGCGCGCTCAGCCGGCGGCGTGCGGCGCCAGGCCGGGAACGCGGCCTCCGCCGCCGCGATCGCCGCGCGGGTCTCCGAGGCGCCGCAATCCGGCACGGTGCCGAGGGTCTCGCCCGTCGCCGGGTCGGTCACGGCCAAGGTGCCGCCGGCGTCGGAATCGCGCCACTCGCCGGCGATGAAGGCCTGGAAGCGCAGGAGCGCGGGATCGCGCAGGCGGTCCTTGGTGAACATGGGTCGTCCTTGGACAGGTCGGAGATGGGTCGGACCACGCGGCGGCCGCGACTCCGGCGCTTGGCCGGATCGCGGCGCGGCTCGCGTCCTTACAGGCCGAGCAGGCCCGGCAGGCCGCGGATATCCTTGATCTCGTGGTAGCCGTAATAGGGGTTGGCCGGCTCGTGGCCGCGGTTCACCCACACCTTGTTGGTGATGTGCATGTCGTGCGCGGTCATCAGGTCGTAGCGGAAGCTCGACGAGCAGTGCAGGATGTCCTCGGGCCCGCAGCCGAGCTGGTCGAGCATGTACTCGAAAGCCTGCATCCGCGGCTTGTAGGCCTGGGCCTCCTCCGCCGTGTAGGCGGCGTGGAACGGCGCGCCGAGCTTGGCGACGGAATGCTGGATCAGGTCCTTCATCGAGTTCGACAGGATCACCAGGGGGAATTCCTTGGCGACCTTGGCGAGACCCTCGACCGTGTCCGGATGCGGGCCCCAGGTCGGCACCGCGGCGTAGACCGCGTCGGCGTCGCTGTCGCGGTACTCCACCCCGTTGCGCTTGCACGTGCGGATCAGCGCGTTGGCGACCACGTCCTTGTAGGGCTTCCAGGCGCCCAGCACTTCGTCGAGGCGGTAGGCCGAGAAGTCCTCGACGAAGGCGTCCATGCGCTCCGCAGGAACGCGGTCGGCGTAGAGCCGGCGGGCGACGGGCGCCATCTCGAAGTAGATCAGCGTGCCGTAGCAATCGAAAGTGATGTACTTGGGCGCCAGGCGGGTCATCGGGATCTCCCTGCGGTGTTCGACCGTGGAGAAAGCGTAAGACCGCCCGACCGCACCCGGACGCCGATCTGGCTGCCTTGGAGGCGGTGTTCCTGCGCTTTCGCCGCCGCCGGACGGCATGTCGTGCCGGAGGGGCCGCGCCGCAGCCTCTGCCGCCAGGGGCGCACCCGTCGCGACGTTCCGCCTGCCGATACCCCGTGATTCAGCGCCTCCCGCGGGCAACGGCCCCGTAATCTTGGTCCATCGGCGGGACCGCCCGAACGGGCGCCGCGTCTTCGAGCCAGCGAGGCCTCCCCATGACCAGACCTGTCATCGCCTACAAGTCGGACCCGGTCCGCGGCGCCGTCTGGCATGACATCTTCGCCCGCGAGGCGCCCGATCTCCGCCTCGTCGACTGGACGCCCGACGGCGAGGCGGCCGCGGCCCCCTACCTCGTCGCCTGGACGCCGCCGCCGGATCTCGCCCGTGCGATGCCGCGGCTTCAGGCGCTGTTCTGCATCGGGGCCGGCATCGACCACCTCCCCGTCCACGAGCTGCCGCAAACCGTGCAGGTGGTGCGGATGGTCGATCCGAACCTCACCGCCTCGATGGTCGAGTACGTCGTGATGGCGGTGCTGGCGCTCCACCGCGACCTGCCCTTCTATCGGACCGAGCAGGCGGCCGGCCGCTGGACCCCGCGTCCGGTGCGGCCGGCGACGGAGCGCCGGATCGGCCTCATGGGGCTCGGCGTGCTCGGCCAGGCGGCGGCGCGGGCGCTGTCCGGCTTCGGCTTCCCGGTCCGCGGCTGGAGCGCGTCCCCCAAATCCCTCGACGGGATCGAGACCTTTGCGGGCGACGCGACCTTGAGCCACTTCCTGTCCGGCACCGACATCCTGATCTGCCTGCTGCCGCTCACCCCGGCGACGCGCGGCCTCCTGAACCGCGACCTGTTCGCTCGGCTGCCTTCCGGCGCCGGGCTGGTGAATGCCGGTCGCGGCGGCCACGCGGTCGAGGCCGACCTGCTCGCCGCCCTCGACAGCGGGCAGCTCTCGGGCGCGATCCTCGACGTGCTGGCGACGGAGCCGCCGCCGGCCGATCACCCGCTCCTCGCGCATCCGCGGGTGGTGGTGACGCCGCACGTGGCGAGCGCCACCCAGCCGGCGGGCGCGGCGCGGCAGGTGATCCAGGGGGTGCGCGCGCATCTGCGCGGCGAGCCGATCGCGCACGCGATCGACCGCTCGCAAGGGTACTGACGTCGCCTCTTGAACGCAGGGCGTGCAGACCCATCTAGGATACACGCCGGCCGCGGGGGCCGGGCAGCCCCCTGCCCTCCCCCGTCGCCTCGCTCGGATCCTTCCAGGTCCGAGCGAGTTGACAGGCGAGCCGGCTACCCTTAAACGACCGCTCACCGACGGGGCGCCGAGACGAACGGCTCAGCCCCTCAGGACTTCCCGAGAGAAGGCGAAGCAAGAGCCAGGGCAACCCGGCGCTGCTTTCTGTTCTCTGAGGGTGCGAGATCTGGGCGCAAGCCCGATCAGCTCTTTGACAAGTTCATACGAGAAAGAGAAGCGTGGACGGCGTCGTCCCTGCGGATCCTGCCTTCGGGTAGGATCGTGAGTAGGATGATGCTGGTCTTAACGTTTCGGTGCTCACACGATCAGGCGGAAACGCCGGTCGGTCGTGAGCCTCCGTT
>NZ_FPCB01000066.1:0-22664 GCF_900116815.1 Methylobacterium sp. 174MFSha1.1 | reverse complement strand
CAGGCCGGTCGCGTCCCGCCGCCGCTTGAGGAGCGGCGGGACGCGACCTTCGGTGAGCAAGGAGCTGTAAGCACGGCCAAGGCCAGAGCAGGATGAGGGACCTGGGACCAGGACACTCCGCCACGTCATCGCGCGTCACAGCGCGTCGGGATGTTGGTAGCCTGGTTCTTCGCAAGGAACGCTTGTGCGCACCCCTTGGTGGCCCGCCGTCGTCCTCGTCGCATCAACCGCGGCGGCACGACGGCATCAGAGGCCGGATACATGACTGCTCCTGAACCGACTGGCTCAAACCGATGCTCACAAACCCTTGCGAAACGGGGGCCGTCCATACATGACGATGGAGGATGTTGATACGGTCGGGGGGAGCCCGGAAGGTTCGGAGCCGATCGTGCGCCACGTCGGTGATCACGCGACGGTCGGCCGCTCACCCCAGCTCCGTCACCAAGAATTCGCGCACCGCCCCCGCCTCGATCCCCGGCGCGATGAAGCTTCGCCCGATCCCGCGGGCCAGGATGAAGGTGAGCGCTCCGTCGCGGACCTTCTTATCCTGGCGCATGGCGTCGAGGAGCTGGTCGGCGTCGCCGCAGCCGCCCGGCACCTGCGCCAGGGTGGTCGGCAGGCCCGCGAGCGCCAGATGGTTGGCGACGCGCCCCGCATCCTGGCCCGGGCACAGGCCCAACCGGGCCGAGAAGCGGAAGGCGAGGCACAGGCCGATCGCCACCGCCTCGCCGTGGACGAGTCGGGCGGACTCGTAGCCGGTCAGGCGCTCCAGGGCGTGGGCGAAGGTGTGGCCGAGATTGAGCAGGGCCCGCTCGCCGTCCTCGCGCTCGTCGCGCACCACGACGCCGGCCTTGGCCCGGCAGCAGGACGCCACCGCGTCCTCGCGCGCCGGACCGCCGGAGAAGATCTCGCCGAGATTCGCCTCGCACCAGGCGAAGAAGGCCGGATCGTCGATCAGCCCGTACTTCGCCACCTCGGCGTAGCCGGCGCGCATCTCGCGCAAGGACAGGGTGTCGAGGGAGGCGGTGTCGGCGACGACGAGGCTCGGCTGGTGGAAGGCGCCGACGAGGTTCTTGCCGTGGGGCGAATTGATGCCGGTCTTGCCGCCGACCGAGGAATCGACCTGGGCGAGCAACGTGGTCGGCGCCTGCACGAAGCGCACGCCCCGGCGCAGGGATGCGGCGGCGAAGCCCGCCAGATCCCCGACGACGCCGCCGCCGAGCGCGAGGACGAGGTCGCCGCGCTCGATCCGGTGACCGATCAGCCCGTCGCAGACCTGGGCGAAGCCGGCATAGCTCTTCGAGCCCTCGCCCGGCGTCACGGCGATGAGGGCGGTGCGCAGACCGGCCTCGGCCAGCGAGGCGGTGACGGCCTCGCCGTATTCCGCCGCCACGGTCTCGTCGCTCACCACCGCGACGGCCTTGGCCTTGAGCGCGGCGACGCGGGGGCCGATCCCGGCGAGGAGCCCGCGGCCGATCAGGATGTCGTAGGCCCGCCCCCCGTCGAGGGGCACGTGAACGGTCTGCGTCTGCACTGTCGTCCTCGAAAATCGCCCGGGATCGCCCCAGGATCTGCTCGACCGGGCCCGCTACTGCGCGGCGAGGCCGTGGCCGGCGAAGGCGGGCGCGCCGGGGTCCGGGTCGCCCTCTCCGCCGTCCGGCGCCGGATCGTTTCCCGGATCCTCCGGCAGGCGGCCCGCCGAATCCACCGTCAGGTCGCCTGCCAGATCGCCTGCCATGTAGGCGTCGAGCGCCTCCAGCACGTCCTGCACCACCCGGTCGTGGGAGACGTCGCGCGAGACCACCACCACGTCGGCCCCGCCATAGACCGGATGGCGCAGGTCCATCAGCCGGCGCATCGTGCCCTCGGGGTCCTCGTTCTGAAGCAGCGGCCGCCCGGGGCGCTTGCGCACCCGGCGCATCAGCACCTCAAGATCGGCCTTGAGCCAGACCGAGACCCCGGCCTCGCCGATGCGCTGGCGCGTCTCCGGACGCATGAAGGCGCCGCCGCCGGTGGCGAGCACCATCGGGCCCTCGCGCAGCAGGCGGGCGATCACCCGCTCCTCGCCATCGCGAAAGCTCGGTTCGCCGTAGATGGCGAAGATGTCCGGGATGGTCAGGCCGGCCGCCGCCTCGATCTCGTGGTCGGCGTCCTTGAAGATCAGGCCGAGGCGCCCCGCCAGGCGCTTGCCGACGGTGCTCTTGCCCGCGCCCATGAGCCCGACCAGCACGATCGAGCGCAGGCCGAGACCCCGGCGCACGCGCGACTCGATCGACTGTTCATGAGGGGGACGCTGGTTCATGCGGCGTTCTTTAGCCTGTTTTTCGCGCAGGGCGAAACGGCGGATGTCGGGGAAAACCATCGGTTCCGCCGCGGCAGCCCGGGCGGGCTCGGCACCCGCGCAACAGCCGCCGGCATTCCGCAGGGCAGGGCGCTGGGGAGCCTTGCCTCGCCGGGCCCCGCATGGTCGAACCGACGGCCAAGGTGGCTCGGGACGACCCCGTCCCGCGCCGCTCGTTGTCACGCGTAGTCCGGGGCCTCGCCGACGTGCCGACCCTCTTCCGTTTCCTGGCCGTGGTGGCGATCCTGGCCGGGCTCGCCTTCGCGGCGATGTTCGCCCTCGCCACCTTCGTCGAGCCGACCCCGCGCGAGATCTCCGTCACCATCCCGAACGCGAAGCTGCAGCCGAAATGAGCGAGTTGGCCCCGCAGGGCCTGATGCACGCCTATCTCGACATGCTGGCGGCCGAGCGGGGGGCCGCCGCCAACACGCTGGCGGCCTACCGGCGCGACCTCGACGACTACCTCGCCCACCTGGCCGGGAAGCGGCTCCATCCCGGCGCCGTCGAGCCCGCCGGCATCCGGGCCTACCTCGCCGAGCTGGAGGGGCGCGGCCTCAAGAGCACGTCGGCGGCGCGCCGGCTCTCCTGCGTGCGCGGCTTCCACCGCTTCCTCTACGCGGAAGGGCTGGTCGAGGGCGATCCCACCGCGCCGGTCGCCGGGCCGAAGCGCGGCCGCGGCCTGCCGAAGGTGCTCTCGGTGGCGGAGGTCGACCGGCTGCTCGCCGTCGCCAAGGACGCCGCCGCCAAGGCGCCGAACCCGGCCGAGGCGGCGCGGGCCGGGCGGATGCACTGCCTGATCGAACTCCTCTACGCCACGGGCCTGCGCGTCTCGGAGCTGGTCGCCCTGCCGCGCGCCGCCGGCGCGACGAAGGAGCGCTTCCTGGTGGTGCGCGGCAAGGGCGGGCGCGAGCGCCTGGTGCCGCTGACCGAGGTCGCGCGCAGCGCCATGGCCACCCACCTCGCCACCCTGACGGCGCCCGGGCCCTGGCTGTTTCCCGCCGACAGCGAGACCGGCCACCTGACCCGCCAGGCCTTCGCCCGCGACCTCAAGGCGGTGGCCGCCGCCGCCGGCATCCGCACCGACCGGATCAGCCCGCACGTCCTGCGTCACGCCTTCGCCAGCCACCTGTTGCAGAACGGCGCCGACCTGCGGGTGGTGCAGGAACTGCTCGGGCACGCCGACATCTCGACGACGCAGATCTACACCCACGTCCTCGACGAGCGCCTCAAGCAGATGGTGCGCGACCTCCATCCCCTGGCCGAGGCCTGACTTGCCCCTGGCCGAGGCCTGACCCGGCCACGCTGGCGGGTGACGCAGGCGCCGGCGCGACCTATCTCGTCCCTCGAGGCGGCGTGACAGCCGCGGGGGGAAGCGCACGTGCCGGTCTCGACCCTGTCCATCGTCGCCCAGGTCCTGGCGCTGATCCTCATCGCCGCGACCCTGCTGCCGTTCTGGCGCAGCCGGGCCGGGGTGGTGCGCACCTTCGATTTCCCGCGCTTCCAGATCGCCGCCGCGATCCCGCCGGTCCTCGTCCTGCTGGTGGTCGCCGGGCACGATCCGGCCTCCCTCGTCCTCGGGGCCGGGCTCCTGGGCGCGCTGGGCCTGCAGCTGCGCCACATCCTGCCCTTCACCCGCCTGGCGAAGCCCACCGCCCGCGCCGCCCCGGCGGACGCGGACCGGGACGCCTGCGTCTCGATCCTGATCGTCAACGTGCTGCAATCGAACCGGGCCTACGACCGCCTGCTCGCGGCGGTGGAGCGGAGCGACCCCGACCTGATCCTGGCGCTTGAGACCGATGCGGGCTGGCGCGACGCGCTCGCGCCCTTGCGGGCGCGCTACGCCCACGGCGTGGATCAGCAACAGGACAACACCTACGGGCTCCTGCTCTATTCCCGCCTGCCCCTCGACGACGTGCGGGTGCGCTTCCTGATCGAGGACGACGTGCCCTCCGTGCGCGCCGGCGTCACGCTGCCGTCGGGCGACCGCTTCACCTTCCACGGCGTGCATCCGCGCCCGCCGCATCCGGGCAACAGCAGCGCGACCCGGGACGGGGAACTGGTGCTGGTCGCCCGCGAGGTCGCGCGCGAGGGCGGTCCCACGGTGGTGGCGGGCGACCTCAACGACGTCGCCTGGTCGCGCACCACGGCCCTGTTCCAGGCGATCGGCGGCCTCATCGACCCGCGGGTCGGGCGCGGCGCCTACCCGACCTTCCATGCCGGCTGGCCGATGCTGCGCTGGCCCCTCGACCACGTCTTCTTCAGCGAGCACTTCCTCCTCGCCCGGCTGGAGCGCCTGCCGCATATCGGCTCCGACCATTTCCCGATCCTGATCGCCCTGTGCCGCGACCCGCGGGCCGAAGCCTTGCAGGAGCCCCCGGCCGCCGATGCCGAGGACCACCAAGAGGGCGCCGAGGCGGTGGCCGAGGCGCGGGAGGAGGCGAACTCGTGAAAAGTCAAACAGTATGACTATTCAGGCGGACGCCGCCGTGCTGTAAGGATCCGGTCGGCGCCCGGTCGCGCCTCCAGAGCCGGTTCCCCCGCGGATGCGCGTTCCGTTCGCCACGCCTCACACTGCATCATCGGGCCTGGTGGTGATCCCGGCGGGGCGCTCGCGGTCCAACCACGCCGAGGTGGCGCGCAGCCTCGGCACCGCGATCATCGCCGGCCGCTACCCGGCGGGCGCCAAGCTGCCGGGGGACGGCGAGCTGCTCGCCGCGTTCCGGGTGTCGCGGCCGGTCCTGCGCGAGAGCGTCAAGACGCTGGTCGCCAAGGGGCTGCTCACCACCAAGGCCCGGGTCGGCACGGTGGTGCGCGAGCGCGCGGCCTGGAACATGTTCGACGCCGACGTGCTGGCCTGGCACCTGGAGGCCGGCATCGACCGGCGCTTCCTGCGCGACCTGGCGGAGATCCGCCTCGCGGTCGAGCCGGCGGCGGCGGCGCTCGCCGCCGAGCGCCGGACTCCCGACGACCTCGCCGCCCTGGAGGCCGGCCTCGCCCGGATGCGGGCCGAGCCGTCCGATTCCATCGGCTTCGCCGAAGGCGACCTCGCGCTCCACGTCGCGGTGGCGGTGGCCTCCGGCAACCCGTTCATGCGCTCGATCGGCGGGGTGATCGAGGTGGCGTTGCGCGCCTCGTTCCAGCTCAGCGCCCCGGTCGAGGCGGCGGAGCGCGAGACGGTGCTCGCCGCCCACGCGACCATCGTCGCGGCCATCGCCGCCCGCGACCCGGCGGGCGCCGCCGAGGCCGTGCGCCAGGTCATCCACAACGGCCTGCGCCGCCACGGCGCCGCGGCCTGAACACCCAAGGAGGCAACGCCATGACGAATACCTCACGCCCCTATCGCGGCGTCTTCCCGGTCGCGCCGACGATCTTCCACGAGGACGGCACCCTCGACCTCGACGGCCAGCGCCGGGCGATCGACTTCATGATCGAGGCCGGCTCGCACGGCCTGTGCATCCTCGCCAACTTCTCCGAGCAGTTCGTCCTCACCGACGCCGAGCGCGACGAGGTGATGAAGGCGGTGCTGGAGCACGTGGCGGGCCGCGTGCCGGTGATCGTGACGACCACGCACTTCGCCACCCATATCTGCGCCGAGCGCTCGCGGCGGGCGCAGGACATGGGCGCCGCCATGGTGATGATCATGCCGCCCTATCACGGGGCGACGATCCGGGTGACCGAGGCCGGCATCGCGCGGTTCTTCGCCCAGGTGTCCGACGCGATCTCGATCCCGATCATGATCCAGGACGCGCCGGTCTCCGGCACCACGCTCTCGGCCGCCTTCCTGGCGCGGCTCGCCCGCGAGGTCGCGAACGTCTCGTACTTCAAGATCGAGACCGCGCAGGCCGCGGCCAAGCTCCGCACGCTGCTCGAACTCGGCGGCGACGCGATCGAGGGCCCGTGGGACGGCGAGGAGGCGATCACCCTGCTCGCCGACCTCGATGCCGGCGCCACCGGCGCCATGACCGGCGGCGGCTATCCCGACGGCATCCGTCAGATCATCGACCCCTACCTCGCCGGCCGGCGCGACGAGGCGGTGCAGGCCTATGGCCGCTGGCTGCCCCTCATCAACTACGAGAACCGCCAGACCGGGCTCGCCGCCGCCAAGATCCTGATGAAGGAAGGCGGCATCATCCGCTCCGACGCTTTGCGGGCGCCGCTGGAACTGCCCCACCCGGCGACGCGGGCCGGACTGATCGAGATCGCCCGGAGCCTGGACGCGGCGGTGTTGCGCTGGGGGCGGTGAGGGGGCGCCACTACGGCTCTGGATCGAATCCGCGGAGCCTGTCTCAGCTTCCTCCGCGCTCCTGCCATCCACAGGGTCGTCCCGGGGCCGCGCAGCGGAACCCGGGATCCATAACCGCCGACGCTTCAGGATGAAGCGGAACGCTGGTTACTGTATCCTGAACCGTCAGCGGTTATGGATCCCGGGTTCTCGCCTACGGCGAGCCCCGGGATGACGTCGAGAGATGCCGATCTGTTTGCCAGATCGATCGACGTCATCGGTCAAGCGGCGTATCGTCATAGACCGTCTCGAAACTCAACGTGACGCCGATCTCCGGCATGTCGACCGTCTCGGTGCACGTCATGACTGTAAAGCCGCCATCCGTGCTCCGCCGATGCACCGTCACCGATCGCCGGTCCTGCCGCACCAGCACGACGCTCTGGATCGACGGGACGGCGGCGTAGGCCGCGAGCTTCGACGCCCGGCGCCGCGGCCGATCGCTGGGAGACAGAACCTCGAACACCACGAGCGGCGCCGGCGTGATGCACAGGTCGTCGCGGCCATCGTCGACCGCCACGAGGACGTCGGGCGCCACGGTACGGGCCGCACCCGGAACCGGGACCTGGCTCGGGCCGGATGGGCGCCAGGGGCTGGCATTCCGGCGCCGATGCTGCCGCAGGGCTTCCAGGATGTTCACCTGGATCCAGTCGTGCCGCCGTGTCGGCTGCGGGCTCATCAGCGGCACCCCGTCGTCCAGTTCCCAGCGCTCTCCCTTCGGCCGGTCCTCCAGGAAAGCCAGGAAGCCGTCGAGGCTCATCGGCGGATCACGCGTCTCGGCGGCGCGCATGGCAGGCACTCCCGATTGTCCACCACCATGCTACCATAGGTCAGGCCAGCCGGAATGCCCGCACCAGCACCGCCGCTTGCGCCGGCCGCAGGCTGTGCAGGGTGCCGACCAGCACCAGCCGGTTGAGCCAGGCATGCGGCCCCTCGGGTGCTGTCACCGCGATGGTCGAGAACCTGTAATCCGGCGCGCCGTCGCGGCCGGGATCGATCAGCACCTGGTTGCGCACGGTGAGGATCGCCCCGTCCTCCGCCTTCATCTCGTAGAGGGCGTCGAGCTGCCGGACGCCGTCCTTGCGCACGAGCTGCCGGTCGGCCCCGCCGGGCAGGACCGTGCCGCGGATCCGCGGCCCCTGGAAGCGGCCTCCGGTGATCGGCACGATGCGGCGCTCGCCGAGCGGGGAATCGCCGAGGGGCACCAGCGGGGCGATCTCGACCACGGCCTCGTAGACGAACTCGGTTCGCGGCGGCACCAGCGGCAGGTCAGTGAGGCCGCCGGGCACTCCCTCGGCGGCGGCGTTCCCCGCGAGGGCGAGGCCGGTGCCGGCCAGCAGCAGCGTGCGGCGGTCGGGATGCGGGGCGTCGCGATGAGGCATGGCGTATCCTCCCTTGTCGTTGTCCCGCGATCATGCGCCGGGTCCGTGCGCCGCGACAGAGCAGGGACGCGCTGCCGCAGCGTTCCGCACGATGAATTCCGCTCCTCTCGCTTGACGGGCAGGGCCCGCCGGGGCCGAGTGGGCCCGCCATGATGCCTGGGCGCGCACGAAGCCCGGGCGATCTCTGGGAGAGGGCGGCCATCATGCGGCGCGGCATCACGCGGGGGTTGGGGCTCGCCCTGACACTCCTCATCGTCACCTCTCTCACCATCCCTTGCCTCACGCGGCCGGCCCTCGCCGGGCCGCTCGCCTGCGGCGACCTCGCGCAGCTCGCCCGGCCGGACCTGCGCATCACCCGGGCGGAAGCACTGCCCGCCGGCACGCTGCCGGCCGACAATCCGGGCCGGGCCGCGCTCACCGGGGCCGCCCGGGCGAAGGCGGCGCTGCCGGCCCACTGCCTCGTCGAGGGCACGATCGACCCGCGGACCGGGGCAGGGGGCGTCGCCTACGGCATCGGCTTCCAGCTCCGCCTGCCCGAGGCATGGAACGGCCGCTTCCTGTTCCAGGGCGGCGGCGGGCTCGACGGGGTGGTCGGCGCGGCGCTCGGCGCGATCCCGGTCTCGGGCGCGACGGCGCCGCCGGCGCTCCTGCGCGGCTACGCCGTCGCCTCCACCGATTCCGGCCACCGCGGCCGCGACAACTCCGACGCCTCCTTCGGCCTCGACCAGCAGGCGCGGATCGACTTCGCCTATAGGGCGGTCGGCGAGGTCGCCAGGGAGGCGCGGGCGCTGATCGCGTCCCGCTACGGCCGGCCTCCGGCGCACGCCTACTTCATGGGCTGCTCCAACGGCGGACGCTCCGCCCTGATGGCGGCGATGCGCTTCCCTACCGCCTTCGACGGAATCGTCGCCGGCGCCCCGGCCTTCCGCCTGACCCGGGCGGCGCTCGGCCAGATCTGGGACACGCAGGCCTTCCTCGCCGCCGCGCCGAAGGATCAGGAGGGCCGGCCGATCCTCGCCGAGGCCTTCAGCGAGGCGGATCTCACCCTCGTGGCGCAATCGGTCCTCAAGGCCTGCGACGCCGCCGACGGGCTCGCCGACGGCGCGGTCGAGGCGGTGTCCTCCTGCCGCTTCGATCCCGCGAGCCTCGCCTGCCCCGGCGACAAGACTGCGACCTGTCTCGGCGAGCGCCAGGTCGAGGCCCTGCGGCGCGCCTTCCGCGGCGCCGAAGACGGCAAGGGGCAGCCGGTCTACGCGTCCTGGCCCTGGGATCCGGGCCTCGCGGCGCCCGGCTGGCGCGCCTGGAAGCTCGGCACCTCGAAGACCGCGACGCCGAACGCCCGCAACGCGACCTTGGGTCCGGCGGCGATCGCCAATTATTTCCTAACCCCGCCGGAGCCCGGCTTCGATGCGCTCCGCTTCGACTTCGACCGCGACACGCCGCGCACCGCCGAGACCGCCGCCCTCAACGACCCGACCGGCACCTTCCTGTCGACCTTCACCGCCCGCGGCGGACGCCTCCTCGTCTACCAGGGTGTCGCCGACCCGGTCTTCTCCGCCCGCGATCTCGTCGCGCATTGGCAGGACCTCGCCCGCACCAATGGCGGGGCCGCGTTCTCGGAGGCGGCGCGCCTGTTCCTGGTGCCGGGCATGACGCATTGCGGCGGCGGACCGGCCCTCGACGATTTCGACCCGCTCACCGCGATCGAAGCCTGGGTCGAGCGCGGCGAGGCGCCCGACCGGCTGCTCGCCCGCGGCACCGCCTTCCCGGGCCGGACCCGGCCGCTCTGCCCGTTCCCGCAGGAGGCCCGCTACCAGGGCGGCGAGGCGGAGCGGGCGGAGAGTTTTGTCTGCCGGGCGCCGTGAGGCGGCCCGATCAAGCCTGCGCGAGGTGATCGGCCGGCACGGCCCGCAGGGCGGCCCCCGCCGCCCTGCGTCGTCGCGCCGACCTTGCCTTGCGGTGCGGAAGGGATCCACACTCGCGGATCCTGACAGGGGTGCGAAGCCCCCGGACGACGAGGACCCCGCATGATGGAAGCCAGCGCGCCGGCCGCCGCGACCCCGATGGATGACGGCATCGTCGCCGCCGCGGAAGCCTGCCTTGCCAGCGTCGGGCGGGCCCGGGAGGCGATCCACGGGGTCATCTTCGGGCAGGAGACGGTGGTCGACCTCGCGCTGGTCACGGTGCTGGCGGGCGGGCACGGGCTGCTGGTCGGTCTGCCGGGCCTGGCCAAGACCAAGCTCGTCGAGACGCTCGGCACCGTGCTCGGGCTCGACGCCCGCCGGGTGCAGTTCACCCCCGACCTGATGCCCTCGGACATCCTCGGCACCGAGATCCTCGACGAGGATCAGGACCGGCACCGCTCGTTTCGCTTCGTGCGCGGGCCGATCTTCACCCAGCTGCTGATGGCCGACGAGATCAACCGGGCGAGCCCCCGCACCCAGTCGGCCTTGCTGCAGGCGATGCAGGAGCGCTTCGTCTCGGTGGCCGGCGAGCGCCACGACCTGCCACGGCCGTTCCACGTGCTGGCGACCCAGAATCCGATCGAGCAGGAGGGCACCTATCCGCTGCCCGAGGCCCAGCTCGACCGCTTCCTGCTCGAGATCGACGTCGGCTATCCCGACCGCGCCGCCGAGCGGCGGATCCTGCTCGAGACCACCGGCGCCGAGGAGCACCGGCCGCAAGCCGTGATGGACACGGACGCCCTGCTCTCGGCCCAGCGCCTGGTGCGGCGCCTGCCCGTCGGCGAGGCGGTGGTGGACGCGATCCTCGACCTCGTGCGCGCCGCGCGTCCCGCCGGGGGCGACGCCGCGATCGCCGACAAGCTGCTCTGGGGGCCCGGCCCCCGCGCCAGCCAGGCCCTGATGCTGGCGGTGCGCGCCCGCGCGCTGATCGAGGGCCGGGTCGCCCCCTCCGTCGACGACGTCGCGGCCCTTGCCGAGCCGGTACTCAAGCACCGCATGGCGCTGACCTTCGCGGCGCGGGCCGACGGCGAGACCATCCCCGGCCTGATCGGCCGCCTCGTCGGGCGGCTCTGACCCGGTGGCCGCGACGCGCGTCCTCGACGCTGCCGCCCGCATTCCCGGCCGGCGCGAGACCGAGAGCGCCCTCTCGCTCGCCGAGCGGATGCCGCGCCTGATCCTGGAGGCCCGCCGGGTCGCCGCGACACTGGCGCACGGTCTGCACGGCCGCCGCCGCGCCGGCCCGGGCGAGAGCTTCTGGCAGTTCCGCCCCTTCGTCGCCGGCGAGGCGGCGAGCCGGATCGACTGGCGCCGCTCCGCCCGGGACGACCGGCTCTACGTCCGCGAGCGCGAGTGGGAGGCCGCCCACACCGTCTGGCTCTGGGTCGACCGCTCGGCCTCGATGGGATTCGGCTCGGGCCTCGCGCAGGCGCCGAAGATCGAACGCGCCCTCGTTCTGGCGCTGGCGCTCGGCGACACCTTCGTGGAGGCCGGCGAGCGGGTCGGGCTCCTCGGCCTGTCGCGGCCGCAGGCCGCCCGCACCATCGTCGAGCGGATGGCCGAGACGCTGTCGGCCGACACCTCCGGCCTCGACGAGGACCTGCCGCCGCGCGCGCCCGTCGGGCGGTTCGACGAGGCGGTGCTGATTGGCGATTTCCTCTCGCCCCCCGACCAGGTACGGGCCTCGGTCGCGGCGATCGCGGCGGCCGGCAGCCGCGGCCACCTCGTGATGGTGGTCGATCCGGTCGAGGAAACGTTTCCGTTCTCCGGCCAGGCCGAATTGCACGACCTCGAGGCCGGCCTGTCGCTCCGGGTCGGTGACGCCGCGGCCTGGGGCGAGGCCTATCGCCGGCGGATCCGCGCCCATCGCGACGCGTTGGCGGAGATCGTCCGGGCGCAGGGGTGGACGCTGACGCTGCACCGCACCGACCGGCCGGCGAGCGAGGCCGCGCTCCGGCTCGTCACCCTGGTCGCCGCCGCCCGCGGCGCGGGCTGAGGACGCACCTGATGTTCGGACTGCCCCTCAGCTTCGCCGCCCCCGCCGCCCTCGCGGCGCTGATCGCCCTGCCGGCCCTGTGGTACCTGCTGCGGGTGACGCCGCCGCGGCCGCGCCGCATCGACTTTCCGCCCCTGCGCATCCTCGCCGACCTGCTGCCGGAGCGCGAGACCCCGGCCCGGACCCCGCCCTGGCTGCTGGCCCTGCGCCTTCTCGCCGCCGCCTGCCTGATCCTGGCGGTGTCGGGGCCGGTCTGGAACCCGGCGCAGCAAGGCGCCGGCGACGGGCGCAATCCCCTCGTCCTGATCCTCGACAACGGCTTTACCGCCGCGCAGGACTGGCGCGACCGGGTCCGCGTCGCCACCGCCGAGGTCGAGGCGGCGGCCCGCGCCGGGCGGCCCGTCGCGCTCCTTCCCACCGCTTCGGCGCCCGTGGCCCTGGAGGCCACCGGCCCGGGCCCGGCGCTCGAGCGCCTGCGCGCCATCGCGCCGCTGCCGCACCTCGCCGACCGTTCGGCCCACCTCGCGACGCTCGCCGCCTTCCTGGACAGGGCGCCGGGCTCGGCCGTGGTCTGGATCCATGACGGCGTCGCGGGCGCCGACGGCGACGGCTTCCCGGCGGGCCTCGCCCAGGCCGCCGCCCGCGGCCGCGCCGACGTCACCGTTCTGAAGGCCGAGCGCCCTCCTGCCCTGGCGCTGGCCGGCCCCGATTCCGCCGGCGGCCAGCTCGGGGTGAGCGTGGTCCGCGCCGCCGCCAACGGCCGCGATTCGGGCACCGTGCGCGCCCTCGATTCCAAGGGCCTGCCGCTGGCCGAGACGAATTTCGCGTTCCCCGGCGAGGCCACCGCGACGGAGGTCCGCTTCGACCTGCCGGTGGAGCTGCGCAACACCATCGCGCGGTTCGAGATCGCCGGCGAGCACTCGGCCGGCGCGGTGGTGCTCGCCGACGAGCGCGGCCGGCGCCGCCGGGTCGGCCTCGTCTTCGGCGGCACCAGCGACCAGGCGCAGCCGCTGCTCTCGCCGACCTACTACCTGTCGCGCGCGCTGACCCCCTTCGCCGACGTGCAGGAGCCCCGGGCGGGGCGGGGCGTCGCCGAGTCGATCGGCCAGATGCTCGATTCCCAGGTCTCGGTCCTGGTGCTCGCCGATGTCGGCGCCCTCGACCCCGCGACCCTGGAGCGGGTCTCGGCCTTCGTCGACAAGGGCGGCCTGCTCCTGCGCTTCGCCGGGCCGCGCCTCGCCGCCGGCAGCGACGACCTCGTGCCGGTGCGCCTGCGCCGCGGCGGGCGGACGCTGGGCGGCACCCTGTCCTGGGACAGCCCGCGGACGCTCGCGCCCTTCGCGCCCGAGAGCCCCTTCGCGGGCCTGACGCCGCCGGCCGATATCGGCGTGCGGCGCCAGATCCTCGCCGAGCCGGACGGCGAGCTCGCCCGGCGCACCTGGGCCGCCCTGCAGGACGGCACCCCGATCGTCACCGCCGCCAAGCGGGGGGAGGGCATGGTGGTCCTGGTCCACGTCACCGCCGACACCACCTGGTCGAACCTGCCGCTCTCCGGGCTCTTCGTCACCATGCTGCGCCGGGTCGTCGCGCTCGCCGGCACCACCCCGCCGACGACCGGCGCCGCGCCGGGCGCGCCCCCGCCGGTGCTGGCCCCACGCCTGACCCTCGACGGGTTCGGCGCGCTGAAAGGCCCCCCGGCCACCGCGCGCGCCGTGCCGGCGACCTGGACCGAGCGCGCGACGCCGGAGCATCCGCCGGGCTATTACGGCCCGGCCGATGGCGGCCTCGCGGTCAACGCGCTCACCGTGGAGGACCGGCTGAAACCCCTCGACCTCAAGGCGCTCGCCGGCGCCCGCTTCGGCGGCCTGGAGGAGGCGCGCACCCGCGACCTGCGCGGGCCGTTCTTCCTCACCGCGCTGCTGCTCCTCGCCCTCGACACCCTGGCGAGCCTGTGGCTCGGCGGCTTCCTCGGGCTGATGGCGGCACGCCTGCGCCGCCGGCCGGCCGCCGCGGCGCTGATCCTCGGCCTCCTGATCCTGGGTGCCGCGCCGGACGCGGCGCGGGCCGCCGAGCCCGCCGCCAACCGGCCGAACGGCATCGAATCGGCTCTCGTCACCCGCATCGCCTACGTGGTCACCGGGGACGCGACCGTCGATGAGACCAGCCGGGCGGGCCTCGCTGGCCTGACCCAGATGCTGGCGAGCCGCACCGCCCTCGAACCCGGCGAGCCCGCCGGCATCGACCCGGCCCGGGACGAGCTCGCCTTCTACCCGCTGATCTACTGGCCGATCGTGCCGGGCCGTCCGGTGCCGGGCGAGGCGGCGATTCGGCGGATCGACGCCTTCATGAAGAACGGCGGCACGGTGATCTTCGACACCCGCGACGCGATGACGGCCCGCCCCGGCGGTCCGCCGACGCCCGAAGCCCTCACCCTCCAGCGCATGCTGGCGACCCTGGAGGTGCCGGAGCTGGAGCCGGTGCCCCGCGACCACGTGCTGACCAAGGCCTTCTACCTCGTCGACGGCTTCCCCGGCCGCTACGCCACCGGCCAGACCTGGGTCGAGGCGCTACCGCCGGCGGGCGAGGGGGGCGAGCGCCGCCCGGCCCGGGCCGGCGACGGCGTCTCGCCGATCGTCATCACGGGCAACGACCTCGCCTCGGCCTGGGCGGTCGGCCGGCGCGGCGAGGCGCTCTATCCCCTGGTCGGCGGCGATCCGCGCCAGCGCGAGATGGCGTTCCGCGGCGGCGTCAACCTCGTGATGTACGCACTCACCGGCAACTACAAGGCGGATCAGGTCCACGTGCCGGCGCTGCTGGAGCGGCTCGGTCAGTAATGACATGTCTCTTTGCACGAAGGAGAACAAGAATGGCGCGGGATCCCCTCTCCCGTGTGGGAGAGGGGTAGGGGTGAGGGTGCTACGGTTCTGAGTCAGGCTTCGACCGTCCAGCTCTCAGCACGACGCTCAGCGTTACACACTGAAGCGTGTCACCCTCACCCCTACCCCTCTCCCACATGGGAGAGGGGATCCCGCGCGATTCTGGAAGAACGCGGGATTCTTGGCACGCATCTTCGCAAGGGAGCACAGCGCATGGCCCGAGAACCAAGACAGTTCGCTCGGGTCCTGCGGCAGCAGGCGACCTCAGCCGAGGATCGCCTTTGGACCATGCTGCGTGGACGGCGCTTCCACGGCCTCAAGTTCAAGCGTCAAGTCCCCCTCCTGCTCTACACGGTCGATTTTCTCGCGCTCGAACGCAGGCTGATCGTCGAACTCGATGGCCGGCAGCACGAGTGGCATCGCGACTACGACGCAAAACGGACGGAAGAGATTGAACGCCTAGGCTTCTACCTGCTTCGCTTCACGAATGAGGACGTCTTGTCGGACCTCGATACCGTCCTGCACCGGATCGCGGATGCCGCATTCCCGATAGGTGAAGCGACCCAGCAAGCACCATCCGCTGCCTACGATCTCCACGACATGCGGCCGCCTCAAAGGCGAAACCGCCGCCCAGAGACAACCCTATGCTGAGCCTGAGCCTCGCCCCCCTCGTCCCCATCCCGGTCCTCTGGGCCCTGGCCGGGCTCGCCGCGATCCTCGCCGTCGTCGCGTTCCTCGCCCGCGGGCCGGTGGCGCTGCTGCGCGTCCTCGTCCTCGCCTTGGTGCTGCTCGCGCTCGCCAACCCCTCGCTGGTCCAGGAGGAGCGCGAGCCGGTCAAGGACGTGGTCGCCGTCGTCGTCGACCGGTCGGGCTCGCAAGGGCTCGGCGACCGGCCGGCGATGACCGACCGGGTCCGGGCCGAGCTGGAGCGGCGCCTCGGCACGCTCAACCAGATCGAGCCGCGCTTCGTCGACGTGCCGGAATCCGGCGGCGACGAGGGCACGCGGCTGTTCACGGCGCTCTCCGGAGCGCTCGCCGACGTGCCGCCGGACCGCCTCGCCGGCGTGGTCATGCTCACCGACGGCGTCGTCCACGACATCCCGGCGAACCTCGCCTCGGCGAGCTTCAAGGCGCCGCTCCACGTGCTGGTCACCGGACGGCCCGACGAGCGCGACCGGCAGATCCGCCTGATCGAGGCGCCGCGCTTCGGCATCGTGGGGCGCGACCAGACCATCCGCGCCGAGGTGATGGAGCGCGGCGGCACCGGCTCGGCCGTCGTCACCGTGCGCCGCGACGGCGAGGAGGTGGTGCGCCAGCCGGTCCGTACCGGCCAGCCGTTCAACCTGACGCTCCGGGTCGAGCATGGCGGGCCCAACGTCGTCGAGATCGAGGCCGAGGCGCTGCCGGGCGAGCTCACCACCGCCAACAACCGCGCGGTGCTGCCGATCGAGGGCATCCGCGAGAAGCTGCGCGTGCTGCTCGTGTCCGGCGAGCCCCATGCCGGCGAGCGCACCTGGCGCAACCTGCTCAAGTCCGACGCCAACGTCGACCTCGTCCACTTCACCATCCTGCGCCCGCCGGAGAAGCAGGACGGCACCCCGATCTCCGAACTCTCGCTGATCGCCTTCCCGACCCGGGAGCTCTTTCAGCAGAAGATCAAGGATTTCGACCTCATCATCTTCGACCGCTACGCCAACCAGAGCGTGCTGCCGTCGAGCTACTTCGACAATATCGTGCGCTACGTGCGCGAGGGCGGGGCGCTCTTGATCGCCGCCGGGCCGGAATTCGCCTCCGCCGCCAGCCTCGCCCGCACCCGGCTCGCCGCGATCCTGCCGGGCGAGCCGAACGGCCGGGTGGTCGAGCGGCCCTACAAGGCGGCCCTGACGAATAGCGGCCAGCGCCACCCGGTCACCCGCGACCTGCCGGGCTCGGACGCCTCGCCTCCGGCCTGGGGCGACTGGCTGCGGCTCATCGGCGCCGAGGTCCGACCCGGGATCACCCCAATCATGGCCGGTGCGGATTCGCTCCCACTCCTCGCCCTGTCGCGCGAGGAGAAGGGCCGGGTCGCGCTGCTCCTCTCCGACCATGCCTGGCTCTGGGCCCGCGGCTACCAGGAGGGCGGGCCGCATCTCGACCTGCTGCGCCGCCTCGGCCACTGGCTGATGAAGGAGCCGGCCCTCGAGGAGGAGGCTCTCCGGGCCTCGGCCACCGGCCACGGCCGCGAAGTCCGGGTCGAGCGCCAGACCATGGGCGACACTGCCGAGCCCGTCACCGTGACGGCGCCGAGCGGCAAGGCCCGCACCCTGGCGCTGAACCCCGACAAGCCGGGCCTGTTCGCCGCCACCTTCGAGGCCGACGAACTCGGCCTGCACACCCTGCGGGCCGGCACCCTCGTCGCCTTCGTCAGCGTCGGCCCGGCCAACCCGCGCGAGCTCGTCGATGTGTTCAGCGACACCGAGCGCCTGCGTCCGATCGCCGAGGCCACCGGCGGCTCGGTCCGCCGCCTCGCCGAGGCGGGCGGCGGGATCGCGGTTCCGCGGCTCCAGATCGCCCGCTCGGGCCGGCTCTCCGGCTCCGACTGGATCGGCTTCCGCCCGAGCGACAGCGCGGTCGTGCGGGGCGTCTCGGTCTACCCGCTGGGCTTGGGGCTCGCGGCGCTCGCGGCGCTCGCGGCGGCGGTGCTGGCGATGTGGCTGGTGGAGGGGCGGCGCGGGCGGGTGTGAGGACAGTACAAGATCGTATTCCCGAACACGCCTTTGCCACCCTCCGGGTCATCCCGGGGCTCGACGAAGTCGAGAACCCGGGATCCATAACCGCTGACGTCGAAGATAAAGACGGATCGCGTTCCGCCTCATCCTGAATCGTCAGCAGTTATGGATCCCGGGTTCCGCTGCGCGGACCCGGAATGACATCGAGGGTGGTATATCGGTCAACTCACCACGTCCCACATCCCCGCCCCCACCCCCGCCATCGCCGCCTCCGGCGAAAGCCACGCCCACTCCGACCCCGCCTGGTGCCGGAACCACGTCACCTGCCGCTTGGCGTAGCGCCGCGTATCCGCTTGCCCCCGGGCCACCGCCTCGTCGTACGGGAGCGCGCCGCGCAAATAAGCGATCAGCCCCGGCACGCCGTGGGCGCGCATCACCGGCAGCATCGGATCGAGGTCGCGGGCGGCGAGCGCCCGCACCTCGTCGAGGGCGCCGGCCGCCATCATGGCGAGGAAGCGGGCGTCGATCCGGGCCCGCAACACCTCCCGATCCGGGGTCAGAAACAGCTTGCGGCAGGCAAGGCCGGTCAGCGGGCCGGGCCGGCGCGCCGCGTGGTAGGCGGCGATCGGCCGGCCGGTCGCCTCCAGCACCTCTAGGGCGCGCAGCACCCGCAGGCGGTCGTTGGGATCGAGGCGGGCGGCCCCCTCCGGGTCCTTGAGGGCGAGGGCGGCGTGCAGGTCGGGCGTATCACGGCCCTCGGCACCGGCCCGCACCGCGGCGCGCACGGACTCGGGAACGGGCGGGATCTCCGACAGGCCCTCGGTCAGGCCCATGAAGTAGAGGCCCGTTCCGCCGACGACGATCGGCAGGCCACCCGCCGCCCAGGTCTCGTGCAGGACGCGGCCCGCCTCCGCGAGGTAGTGGCCGACGGAAAAATTCACCGCGCCATCCACGGTGCCATAGAGGCGGTGCGGAGCCTGCGCCTCCTCCTCGGGCGCCGGCCGCGCCGTGAGCCGGTGCAGGTCGTGGTAGACCTGCATCGAATCGGCGTTGATCACCACGCCGCCGTGCCGGCGGGCGAGCGCCAGCGCCAGGGCCGACTTGCCCGAGGCGGTCGGCCCTGCGATGAGGATCGCCCGAACCCGCCCGTCCATGCCTGCCCCTCTCGCGCGCGGCCGGGACGCCACCGATGACGAGCCCGAGCTTCTCCAATGACCTTGGTCGCGACCCTGATAGCAAACCCGGAGCGCCCCGCCATCACCGACGCGGTGCTGGCCGAAGCCCGGCGGGTGCTGGCGACCGAGCATCAACCGCGCATCCTGCACGGCGAGGTCGCGGCCGAGATCCTGGTCGAGGGCGCGCCCGCCTCCGCCCCGGGCCTCGCCGAGCGCCTCCGCGCGGCGCTCCAGGCTGAGCCGATCGACGTGGCGGTTCAGGTCATGAGCCCGCACCGGCGCAAGCGGCTGTTTCTCGCCGACATGGATTCGACCATGATCGGCCAGGAATGCATCGACGAGCTCGCCGACCAGGTCGGCCTCAAGGCCCATGTCGCGGCGATCACCGAGCGGGCGATGCGGGGCGAGATCGCCTTCGAGCCGGCCCTGCGCGAGCGCGTCGCCCTGCTCAAAGGTTTGCCGCTGGGAGCCGTCGACGAGGTCATCGCGGAGCGCATCACCCTGACGCCGGGCGGGCGCACCCTGGTGCGGACGCTGAAGGCCCACGGCGCCTATACGGCCCTGGTCTCGGGTGGCTTCACCCTGTTCACCGGTCCGGTGGCGGCGCAAATCGGGTTCGACGAGCACCGCTCGAACCGCCTCGAGACCGAGGGCGACCGGCTCGCCGGCACCGTCGCCGAGCCGATCGTCGGGCGCGACGCCAAGCGGGCGGCCCTGATCGAGCTGCGCACCCGCCTCGGCCTCGACCCGGCCGAGACCCTGGCGGTGGGCGACGGCGCCAACGACCTGGCGATGCTGGAGGAGGCGGGCCTCGGCGTGGCGTTCCGGGCCAAGCCCGCGGTGGCGGCGGCCGCCCATGCCCGCATCGACCACGCCGATCTCACGGCGCTCCTCTACCTGCAGGGCTTCGCGGCCGCCGAATTCGTCGAGTAGGTTGCGTTCCGGCCCCGCGCCGCTACACGACACCGGATGTCGACCGGACTGATTCTGCATCCCGACGGCTGCCCGCGCTGCGGGTGGCCGGGCACCGACCCGCTCTACGTCGCCTATCACGACACCGAGTGGGGCGTGCCGGAGCACGACGACCGCGCCCTCTACGAGAAGCTGATCCTCGATGGATTCCAGGCCGGCCTGTCCTGGATCACCATCCTGCGCCGGCGCGACGGGTTCCGGAGCGCCTTCGCGGGCTTCGACCCGGAGGCGATCGCGCGGTTCGGCCCCGCCGAGGTCGAGGCGCTGATGCAGGATACCCGCATCATCCGCAACCGCGCCAAGATCGAGGCGACGATCCGCAGCGCGCGGGCCTACCTGGCGATCCAGGAGCGCGGTCCCGGCTTCTCGGCCGTCCTCTGGGACTTCGTCGACGGGCGACCGCTCCAGTCGCGTCCGGAGACCCGCGCCGACATCCCGACCGAGAGCCCGGTCTCGCGGGCGATGTCGAAGGCGCTGAAGGCGGAAGGGTTCGGCTTCTGCGGCCCGACCATCGTCTACGCCTTCATGCAGGCGGTCGGCATGATCAACGACCACCTCGTCGGCTGCTGCCGCCACGACGCCTGCGCCGCCCTGCCGGGGCCGGCCGGTCCCGGGATCGCCGCGTGAGCGCTCAAGCCAGGGCGTGGCAGCGGATGCTCTCGGGGCGGCGCCTCGACCTCCTCGATCCCTCGCCCCTCGACGTCGAGATCGCCGACATCGCCCACGGGCTTGCCCGGGTGGCGCGCTGGAACGGCCAGACCGCCGGGCCACACGTCTTCTCGGTGGCCCAGCATTCGCTCCTCGTCGAGGCGATCGGCGGCGCCTTCGAGCCCGGCCTCAATGCGGCGGGGCGGATGGAATTGCTGCTGCACGATGCGCCCGAATACGTGATCGGCGACATCATCTCGCCGTTCAAGGCGGCGATCGGCCATTCCTACAAGGCGGTGGAGACGCGGCTCCTCGCGGCGATCCGCCTGCGCTTCGGCCTGACGCCGGCGCCGACGGCCGCGATGCAGCGCCTGATCAAGCGCGCCGACCGCCTGAGCGCCTTTCTCGAGGCGACGCGGCTCGCCGGCTTCTCGCAAGCCGAGGCCGTCAAGGTCTTCGGCCGGCCCGACCGCGTCGAGGCGCCCCTCGACGCCCTGCTCGAACCCTGGCCGACCGCCGAGGCGCAAGGGGCCTTCCTCGCCCGCTTCCACGCGTTGGCCGAAGCCTTGCAGGCCGTTTCCGTACCGTGAGCCGAAGGACGTTTTTCGCGCCATGCCGACTTTGCACGTCTGCGCCCTGTCCCGCCTGCCCGAGACCGTCGCGGCCACGGGCGCGCGCCACGTGGTGACGCTGATCAACGCCGGCACGCTGGTGACGCGCCCCGCTTCCATCGCGGAAGCCGACCACCTTTTCGTCGGCATCAGCGACATCACCGACGCCCTCGACGGCCACGTCCTGCCCGACGAGGCCCACGTGCGGCGGCTCCTCGACTTCGTGCGCGCCTGGCCGCGCGAGCAGCCCCTGGTGATCCACTGCTACGCCGGGATCAGCCGCTCGACGGCCGCGGCCTACATCGCGGCCTGCGCCCTGAGGCCGGACCGCGACGAGGCCGAGATCGCGCGCGAGTTGCGCGAGGCCTCGCCCTCGGCGACGCCGAACCGGCGCCTTGTCGCGGTGGCGGACGCGCTGCTCGGCCGGGACGGGCGCATGGTGGCGGCCATCGCGGCGATCGGCCGCGGTGCGGACGCTTTCGAAGGGGAGCCGTTCCATCTCACCCTCGCGTAATTCCAGTGTGGCCGAAACGCAGCCCTGGCGCGCAAACGGGCATTCGCAGCCCCATCCCAGCCCTGCGGCACCGCCGAAGGGTTGTTTCGCGGCACCTCACTCGCCATAACCCAACGCTCATCATGGGAGCATCTTCGCGCATGTCCGCAGCCCGGTCCGATGCCAGCCGCGCGGCCGTCTCCGCACCCGCCGGCCCGGCCGGACCCGCGGACCTGCCGTTCGAGAAGGCCCTCGAGGAACTCGAGGGCATCGTGCAGCGCCTGGAACAGGGCAACGTGCCGCTCGACGAGTCCGTCGCGATCTACGAGCGCGGCGAGGCCCTCAAGCGTCACTGCGAGACGCTGCTGCAGCGTGCCGAGGCGCGCATCCAGCGCATCACCCTCGGGGCGGACGGACGCGCCGCCGGGACGGCGCCGCTCGATGTCGCCTGATCGCTCCCACTCCCGCGCCGGGTTCCGGCGGCGGGTTCTCCCCTTCCGGACGTGAGGATGGCTCCGGTGTCACCGCTCAATCTCCCCCTCCTCGACCGCGTCCGCGAGCCGGCGGATCTCCGCCAGCTGCCCGAGAGCGACCTGACCCAGCTCGCCGCCGAGCTGCGCGCCGAGACCATCGACGCCGTCTCCGTCACCGGCGGCCATCTCGGCGCGGGCTTGGGCGTCGTCGAGCTCACCGTCGCCCTGCACTACGTCTTCAACACCCCCGACGACCGCATCATCTGGGATGTCGGCCACCAGGCCTATCCCCACAAGATCCTCACCGGACGCCGCGACCGCATCCGCACCCTGCGCCAGGGCGGCGGCCTCTCGGGCTTCACCAAGCGCGCCGAGAGCCCCTACGACCCCTTCGGCGCCGCCCACTCCTCCACCTCGATCTCCGCCGGCCTCGGCATGGCCATCGGTCGCGACCTCTCGGACGCCGCCGCCAAGGCGCGCGGTGAGACGCCCCCGCGCCGCAACGTGGTCGCGGTCATCGGCGACGGCTCGATCTCGGCCGGCATGGCCTACGAGGCGATGAACAATGCCGGCGCGCTGAAGTGTCGCCTGATCGTCATCCTCAACGACAACGACATGTCGATCGCGCCCCCCGTCGGCGCCATGTCGTCCTACCTCGCCCGCCTCGTCTCGGGCGACACCTACCGAAGCTTGCGCGACACCGCCAAGCAGTTCGGCCGCCTCTTGCCGAAGGCGATCTACGACACCGC
>NZ_FPCB01000067.1:0-19893 GCF_900116815.1 Methylobacterium sp. 174MFSha1.1 | reverse complement strand
GGGCACGCCGACTACGTGAAGAACATGATCACGGGCGCCGCGCAGATGGACGGCGCGATCCTGGTCGTGTCGGCGGCCGACGGCCCGATGCCGCAGACCCGCGAGCACATCCTGCTCGCCCGCCAGGTCGGCGTTCCGGCGCTGGTGGTGTTCATGAACAAGGTCGACATGGTCGACGATCCGGAGCTTCTGGAGCTGGTCGAGCTCGAGGTGCGCGAGCTTCTCTCGAAGTACGACTTCCCGGGTGACGACATCCCGATCACCAAGGGCTCGGCGTTGTGCGCGCTGGAGAACCGCGAGCCGAAGATCGGCCACGAGGCGATCCTCGAGCTGATGAAGACGGTGGACGCCTACATCCCGCAGCCGGAGCGTCCGATCGACCTGCCGTTCCTGATGCCGATCGAGGACGTGTTCTCGATCTCTGGCCGCGGCACGGTGGTGACGGGTCGCGTCGAGCGCGGGATCGTGAAGGTCGGCGAGTCGGTGGAGATCGTGGGCATCCGCGCGACGACGACGACGACGGTGACCGGCGTCGAGATGTTCCGCAAGCTTCTGGACCAGGGGCAGGCTGGCGACAACGTCGGCGTTCTTCTGCGCGGCACGAAGCGCGAGGACGTCGAGCGCGGTCAGGTGGTGTGCAAGCCGGGTTCGGTGAAGCCGCACACGAAGTTCAAGGCGGAAGCCTACATCCTGACGAAGGAGGAGGGCGGCCGCCACACGCCGTTCTTCACGAACTACCGTCCGCAGTTCTACTTCCGGACGACGGACGTGACGGGCGTGTGCCAGCTGCCCGAGGGCACCGAGATGGTGATGCCGGGCGACAACGTGACGATGGACGTGACGCTGATCGTTCCGATCGCGATGGAGGAGAAGCTGCGCTTCGCCATCCGCGAGGGCGGCCGCACCGTCGGCGCCGGCGTCGTCGCCTCCATCACCGAGTAAGTCGGACCCGGAGCCGGGAACGGCGCCGGACGCAAGTTGAGGGGCGGGTGCCGCGCGGCGCCCGCCCCTTTTGCATTCTCGGCGCTCCCTCGATGGTCTCGCCCCACTCCCAACGACGACCTCATCCTGAAGCACCCACGAAGCGGGCCTCGAAGGCCGCGGGCGGGCGAGGCGCTACTGGCCGCTTGTTCAGGCGCTCGCCTGCCCTCGCATCGTCTGCACCCCTGTCAGAAACCGCGCCCGACCTCCGCATCCGGATGATGGGAGTGCCCCTGGGCCACGCATCCCGTCGGCGCTGGGCCGTCCCGCAGGAGCGAGCCCGGCCGCCCGATCGACGGGTCCGATCCGGTCGCGACATTCCGCTTGCATCCGGACCGGCGATCCGGCTACAGAGCACTCGCGCCGCGGCGCTGCAGGAGTGTAGCTCAACTGGTCAGAGCACCGGTCTCCAAAACCGGGGGTTGGGGGTTCGAGTCCCTCCACTCCTGCCAGAGACCGCGAGCCGACCGGAGCCTCCAGCGAAAGCCGGCAGACCTCCGTAACAATCCGTCCGGGCCAGTCGACAAGCGCACGCAACTGCGCTAGACGCTGCGCCCATCCCAGATCGAACAGGCGGCGATGCGGGCCGGGGGTGATCCTTCAGCCTGCCGGCCGCCGTTGGTTTCGAGCGCATCGGTTGTCCGAGCCATGGCATCGAACGAAGCGACGAAGAAGATGGACCTCGGGCGCAACGCCTCCCGCAGCACTCCGCCCACCCGCGGCGGCGGTGCCTCGCCGACGCCGCCCGCGCGTCCGGCGCAGAAGCGCGTCGGCCCGTTCGAGTTCCTGCAGCAGGTGCGCGACGAGGGCCGGAAGGTCACCTGGCCGACCCGCAAGGAGACCCTGGTCACCACCCTGATGGTCTTCGTCATGGTGGTGGTGGCGAGCGTGTTCTTCACCGTCGTCGACCAGGTCCTGCGCTACGCCGTGACGCTGGTGCTGGGCATCGGGGCCTGATCGGGCCGTCAAGACCCGGCAGAGCCGGCCCAGGAATCGGGGCCGCCGCCGGATTGGAGTGAACGCCGTGTCGAAGCGCTGGTACATCGTCCACGCCTATTCGAACTTCGAGAACAAGGTCGCGCAGTCGATCAAGGACCAGGCGGCGCAGCGCGGCCTGACGGAGAAGTTCGACGAGGTCATGGTCCCGACCGAGAAGGTCGTGGAGGTGCGCCGCGGCCGCAAGGTCGATGCCGAGCGCAAGTTCTTCCCCGGCTACGTGCTGGTGAAGTGCGACCTCACCGACGAGGTCTACCACCTCATCAAGAACACCCCGAAGGTCACGGGCTTCCTGGGCGCCGATAAGTCGAAGCCGGTGCCGATCCCGGATGCCGAGGCCGAGCGCATCAAGGGCCAGGTCCAGGAAGGCACCGACCGCCCGAAGGCCTCGATCGCCTACGAGGTCGGCGAGCAGGTCCGCGTCGCGGACGGCCCCTTCGCGTCCTTCAACGGCGTCGTCGAGGAAGTCGACGAGAGCCGCTCCCGCCTCAAGGTGGCGGTCTCCATCTTCGGCCGGGCTACCCCGGTCGAACTCGAATACGGTCAGGTTGAGAAGCTCTGATCGTCACCGGCGGAAACTCCTGAGAACGGCGCGGGGCGCGACAGCGCGCCTCGTCTTCGTCGTTCCCAGAAGACCGCCTCTCACCCGCGGAAGGCCCGCCCGGAACCGCCTCCGGGAGCCCGGGCCGCACCGCGACCTGCAACCGCCCTCAAGTCAGTAGGGCTATTCTGGGAGCAGTCCCATGGCGAAGAAGATCACGGGCTACGTGAAGCTTCAGGTCCCGGCCGGCGCCGCCAATCCGTCGCCGCCGATCGGTCCCGCGCTCGGTCAGCGCGGCCTCAACATCATGGAATTCTGCAAGGCCTTCAACGCGAAGACCTCGCAGATCGAGAAGGGCACCCCGATCCCGGTGATCATCACCGCGTATCAGGACCGTTCCTTCACCTTCGAGATGAAGCAGCCCCCGGTCTCCTTCTTCCTCAAGAAGGCCGCCGGCCTGAAGATCGGCAAGAAGCCGGCCTCCGGCTCGAAGACCCCCGGCAAGGGCGCGCCCGCCGGCAAGGTGTCCGAGGCGCAGATCCGCGAGATCGCCGAGAAGAAGATGCCCGACCTGAACTGCGATTCGGTCGATTCCGCCGTCGCCATGATCCGCGGCTCCGCCCGCGCCATGGGCCTCGAGATCACCGCGTAAGGGGAGGGCGACATGGCACAGACAGGCAAGCGCATCCGCGCCGCCCGCGAGGGCATCGCGGTCACCAAGCTCTACCCCCTCGACGAGGCGGTGAAGCTGATCAAGGAGCGGGCCAAGGCCAAGTTCGACGAGACCTTCGAGGTCTCGATGAATCTCGGCGTCGACCCCCGCCACGCCGACCAGATGGTCCGCGGCGTCTGCAACCTGCCGAACGGCTCCGGCCGGACCGTGCGGGTGGCGGTGTTCGCCCGCGGCCCGAAGGCCGACGAGGCCCGGGCCGCCGGCGCCGACATCGTCGGGGCCGAGGACCTGCTCGAGACGATCCAGGGCGGCACGATCGACTTCGATCGCTGCATCGCCACCCCGGACATGATGCCGCTGGTCGGCCGCCTCGGTAAGGTGCTGGGCCCGCGCGGCCTGATGCCGAACCCGAAGGTCGGCACCGTCACCATGGACGTGAAGGGCGCCGTCGCCGGCGCCAAGGGCGGCTCGGTCGAGTTCCGCGTCGAGAAGGCGGGCATCGTCCACGCCGGTATCGGCAAGGTCTCGTTCGACGAGCAGAAGATCGTCGAGAACATCCGCGCCTTCGCCGACGCGGTGGCGAAGGCGAAGCCCGCCGGCGCCAAGGGCACCTACATCCAGCGCATCGCCGTCTCCTCGACGATGGGCCCGGGCGTGAAGGTCGATCCCTCGAGCGTGCTGGTCGCCGCCGGCGCCTGACGCCGACGCGACTGTCGCGATGACACGATGAAGCGCCCGGTCCGGCAACGGACCGGGCGCTTCGCGTTGGAGGGTGTGTCGGACTTCTGACGTAGCGGCATTACGATCTCCGGCGTAGCTCCGCAGCGCAGCGAAAACCCGACGCGACGGGGCAGCCTTCCGGCGACGCTGTGCTAGATACGTCCCCATGCGCAGCACCGTCCCGGTCTCCTCCTCGCGACGCATCCTCTGCGTCTTCCCCGCCTACACGCCGTCCTTCGGCACCTTCTCGCACGCCTATCCGCTGATGGGCGGCGTGAAGGCCTTCATGCCGCCGCAGGGGCTCCTGGTGATCGCCGCCTACATGCCGGAGGCATGGGAGGTGCGGTTCATCGACGAGAACATCGCTCGGGCGACGCCCGACGATTTCACCTGGGCCGACGCGGTGTTCGTGTCAGGCATGCACATCCAGGAGGGCCAGATCCACGAGATCGGCCGGCGGGCGCATGCCGCCGGCAAGGTCGCGGTGCTCGGCGGGCCTTCCGTCTCCGGCGCGCCGGAGAAGTACCCCGATTTCGATTACCTCCATATCGGCGAGATCGGCGACGCCACCGACGCGCTGATCCGGCGCCTCGACGACACGGTCGCGGTCCCGTCCGAGCCGGAGCGGTTCGAGACCACGGACCGCCTCGCCCTGTCCGATTTCCCGGCCCCGGCCTACGAGCGCGTGCCGCTCAAGCGCTACCTCATCGGCTCGCTGCAATTCTCCTCCGGCTGCCCCTATCGCTGCGAGTTCTGCGACATCCCGCAGCTCTACGGCCGCCAGCCGCGCCTGAAGACCCCCGAGCAGCTCTGCGCCGAGCTCGACGCCATCGTGGCGCAAGCGGCCCACCCGGCAGTGGTCTACTTCGTCGACGACAACTTCATCGGCAACCGCAAGGCGACGCGGGAGATGCTGCCGCACCTGGTGGAGTGGCAGAAGCGGAACAACTTCCCCCTCCAGTTCGCCTGCGAGGCGACGCTGAACATGGCCAAGCAGCCCGAGATCCTCGAGCTGATGCGCCAGGCCAACTTCATGACCGTGTTCGTCGGCATCGAGACCCCGGAGGCCGACGCGCTGAAGGGAATCGACAAGACCCACAACGCCGCCGTGCCGATGTACGAGGCGATCGAGACCCTGAACTCCTACGGGCTGGAGGTGACCTCCGGCATCATCCTCGGCCTCGACAGCGACACCGACAAGTCCGAGCAGAACCTGATCGACTTCATCGACCGGTCGGCGATTCCGGTTCTCACCATCAACCTGCTCCAGGCGCTGCCCAAGACCCCGCTCTGGGACCGGCTGGAGCGGGAGGGACGGCTCGTCCACGATGCCAGCCTCGAATCGAACGTGCTGTTCAAGCGCCCGCACGACGACGTGGTGAAATCCTGGCGTCGGGCCATCGCCCATGCCTACTCGCCCGAGCAGCTGTTCGAGCGCTTCAAGCGCCAGTGCGACGTGACCTACCCGCACCGGATCACCACGCCGACTTCGGGCAAGCTGACCCTGACCAACCTGCGCCGCGGGCTGATCCTCGGCTTCAACATCGTCACTCGGGTCGGGCTGTTCTCCGACTACCGCAAGCCATTCTGGCGCGCGGCGGCCTACGCCCTCAAGCGCGGGCAGATCGAGGCGGTGTTCAACATGGGCTTCGTCGCCCACCACCTGATCCGCTTCACCCGCGAGGCCCTGCGCGGCGAGCACAACGCCTCGTTCTACGCCGCGCAGGACAAGGCGAAGGCGGAAGCCGCGGCGAGGGGAGGGGCCCGGCAGGCTGCGTGAGTCGAAGAGCCCCGCAGGAGGCGTGAGCCGGAGGCTCTGACGGGAATTCGGCCCCTGCGACCGAATTTCCTCCGTCCGGGCACTTGGCAGGCTGTTTGCACCCCGCTATAGACCCGGCTCCACGTTTCCGAGATCGAAAGGATTCGGCCGCCCGGCCGGTCCTGGAGAGAGGTCCCCGGGCGACCGGGTGACCAAAGTGGCCGGAAGGGCTCAGGGGGCAACCCCTCGCGCCCCGTCCGGCCATGTCCTGTCCGAGACTGCAGGCGCCGGCATCCGCCGGCTTAAACCGCAAAGCCTGCACAGACGGGGAAGACCGAATTTCACCGCCCCCTGGCCTTCCCGGGCCTGCGGGGCGTCGGTTTGAACCATCTCGCCCGAGGCGAGGGGCCGTCAGGTCCTTGGCATCGGGGGCAGGGCCGTGAAGCGTCGTTCAGGACGTCGCGGTCTTTTCACGAAGGCCCCGGCTCATCCTGGGCGGCAACTGCAACCGGCGGGGCCCATCCGGGTTCCGCCAACCGGAGAGAGCCAAGGTGGACAGAGCAGCAAAAGCTGATCTCGTCGCGACGCTCAACGGGGTGTTCGCGAACACCTCCGTCGTCGTCGTGGCCCACTACAAGGGCCTCACGGTCGCCGACATGCAGAAGCTGCGCTCGCAGATGAAGCAGGCCGGCGCCACCGTGAAGGTCGCGAAGAACCGCCTCGCCAACATCGCTCTCGAAGGCACGGACGTCGCCTCCATTCAGCCCCTCCTGAAGGGCCCGACCCTGCTCGCCTATTCGAGCGATCCGGTCGCGGCCGCCAAGGTGGCGGTGGACTTCGCCAAGGCCAACGAGAAGCTGGTCATCCTCGGCGGAGCCATGGGGACGACCGCCCTGAACCCGGACGGCGTGAAGGCCCTGGCCTCGCTGCCGTCCCTCGACGAACTGCGCGCCAAGATCGTGGGCCTGGTCCAGGCTCCCGCGACCAAGATCGCTCAGGTCGTCAACGCGCCGGCCGCCAAGCTCGCGCGCGTGTTCGGGGCCTATGCCGCGACCGGCGACGCCCAGACCGACGAAGCGGCCTAACGGGCTGTTCGAGACCAAACCGTTCAAACCGACAACATCAGGAAGTGAAAAATGGCTGATCTTGCCAAGCTCGTCGACGACCTGTCCTCGCTGACCGTTCTCGAGGCCGCCGAGCTCGCGAAGATGCTCGAGGAGAAGTGGGGCGTCTCGGCCGCTGCCGCCGTCGCCGTCGCCGCCGGCCCGGCCGGTGGCGCCGCTGCCCCGGCCGCCGAGGAGCAGACCGAGTTCACCGTTGTCCTGGCTTCGGCCGGCGACAAGAAGATCGAGGTCATCAAGGAGGTCCGCGCGATCACCGGCCTCGGCCTCAAGGAGGCCAAGGACCTGGTCGAGGGCGCTCCGAAGCCGATCAAGGAGGGCGTGTCCAAGGACGACGCCGCCAAGCTCAAGGCCCAGCTCGAGAAGGCCGGCGCCAAGGTCGAGCTCAAGTAAGGCGATGGCGGGCCGTCCGGCCCGCCTCGTGCTCCGGACCCGGGCTTCGGCCGGGGTCCGGGGCCACCAGCCCGCGGGCCTCGCGCTCGCGGGCTATGGTCGCTTCAAGTGCTTCTCATGAAACTCCCGCTGCGCCGACGAGGCCACAAGCGAGCGACGACGGCGATCGGGAGTTTCATGAGGGACACTTGGCGCACCCCCTCGGGATCCGGGGTACGGATCACCATATAGGTTTTCGAAGGTTGCGGGCGGCCGGTGCACGGGCGGTCCGCGCGGTTCCAGGCAGGTCTGATGCCGGCTCGATTCGGCCGGCGTCCCACCGGAGCCGTATAAGCGGTGGATGAGGAGCGAGGTCAACCCATGGCCAACACGCTGGTCGGTCGCAAGCGCATTCGCAAGTTCTTCGGCAAGATTCGGGAAGTCGCCGAGATGCCGAACCTCATCGAGGTCCAGAAGGCGTCCTACGACCAGTTCCTGATGGTGGACGAGCCCGAGGGCGGGCGCGCCGACGAGGGCCTGCAATCGGTCTTCAAGTCCGTCTTCCCGATCTCCGACTTCTCCTCGACCGCGCTCCTCGAGTTCGTCAAGTACACCTTCGAGCAGCCGAAATACGACGTCGACGAGTGCCGCCAGCGCGGCATCACCTTCGCCGCCCCGCTGAAGGTGACCCTGCGGCTGATCGTGTTCGATGTCGATCCCGATACCGGCGCCAAGTCGGTCAAGGACATCAAGGAGCAGGACGTCTACATGGGCGACATGCCCCTGATGACGGAGAACGGCACCTTCATCGTCAACGGCACCGAGCGCGTCATCGTCTCGCAGATGCACCGCTCGCCGGGCGTGTTCTTCGACCACGACAAGGGCAAGACCCACTCCTCGGGCAAGCTGCTGTTCGCCGCGCGCATCATCCCGTATCGCGGCTCCTGGCTCGACGTCGAGTTCGACGCCAAGGACATCGTGCACGCGCGCATCGACCGCAAGCGCAAGATCCCCGTCACCTCGCTGCTCTTCGCGCTCGGCCTCGACGGCGAGGAGATCCTGTCGACGTTCTACAACCGCGTCACGTATAGCCGTGACGGGGGCGATTGGCGCGTGCCCTACGACGCCGAGCGGCTGAAGGGCTTCAAGGCCTCGAGCGACCTGATCGACGCCGATTCGGGCGAGGTGGTGCTGGAGACCGGCAAGAAGCTGACCGCCCGCACCGCCCGCCAGATCGCCGAGAAGGGCACGAAGGCCCTGCGTGCGACCGACGAGGACCTGATCGGCCAGTACATCGCCGAGGACATGGTCAACTACAAGACCGGCGAGATCTACGCCGAGGCCGGCGACGAGATCAGCGAGAAGGTCCTCAAGGGCCTGACCGACGTCGGCATCGAGGAGATCCCGGTCCTCGACATCGACCACGTCAACATCGGTCCCTACATCCGCAACACGCTGGCGGTCGACAAGAACTCGGCCCGCGAGGGTGCGCTGTTCGACATCTACCGGGTGATGCGCCCGGGCGAGCCGCCGACCCTCGACACCGCCGAGGCAATGTTCCACTCGCTGTTCTTCGACGCGGAGCGCTACGACCTCTCGGCCGTCGGCCGGGTGAAGATGAACATGCGCCTCGACCTCGATGCGGCGGACACCGTGCGGACCCTGCGCCGCGAGGACATGCTGGCGGTCGTCAAGGCGCTGGTCGACCTGCGCGACGGCAAGGGCGAGATCGACGACATCGACCATCTCGGCAACCGCCGGGTGCGCTCGGTCGGCGAGCTGATGGAGAACCAGTACCGCCTGGGCCTCCTGCGCATGGAGCGCGCCATCAAGGAGCGGATGTCGTCGGTCGACATCGATACCGTGATGCCGCAGGACCTGATCAACGCGAAGCCCGCGGCGGCCGCCGTGCGCGAGTTCTTCGGCTCGTCGCAGCTGTCGCAGTTCATGGACCAGACCAACCCGCTCTCCGAGGTGACGCACAAGCGCCGCCTCTCGGCCCTCGGCCCGGGCGGTCTGACCCGCGAGCGCGCCGGCTTCGAGGTGCGCGACGTGCACCCGACGCATTACGGCCGCATCTGCCCGATCGAGACGCCGGAAGGCCCGAACATCGGCCTGATCAACTCGCTCGCCACCTTCGCGCGCGTCAACAAGTACGGCTTCATCGAGACCCCGTTCCGGCGCGTGCGCGACGGCGTGGTCACGGACGAGGTCGCCTACCTGTCGGCGATGGAGGAGGCGAAGTACCACGTCGCCCAGGCCAACGCGCAGATGGACAAGAACCGCAAGCTCACGGAGGACCTCGTGGTCTGCCGGCGGGCGGGCGAGGTGATCGTCGTCGGCCCCGAGCGGGTCGACCTGATGGACGTGTCGCCGAAGCAGCTCGTGTCGGTCGCCGCGGCGCTGATCCCGTTCCTTGAGAACGACGACGCCAACCGCGCGCTGATGGGCTCGAACATGCAGCGCCAGGCGGTGCCGCTGGTTCGCGCCGACGCGCCCTTCGTCGGCACCGGCATGGAGGCGGTGGTCGCGCGTGATTCGGGTGCCGCCATCGGCGCCCGGCGCGCGGGCATCATCGACCAGGTCGACGCGACCCGTATCGTCATCCGCGCCACCGACGAGGCCGACGCCTCGAAGCCCGGCGTCGACATCTACCGGCTGCAGAAGTTCCAGCGCTCGAACCAGTCGACCTGCATCACCCAGAAGCCGCTCGTGCGCGTCGGCGACGTGGTGAAGAAGGGCGACATCATCGCCGACGGTCCCTCGACCGAGTTCGGCGAGCTCGCGCTCGGCCGCAACGTGCTCGTCGCGTTCATGCCGTGGAACGGCTACAACTTCGAGGATTCGATCCTGCTCTCCGAGCGGATCGTGAAGGATGACGTGTTCACCTCGATCCACATCGAGGAATTCGAGGTGATGGCCCGCGACACCAAGCTCGGGCCGGAGGAGATCACCCGCGACATCCCGAACGTCTCGGAGGAGGCGCTCAAGAACCTCGACGAGGCCGGCATCGTCTATATCGGCGCCGAGGTCCACGCGGGCGACATCCTGGTCGGCAAGATCACCCCGAAGGGCGAGAGCCCGATGACGCCGGAGGAGAAGCTTCTCCGCGCCATCTTCGGCGAGAAGGCCTCGGACGTGCGCGACACCAGCTTGCGGGTGCCGCCGGGCGTCACCGGCACGATCGTCGAGGTCCGGGTGTTCAACCGCCACGGCGTCGACAAGGACGAGCGCGCGCAAGCCATCGAGCGCGAGGAGATCGAGCGTCTCGCCAAGGACCGGGACGACGAGCAGGCGATCCTCGACCGCAACACCTATGCGCGTCTGGGCGACCTGCTGGTCGGCCAGTCGCCAGTCGCCGGCCCGAAGGGCTTCCGGAAGGAGACCACGCTCACCCGTGAGCTCCTGGCGGATTACCCCCGCTCGCAATGGTGGCAGTTCGCCGTCGTCGAAGACCGTCTCATGACCGAGATGGAGGCGATGCAGAAGCAGTACGACGAGTCGAAGAAGCGCCTCGAGCAGCGCTTCCTCGACAAGGTCGAGAAGCTGCAGCGCGGCGACGAGTTGCCTCCCGGCGTCATGAAGATGGTCAAGGTCTTCGTGGCGGTGAAGCGCAAGATCCAGCCCGGCGACAAGATGGCGGGCCGGCACGGCAACAAGGGCGTGGTCTCGCGCATCGTGCCGATCGAGGACATGCCGTTCCTGGAGGACGGCACGCACGCCGACATCGTGCTCAACCCGCTCGGCGTGCCGAGCCGGATGAATGTCGGCCAGATCCTCGAGACGCATCTGGGCTGGGCCGCCGCGGGCCTGGGCCGGCAGGTCTCGCAGGCCGTGGACGCGTATCTGCGCACCCACGACATCGAGCCCCTGCGCGAGCGCATGAAGGCGATCTACAGCGAGACCGAACTGGCCGGCCTGACCGACCAGGATCTCGCCGAGGTCGGCAACAACCTGCGCCGTGGCGTCCCGATGGCCACCCCGGTGTTCAACGGCGCCAAGGAAGCCGACATCGAAACGATGCTGGAGATGGCGGGTCTCGACCGTTCGGGCCAGTCGACGCTCTATGACGGGCGCACCGGCGAGCCCTTCGACCGCAAGGTCACGGTCGGCTACATCTACATGCTGAAGCTGCACCACCTGGTGGACGACAAGATCCACGCGCGCTCGATCGGTCCGTACTCGCTCGTCACCCAGCAGCCCCTGGGCGGCAAGGCGCAGTTCGGCGGCCAGCGCTTCGGCGAGATGGAGGTGTGGGCCCTCGAAGCCTACGGTGCCGCCTACACGCTGCAGGAGATGCTGACGGTGAAGTCCGACGACGTCGCCGGCCGCACCAAGGTCTACGAGGCCATCGTGCGCGGCGACGACACCTTCGAGGCGGGCATCCCGGAGAGCTTCAACGTGCTGGTGAAGGAGATGCGGTCGCTCGGCCTCAACGTCGAGCTGCTGTCCTCCAAGCGTGCCGCCAACGACCAGCTCGAGGCGCCTCCCGAGGCGGCCGAGTAAGCTCGTCCCGATCCCAACCTGACGACGGCGGCGGGGCCCTCAGCGCGAGGGCCCCGGCCGCCGAAACCCGTTTCATCAGACGGCGGTCCCGGCCCGGCCCTTCGTGGCGCCCCGTCAGCCAAGGAGCAGATCATGAACCAAGAGGTCATGAATCTTTTCAACCAGCAGGCTCAGCCTCAGAGCTTCGACCAGATCAAGATCTCGATCTCGTCGCCTGAGAAGATCCTGTCCTGGTCCTACGGCGAGATCAAGAAGCCCGAGACCATCAATTACCGTACGTTCAAGCCCGAGCGTGACGGCTTGTTCTGTGCCCGGATCTTCGGGCCGATCAAGGACTACGAGTGCTTGTGCGGCAAGTACAAGCGCATGAAGTACAAGGGCGTGATCTGCGAGAAGTGCGGCGTCGAGGTGACCCTCGCGCGGGTGCGTCGCGACCGCATGGGCCATATCGAGCTCGCCGCGCCCGTCGCCCATATCTGGTTCCTGAAGTCGCTGCCGAGCCGCATCGGCCTGCTGCTCGACATGGCGCTCAAGGACCTCGAGCGCATCCTGTACTTCGAGTCCTACGTCGTCATCGAGCCGGGCCTCACCCCCCTGAAGGAGCGTCAGCTCCTGTCGGAGGAGGAGTACCTGCGCGCACAGGAGGAGTACGGCGAGGACAGCTTCACCGCCATGATCGGCGCGGAGGCGATCCGGCGCATCCTGCAGGAGCTCGACCTCGACAAGATCGCGGCCGACCTGCGCGAGGAGATCGCCACCACCACCTCCGAGCTGAAGCCCAAGAAGCTGCTGAAGCGCCTCAAGATCATCGAGGCGTTCCAGATGTCGGGCAACCGGCCCGAGTGGATGATCCTGACCGTCGTGCCGGTGATCCCGCCGGACCTGCGCCCGCTCGTCCCGCTCGACGGCGGCCGCTTCGCGACCTCGGACCTCAACGACCTCTACCGGCGCGTCATCAATCGCAACAACCGCCTCAAGCGGCTGATCGAGCTGCGCGCGCCGGACATCATCATCCGCAACGAGAAGCGGATGCTGCAGGAGGCGGTCGACGCGCTGTTCGACAACGGACGGCGCGGCCGCGTCATCACGGGCGCCAACAAGCGCCCGCTGAAGTCGCTCGCCGACATGCTGAAGGGCAAGCAGGGCCGGTTCCGCCAGAACCTGCTCGGCAAGCGCGTCGACTATTCCGGCCGCTCGGTCATCGTGGTCGGCCCCGAGCTGAAGCTGCACCAGTGCGGGCTGCCGAAGAAGATGGCGCTCGAGCTGTTCAAGCCGTTCATCTACGCGCGCCTCGACGCCAAGGGCTTCTCGGCCACGGTGAAGCAGGCGAAGAAGCTCGTCGAGAAGGAGAAGCCGGAGGTCTGGGACATCCTGGACGAAGTGATCCGCGAGCATCCCGTCATGCTGAACCGGGCGCCGACGCTGCACCGCCTCGGCATCCAGGCCTTCGAGCCGAAGCTGATCGAGGGCAAGGCGATCCAGCTGCACCCGCTGGTCTGCGCCGCGTTCAACGCCGACTTCGACGGCGACCAGATGGCCGTGCACGTTCCGCTGTCGCTGGAAGCGCAGCTGGAAGCGCGCGTCCTGATGATGTCGACGAACAACATCCTGCACCCGGCGAACGGCGCGCCGATCATCGTGCCGTCGCAGGACATCGTGCTCGGCCTGTACTACCTGTCGATCGTCGCCGATGGCTCGCCGGGTGAGCACAAGCCGAACGACCCGAAAAACCCGATGAAGGGCGTGTTCGGCGATTTCGGCGAGCTCGAGCATGCGCTCGCGGCCCGCACCGTCACGCTGCACACCAAGATCAAGTGGCGCTGGAAGGGCCTCGATTCCGACGGGAACGAGGTCTCCCGGATCTACGACACCACGCCGGGCCGGGTGATCCTGTCGAGCGTGCTCCCGCGCCACAAGCGCGTCCCCTTCGACGTCGTCAACAAGCTGATGACGAAGAAGGAGATCTCGGCGATGATCGACACCGTCTACCGCCATTGCGGTCAGAAGGAGTCGGTGATCTTCTGCGACCGGATCATGGGTCTCGGCTTCATCCACGCCTTCCGCGCCGGCATCTCGTTCGGCAAGGACGACATGGTGGTGCCGGACAACAAGTGGTCGATCGTCGATGAGACGCGCTCGCTCGTGAAAGATTACGAGCAGCAGTACCAAGACGGCCTGATCACCCAGGGCGAGAAGTACAACAAGGTCGTGGACGCCTGGGCCAAGTGCTCCGACCGTCTCGCCGGCGAGATGATGAACCGCATCTCGTCCGTGCAGAAGGACGAGCACGGCGCCGACAAGCAGGTCAACTCGATCTACATGATGAGCCACTCGGGCGCCCGTGGCTCGCCGGCGCAGATGAAGCAGCTCGCGGCGATGCGCGGTCTGATGGCCAAGCCCTCGGGCGAGATCATCGAGACCCCGATCATCTCGAACTTCAAGGAAGGCCTGGACGTGCTCGAGTACTTCAACTCGACGCACGGCGCCCGCAAGGGCCTCGCCGACACCGCGCTCAAGACCGCGAACTCCGGCTACCTGACCCGCCGCCTCGTCGACGTGGCGCAGGACGCGGTGATCCGCGAGGTGGATTGCGGCACCGAGAGCGGCATCCGCATGCGCGCGATCATCGATGCCGGCCAGGTCGTGGCCTCGCTGGCGACCCGCATCCTCGGCCGCGCCACGGCTGAGGACCTGGTCGCCAATGACGGCACGATCATCGTCGCCAAGGGCGAGACGATCGAGGAGAAGCACCTCGAGCCGATCACCAAGGCCGGCATCCAGGAGGTGAAGATCCGCTCGGTCCTGGTCTGCGCGACCCGGAACGGCGTCTGCGCCACCTGCTACGGGCGCGACCTCGCCCGCGGCACGCCCGTCAACATGGGCGAGGCCGTCGGCGTCATCGCGGCGCAGTCGATCGGAGAGCCGGGCACCCAGCTCACGATGCGCACCTTCCACATCGGCGGCGCGGCCCAGATCGCCGACTCGTCCTTCATCGAGTCGAGCTTCGAGGGCACGGTCAAGATCCGCAACCGCGGTCTGGCCCGCAACTCGGACGGCGACCTCGTCGCCATCGGCCGCAACGTCGCGGTCGTGATCGTCGGGCCGGACGGCACCGAGCGGGCGGTCCACCGCCTGCAATACGGTGCCCGCGTCCGGGTCGACGAGGGTGACGCGATCAAGCGCGGCCAGCGCATCGCCGAGTGGGATCCCTACACAAGGCCGATCCTGACCGAGATCGACGGCATCGTGGCCTACGAGGACCTGATCGACGGCCAGTCGATCACCGAGACGACCGACGAGTCGACCGGCATCGCCAAGCGCGTCGTCATCGACTGGCGCGGCTCGGCGCGGACGGCGGACCTGCGTCCGGCGATCGCGGTCCACGACCAGAACGGCCGGGTGCAGAAGCTGCCGCGCGGCTCGGATGCCCGCTCGATCCTGCCGGTCGAGGCGATCATCGGCGTCGATCCGGGCACCCGGGTCAAGGCCGGCGACATCCTCGCCCGCGTCTCGACCGACAGCGCCAAGACCCGCGACATCACCGGCGGTCTGCCGCGGGTGGCGGAGCTGTTCGAGGCGCGCCGGCCGAAGGATGCGGCGATCATCGCCGAGAAGTCCGGCACGATCTCGTTCGGGCGCGACTACAAGAACAAGCGCCGCCTGAGCCTGACCCCGCATGACGGCTCGGAGCCGGTGGAGTACCTGATCCCGAAGGGCAAGCACATCCACCTGCAGGACGGCGACGTGGTCGAGCTCGGCGACTTCATCGTCGACGGCAACCCGGCACCGCACGACATCCTGGCGATCAAGGGCGTCGAGGAGCTCGCCGCCTACCTCGTCAACGAGATCCAGGAGGTCTACCGGCTGCAGGGCGTGTCGATCAACGACAAGCACATCGAGGTCATCGTCCGGCAGATGCTGCAGAAGGTGGAGATCACCGACGGCGGCGATTCCGAGATCCTGACCGGCGACCAGATCGACCGGATGGAGCTGGCAGAGTTCAACGAGAAGCTGCTCGCCGAGGGCAAGAAGCCGATCCAGGGCGTCCCCGTCCTGCTCGGCATCACCAAGGCCTCGCTGCAGACCCGCTCGTTCATCTCGGCGGCCTCGTTCCAGGAGACCACCCGCGTCCTCACCGAGGCGGCGGTCAACGGCAAGGTCGACAACCTCGAGGGTCTCAAGGAGAACGTCATCGTCGGCTCGCTGATCCCGGCGGGTACCGGCGCGATGATCTCCGACATCAAGTCCATCGCGCGCCGGCGCGACGGGCTGATCATGGCCCAGAAGTCGGCCGAGAGCGGCGCGGCGGTGGCCGAGCATCTCCCGGCGGCCGAGTAGGGCAGGGGGCCTCGACGGCGGGCGCCAGCGCCCGCCGAACCCGAGGAAGACCCGTGGAAAAAGGCCGGCGCTCCCATCCGGGGGCGCCGGCCTTTTCGCGTAAGCAGCCAAGCTTTAAAGGAAAGTTTCCGCTTGACGGGCGCGGGACGAGACCGTAATAGGCCCTCCTACTGAACGGCTGGCCGTAGGCGACAGCTGATCGACGTGCCCCTCGTGCCTCGATCCAAGTCTCCTAAACGCGACCGAACTTCAACCGACTGACACGTGTCAGACCGGCATGATCGCTGGGGCCTTGCCCCCGGTGGTCCTCTGCTCGCATGGCGCGCCAAAGGCTGGTTTCAGCCTGGGGCGCGATTTGCGTTGCGCTTCTTCCCGAAGCGACGGTCGTTCAGACGAGATTTTGCGAAACGACGGTCGCCAGGACGGCGATGCGTTGCGAGAGGAATGGCATGCCGACGATCAACCAGCTGATCGCCAATCCGCGGAAGGCGCAGAAGGCCCGCAACAAGGTGCCGGCCCTCGATGCCTGCCCGCAGAAGCGCGGCGTCTGCACCCGCGTCTACACCACGACCCCGAAGAAGCCGAACTCGGCGCTCCGCAAGGTCGCCAAGGTTCGCCTGACTAACGGCTTCGAGGTCATCGGCTACATCCCGGGCGAGGGTCACAACCTTCAGGAGCACTCCGTGGTGATGATCCGCGGCGGCCGCGTGAAGGATCTTCCGGGCGTGCGCTACCACATCCTGCGCGGCGTTCTCGACACCCAGGGCGTCAAGAACCGCAAGCAGCGTCGCTCGAAGTACGGCGCCAAGCGTCCGAAGTAAGTCGACGCGGACCGGTACCTTTATCGCCTGTCCCGCAAGGATGCCGCCGGCCTTTGGCTCAGGCGGCCTGCGTGGGGCACAACAGTTGATTTTTAGAACTTAAACGGAGCGAGCGATGTCCCGCCGCCACAGCGCCGAGAAGCGCGAGATCATCCCCGACGCCAAGTACGGCGACATCGTCCTCACCAAGTTCATGAACTCGGTGATGTACGAGGGCAAGAAGTCGGTCGCCGAGAGCATCGTCTACGGCGCGTTCGACATCATCGAGGCCCGCGCCAAGGCGAACCCGATCGAGGTGTTCCGCGCCGCCCTCGACAACGTCGCCCCGGCGATCGAAGTCCGCTCCCGCCGCGTCGGCGGCGCGACCTACCAGGTCCCGGTCGAGGTCCGCACCGAGCGCCGCCAGGCGCTGGCGATCCGCTGGCTGATCCAGGCCGCCCGCTCGCGCAACGACCGCACCATGGTCGAGCGTCTCTCCGCCGAGCTGCTCGACGCCGCCAACAACCGCGGCAACGCCGTGAAGAAGCGCGAGGACACCCACCGGATGGCCGAGGCCAACCGGGCGTTCTCGCACTATCGCTGGTAAACGCTGCTTCGCCGCCGCCCTCCGGGTGCGGCGGCCCCCTTCTTCAGGAGCCCCCCGATGCCCCGCACGCACGCGATCGAGGACTACCGCAACTTCGGCATCATGGCCCACATCGATGCCGGCAAGACCACGACGACCGAGCGGATCCTCTACTACACCGGCAAGTCCCATAAGATCGGCGAGGTCCATGAGGGCGCCGCCACCATGGACTGGATGGAGCAGGAGCAGGAGCGTGGCATCACGATCACCTCGGCTGCGACCACCTGCTTCTGGCGCGACAAGCGCCTGAACATCATCGACACCCCCGGCCACGTCGACTTCACCATCGAGGTGGAGCGCTCGCTCCGCGTGCTCGACGGCGCCGTCTGCGTGCTCGACGGCAACCAGGGCGTCGAGCCGCAGACCGAGACGGTGTGGCGCCAGGCCGACAAGTACGACGTGCCGCGCATCGTGTTCGTCAACAAGATGGACAAGATCGGCGCCGACTTCTTCAAGTGCGTGGCCGACATCATCGACCGCGTCGCCGGCAAGCCGGTGTGCCTGCAGCTGCCGATCGGCGCCGAGAGCTCCTTCAAGGGCGTGATCGACCTGATCAAGATGAAGGCGATCGTGTGGTCGGGTGAGGCGCTCGGCGCCAACTACTCCGAGGAGGAGATCCCGGCCGACCTCGCCGACCAGGCTGCGGAGTACCGCACCAAGCTCGTCGAGGCCTGCGTCGAGATGGACGACGACGCGATGGCCGCCTACCTCGACGGTACCGAGCCGGACGAGGACACCATGCGCAAGCTGGTGCGGACCGCGGTGCAGCGCCGCGCCTTCCACCCGGTGATGTGCGGCTCCGCGTTCAAGAACAAGGGCGTGCAGCCTCTGCTCGACGGCGTTGTCGACTACCTGCCGTCTCCCGCCGACCGCGGCGAGATCAAGGGCATCGACTACAAGACTGAGGAGGAGGTGGTCCGCCGGCCGCTCGACTCCGATCCCTTCTCCATGCTCGCCTTCAAGATCATGGACGATCCCCACGTCGGCACGATCACCTTCTGCCGCGTGTATTCGGGCAAGATCGACTCGGGCGCGAACGTCATCAACTCGACCCGCGACAAGAAGGAGCGGGTCGGCCGCATGCTCCTGATGCACGCGAACAACCGCGAGGACATCAAGGAGGCGTTCGCCGGCGACATCGTGGCGCTCGCGGGTCTCAAGGACACCCGCACCGGCGACACGCTGTGCGACCCGACCAAGGCCGTGATCCTCGAGAAGATGGAGTTCCCGGAGCCGGTCATCGAGATCGCCGTCGAGCCCAAGTCCAAGGCGGACCAGGAGAAGCTCGGCATCGCGCTCTCGAAGCTCGCCGCCGAAGATCCGTCCTTCCGGGTCTCCACGGACCAGGAGTCGGGCCAGACCATCCTGAAGGGGATGGGCGAGCTCCACCTCGACATCAAGGTCGACATCCTGAAGCGCACCTACAAGGTCGAGGCCAATATCGGCCAGCCGCAGGTCGCGTACCGGGAGAAGCTGACCAAGCGGACCGAGATCGACTACACCCACAAGAAGCAGACCGGTGGTACCGGCCAGTTCGCGCGGGTGAAGTTCGTGGTCGAGCCGAACGAGCCGGGTGCCGGCTACGCCTTCGAGTCGAAGATCGTCGGCGGCTCGGTGCCCAAGGAGTACATCCCGGGCGTCGAGAAGGGCCTCAACAGCGTGCTGACCGCCGGCATCCTGGCGGGCTTCCCGGTGGTCGACATCAAGGTGGAGCTGGTCGACGGCGCCTACCACGAGGTCGACTCCTCGGCACTGGCCTTCGAGATCGCCTCGCGGGCTGCGCTCCGCGAGGCCCTGCAGAAGGGCGGCTCGGTGCTGCTCGAGCCGGTGATGAAGGTCGAGGTCGTGACCCCGGAGGACTATACTGGTTCGGTCATCGGCGACCTGAACTCCCGGCGCGGCCAGATCCAGGGTCAGGACATGCGCGGCAACGCCAACGTCATCAACGCGATGGTGCCGCTCGCCAACATGTTCGGTTACGTGAACCAGCTGCGCTCCTTCACCCAGGGCCGCGCGAACTTCACGATGCAGTTCGACCACTACGAAGAGGTCCCGCGCGGCGAGGCCGAGAAGGTGGTTGCCAAGTACGCCTAAGGCGAAACGACGCCTGATGAGTTGGGCCTTATCCCAGGCCAGCTCGCAGCTTCGGTGCCCGCCACGGCGGGCACCACCCCAAGACTAAACGCACGCATTCGATCGACGGAGTTTTGGCGATGGCCAAGGAAAAGTTTTCGCGGACGAAGCCGCACTGCAACATCGGCACCATCGGTCACGTTGACCATGGCAAGACCTCTCTGACCGCGGCGATCACGAAGGTCCTGGCCGAGTCGGGCGGCGCCACGTTCACGGCGTACGACCAGATCGACAAGGCGCCGGAGGAGAAGGCGCGCGGCATCACGATCTCGACCGCCCACGTCGAGTACGAGACCCCGAACCGCCA
>NZ_FPCB01000072.1:0-17878 GCF_900116815.1 Methylobacterium sp. 174MFSha1.1 | reverse complement strand
ACCGCCACTTCAAGGCTCCCCGACCGAATGCCTTGTGGGTCAGCGACTTCACCTACGTAGCGACGTGGTCGGGCTTCGTGTACGTGGCGTTCGTCATCGATGTGTTCGCCCGGTGCATCGTTGGTTGGCGAGCATCACGTCGTGCACACGCAGGCTTCGTGCTGGATGCCCTGGAGCAGGCCCTGCACGAGCGTCGTCCCGTCCAGGGCAGCGGACTGGTGCATCACTCGGACCGTGGCTCGCAATACTTGGCTCTACGGTACACAGAACGCCTGGCTGGAGCAGGGATCGAACCGTCGGTCGACAGCGTCGGCGACTCTTACGACAACGCCTTGGCGGAGACGATCAACGGCTTGTTCAAGGCGGAGGTCTCCACCGGCGTGGCCCGTGGCGTTCCTTCGAGGCCGTCGAGTACGCCACCTTGGAGTGGGTCGACTGGTACAACCACCGTCGCCTCGTCGCGCCCATCGGCAACGTCCCTCCCGCCGAGGCCGAAGCGCGCTATCATGCTCACGTCGGCGACCAAGCCTTGGCCTCCTGACCCAAGCCAACAAGCCTCCGAAAAACCCGGGGCAGTTCACCTGCCTGCGCATGTCGGCCAAGACGCTTCGCGGCTACATGCGCGCCGGCGCGATCCAGCACATCGCCTATGGTCACGGCTTGCATCGCCGCCGCCTGTTCCACCCTGACGACATCGCCGCGTTCATCGAGTCTCAGCGCACCCGGAGCGCGCCATGTCCGTCTATCGTCCCAAGAAAAACGGCAAGTTCATCTCGGAAATCTACTAGTACGACTTCTGGTTCAAAGGTGATCGGGTTCATGGCTCGACGCGATGCCGAACGAAACGGGACGCCGAGCGCGTAGAGCATCAGGTCCGCGCCAAACTGGAACGTGAGGCGCTAACGGCGGTCGAGACGAAGGGCGAGCCAATGACGCTCGACGTCGCCGCGGCCCGGTTCTGGGACGAGCGCGGGGCGTTCTACAGCACCAACGCCCGAAGGACCCTCGACGCGGCGATTGCCTGGATCGTGACGCAGCTCGGGCGCGAGATCCTGATCAAGGACATCGGCAACGCCCAGGTCGCCTCCCTCGTCGCCGCGCGTAGGGGCGAGGCACGGAAGGTGCGCCGGAAGACGCCGCGCCAGGGCGAGGGGAAGAAATCGACCAAGCCCCCTGCCCCACCGCGCCTGGTAAGCAACGCCACGGTGAATCGCACAGTGATCGAACCGCTGCGCGCGATCCTGCTCCGGGCCCGAGACGCCTGGGACCAGCCCATCGGCGCCATCTCGTGGAAGGCACACGCCCTGCCGGTGCCGCGCGAGCGGGTGCGCGAGCTGCGCGACGAGGAGGAGGTTCGCCTGCTGGCCGCGCTGCCGGCCGAGTTCCGGGTCGTGGTCGAGTTCGCCTTGATCTCCGGTTGCCGGCTGAAGGAGTGCATCGGCCTGCGCTGGGACGACATCGATTGGGCGGCCCGCACGGTCGAGATCCGCGGCAAGGGTGGCAAGGTCGCCAAGATCCCGCTCTCGAGCGCGATGCGTGACCTGCTGTTCCCGCTGCGCGGTCGCCATGCCGAGGCGGTGTTCACCTACACTGTCCAGAAGAAGCGGGGCCTGCGCCGGGCGGGCGATGTGCTACCCATCAGCTATGAAGGCATGAAGACCGTGTGGCGCCGCTCGCTGCCGGCGTCGGCGGTTGCGAACTATCGCTTCCACGACAACCGCCACACCGCGGCCTCACGACTCCTGCGCGCCGGCGGCGACCTCAAGGTGGTGCAGACGCTGCTGCGGCACGAGGACATCACCACCACGGCCAAGTACGCGCACGTCCAAGACGAGGACGTGAGGCGCGCCATGGAGGCGGTAACCGCTCGGCACCGCGACGCGGATCACCAGAAAAGTCCCAATTCTACGGAGGGGGCGGATGATAAACCTCTGTCGGACAACGGCTTTTCAAAGAAGGCCGTCTAGTCCCGAACCAGATGCGCTACCAGACTGCGCTACGCCCCGATGCCCTGGTTCCTAGTGAAAATCCCTGTGGGGCGCAAGCCGCGCGGGTGGGTGGGAGACGGCGATCGCCGCCGACCTGGCCGACCCATCGGCGCCGGCCATCATCGAGATCGGCGACAAGCGCCTTGACGTCGCCGCGACCGTCCTTGATCACCCGTGGTCGGCAGGAGAACTGGCGGTGGAGGATGCGACGCCGGCTCGGCGGCGACGTCACTCCGCACCACCACCCTGGCGGCTCATACAGGCTGCGGGATGCGGTCAAGATGGCGCTGCTGGCGACGTTCTGAGTCAGACGTTTTCCGGGTGGCCCGATGGGCTATACCCGTACCAAAACGGGGCGCTTCTATGAATGCAACTTCACCTCACGCCTTCAATTTTGCCCTCGGGAAGCCGGCCAACCAAAGTTCGGTGTCGCAGTGGTCATCGTCACAGATCACCGAGGTCGATGCCAGCGTTGCGACCAATGGCGACACCACGAGCTCGCGGTTCTTCCACACGGATAATGAAACGTCACCATGGTGGCAGGTCGATCTTGGAGAAGATATAGTAATCGAAAAATTACGCCTCTTTAATCGTCGGGAATACGCGCATAGATTTCGTAAATTTTCAATTTTAATATCGCCCACTGGAGCTCCAAATAGCTGGCTGTCAATCTTCAGCAAAAATGACAATGCAACATTCGGCGGCGATGACGATCACCCATATGAAGCTAAGTTCGGCGGCAAATTATTAGCTCGATTTGTGAGAATACGGAAAGACGATCCCGGATATCTTCATTTCCGCGAATGCGAGGTGCTGGGCTATAAACCTGATCCCGAAGAGTCAGCACTGCTGCGCGATCAAATGGCACAAACGAAACAACGTTTGCTTGCCGAGAAGGCGGCAGCAACTCAAAGACTGATTGAGGGACGCACCGGTCATATCACATATATTGACTCGCGCGCTGTATTTGTTGATACAAATAAATATTCTACAAGCCTTGTGAAAGCCTTAGACGGCGGTGGATACGAGGATGCCGAACGCAAAATTGTCAAGGAAGTTCTGCTTTCAAAGGATAGGGTGCTTGAGATTGGAACCGCCGTTGGTATGGTATCCATGACAGCAGCAGGCGTTGTTTGTCCGTCCAGTGTTTTGACCTACGACGCCAATCCAGCCATCGTGGCGGATGCCCGCCGCAATTTTGATGCCAACGGAATGGGTGAGATCAGCGCGAATGTGGGCGTTATGCGCAACCGCAGCCGCTGGTTGAACGATGAAACGGAAATCGACTTTTTTGTCTCCCGTGATTTTTGGGCGTCCAGATTATTCGTGAAACCCGGCGATTCAGATATCGCAAGCGTGGTGAGGGTTCCGCTTGTATGTCTTGAAGACAAAATTGCTGACCATCAGGCAAACGTAATAATCTGTGATATTGAAGGCGGCGAAGCTGATTTGCTAAATGGCGCCGACCTTAGTTCAATTAGGTTGATCCTGATAGAAATTCATTATTGGGCAGTAGGGCGAGAGAAAATTGACGGCATGATAAATTATCTAATATCACAAGGTTTTAGCATTAATTTCTATTATACATCTCGTAACATCGTTTTACTTGACCGTAATCTGTAGAGTCATCTGTTTTGCAGAAAATGCGACCAGCGGCTTGACCAAAAAGCCCCGCGGGCGGCTGCCGGCGGGGCTGCAGGCGGGGTCTCGGGTCCTGGAAGATCGGTCGGGCGACCGGGCTGGCGGCGAGCGGAGTCCGGCGCGTCACCCGTGCCTGTCGACGGTCCGGCTCAGGGATAACCTGCTACCGGTCGATGATGCTGCGCAGGGGATCGGTCTGGGCCTTCGCCACTTCGCCCGTGACCCGCACGCGTTCCGCCATCCGCGCCAGGTGCTCGACCTGCCGCCGCCCGATCTCCCGCAGATCCCGCAGGATGGTCAGCACCTCGGCCGGGCCCTGCGGACACACCATGGCGTCACCCGCCGTAACGGGCGCCGGGTGCGGCACCTCGTACTTGCCTTTAGTTTGCCCGCCACGCGCGAAACTCAAAAAAATCGTGACGACGTTCGTGAACCGAAAGCGTCCTTGGCGCCGGATCGCACGGAAGGCCGGATCGTGAGAGAGTGGTGACGGCCGCGGTGCGGGACGATCTGCCGGTCCGCCTCGTCGCCCGCGCACCGCCACGGAGCGCCGGATATCGCACCCGGCGAAGCTCGGCCGGCCCAGCCACCGGAAATTGACTGCATTGACCGGCCTCGCCGGCAAAGCGCACAAGGCCGGGACAGGCCCGACCACCGGGGGGTGTCGAGCGAGGCGAAGGGGCTGCGGACCATCATGATCGGGGACGTCGAGGGAAGACGCGGCGCCGGAAGGGTGCGGCCGGCCCCGCCGATGACGGCGGACATGGTCGGCACCTGGTCGTGGGACATCGCCCGCGACCGGATGCATGCCGACGACGTCGCCGGCAGTCTGTTCGGGGCCGATCTCGACCGCTTGGCCAAGGGCGCCCCCCTGCGGGTCTTCGCCGCCTGCATCCACCCCGACGACCGCGACGCCGTCATCGCCCGGATGCAGCACGGCGCGGCGGAGGGCGGCTCGTTCGTCGCCGAATTCCGCGTGCGGGACGCCGCCGGCCGGACCCTGTGGGTGCTCTCCCGCGCCCGCTACGAGCGCGACGGCGACGGCCGCCCGGCTCGGGCGCACGGCATCCTCGTCGACATGACCGGCAGCGCCCTGAGCGACACGGCCTACGGCCACTGCGTCGATGCGCGGCCGGACTGCCCGCTGGAACAGGCCGCCGAGGCCTGCATCGCCGCCCGCGAGGCCCTGGTGACGGCGGACCGGCCGTTCCTCCTGAAGATCGTCGACATGCTGCTGCTCGAACTCGGCCGCGAGATCGGCAAGAGCCTGCGCCGGGCCTATCTGCGCCGCCTGAGCTGAGCGCCGTCGACGGGGCGACGCGCCGCATCGCGCCGCCTTGTGGGCCGGGGCCGGGCTGGGTATGGCCCGGGATCCGGGCCCTGTCGGCCCGCCGGAGATCCGACGGGCGATGATCGGCAAGCTGAAGGGCGTGGTGGATTCCTACGGCGAGGACTTCGTGATCCTCGACGTGCACGGCGTCGGCTACGTGGTGCATTGCTCGGCCCGGACGCTGCAGCGCCTGCCGCCCACCGGCGAGGCGGCGGAGCTGGCGATCGAGACCCACGTCCGCGAGGACATGATCCGCCTCTACGGCTTCCGGGCCGATGCGGAGCGCGAGTGGTTCCGCCTGCTCCAGACCGTGCAGGGCGTCGGCACCCGGGTGGCCCTCGGCGTGCTCTCGGTGATGGAGCCGGGCGACCTCGCCACCGCCATCGCCACCGGCGACAAGGGTGCGGTCGCCCGAGCCCCCGGCGTCGGCCCGCGGCTGGCCGCCCGGCTGGTGGCCGAGCTGAAGGACAAGGCCCCGGCCTTCTCCCCCGTCGATCCGGCCCTGATCCAGCTCACTGGGGCGGTGGAGGACAAGACCGCGCCCCAGCCGGTCGCCGACGCGATCTCGGCGCTGGTCAATCTCGGCTACGCCCAGGTCCAGGCCTCGGCGGCGGTGGCCGCGGCGCTGAAAGGGGCCGGCGAGGGCGCGGCGGCGATGGAGGCCAAGACCCTGATCCGTCTCGGCCTGCGCGAGCTGGCGCGGTGAGCGCCTACACCGTGAAGTCGAACACCGCCGCCTGGCTGCCCTTCGGCGTGCCGGTGCTGCCGCTCGCGCCGTAGCCGCTCGCCTGGCACTGCGCCTGCGTGGCCTGGAGCTGCTTGAGGAAGCCCGCGAGCAGGTCGCTGGCGCTCGAGGCCGCGTCGGTCGCGGAGGTGGCATCCGTCGCATCCGCCGCGCCGGCGGGCGGCGGCCCGGGGGGAGGACCGCCCGCGCCGCCGACGCCGCCCCGATCCCCGCCTTGGCCGCCGCCCCTCTGAGACGACAGCAGGGACTTGAGCGTCGTCGCCTGGTCGCTCGTCAGGGTGCCCTTGGTGACCTCGGCACCGATGAGGTCGTCCATCCGGCTCTTGGCCTGCGCCGGATCGAGGCGGGCGCCGGATGTGCCGGACGTGCCCGAAGCACTGGACATCGCCTGATCGATGTCCTGGACTGCGCTCGTCAGCGCGCTCGCGTCGGTGGCGCTCAGGCTGCCGGCCTGCGCTTGCGCCGAGATCTGGTCGAGGAGCCGCTGCTTGTGCGCGCCGGCCTTCGGCTCGACCTTGGGCGGGTTGACCAGCGCGGCGGCGCTGGAGGCGGAGACGGTCGTCATGGGGGCGTGAGACCTCGCGTGTGGGCGGGGACGACCGGTCGTCCCCGACGCGAGGCAGGTTGCGGCCGGCGCCGCTTAAGAGATCTTTCGCCGGCGCGGGAGAATGGTTTCCGCTCGTTGCGCCGCAGCATGCCGCAACGAGAGATTACATCTTCGCCAAGTATGTCCAAGCCGAGTATGTCCGAGCCGAGCAGACCGGTACGCCGGCTCAGGCGGCCCGGGCCGCCGGCGGGCGCGGCACCGCACCGGCCGCCCGCGGCAGTTCGAGGCGGACGCACAGGCCCTGCGGCACCCGGTTCTCCAGGCTGAACGTGCCGCCGTGGGACTGCGCGATGGCGCTCGCGATCGACAGGCCGAGGCCGAAGCCGCCGGCCTCGTTGAGGGTGCGGGCGCGGTCGCCGCGCACGAAGGGCTGGAGCATCAGGGCGCGCTCCTCCTCCGGGATGCCCGGCCCCTCGTCGAGGATCTCGACCGCGACGCGGCCCGGCCCGGCCTCGACGAGGCGCACGGTGGCGCCGCCGGCATACTTCACCGCATTGTCGATGAGGTTGGTGAGCGCCCGCTGCAGCTCGCCCGACGAGGCGCGCACCAGGGCCGGCCGCAGGTCCTCGTCCCGGACTTCCTCGGCCCGCACCGCCTCGCCGATATCGGCGAAGCCGTCGCAGACCGTCTGCACCACCGAGGCGAGGTCGACGAGGCCGAGATCCGCCCGGGGCTGCCCCTCGCGGGGCTGGCCGTCGCGCACGAAGGAGAGCGCCGCCTCGACGAGCGCGTTCATCTGGTCGAGGTCGCGCAGGAACTGCCGGCGCAGGGTCTCGTCCTCCAGGAACTCCGCCCGGAGGCGCAGGCGGGTGATCGGCGTGCGCAGGTCGTGGCTGATCGCCGCCAGCATGTGGGTGCGGTCGTCGATGAGCCGCAGGACCCGGTCGCGCATCCGGCCGAGCGCCCGGGAAACCGCCAGCACCTCCTCCGGCCCGCGCTGCGGCAGCGGCCTCGCCTCGGTCGCGGTGCCGAAGGCCTCGGCCGCCTCGGCCAGCCGCGCGAGCGGCGCGGTGAGCGCCCGCGTCGCCCAGATCGACAGCAGCGTCAGCGAGAGCGCGAGGAAGACCAGGGTGATCAGCACCGCGCTGGTCAGCGGCGGGTGCGGCAGCGGCAGCGGCGGCAGGTCGGCGGCGAGCTGGAGGCCGCCCGGCCCGGCGATGCGCAGGTGCAGCGCACCGGCGGGCTGGTGCTCGGCCGAGACGCCGTAGCCGGGCCCGAGCGCTGCCCGCAGGCCCGTGATCTCCGGCACGTCGGCGCTCGACGGGCCGGGCGCGTTCGGCTCGTTGACGGGCAAGAGGGTCAGGTGGAGCGCCGAGGCGCTGTGGCGCGCCGCCGCCACCACGTCGGCCCGGTCCTCCGCCGGGGCCGCCGCCACCATGTGGACGACGGTGACGAGGCGGTTGGCGAGCGCGCTCGGGCGCTCGTCGGAGCGGCGCAGCTCGGGGCGCAGCAGCAGGAAGGCCACGGTCACGACGACGTGGGTGACCACGATCGCCGCCACCACCAGCAGGGCGAGCTGCCCGGCGATGCGGCCCGGCAGAGGCCCCTTGCCCGTCATGGGGAAACGCCCGTCATGTCGAGACCACCTCCGGGGTGAACAGGTAGCCGCCGGAGCGGATGGTCTTGATCATCTCCGGGTTGCGCGGATCGCGCTCGATCTTCTGGCGGATACGGCTCACCAGCACGTCGATGCTGCGCTCGAACGGCCCCGGCGCGCGCCCCTGCGTCAGGTCGAGGAGCTGGTCGCGGGAGAGCACCCGGCCCGGCCGCAGGCACATCGCGTGCAGGAGGTCGAACTCGGCGCCGGTGAGCGACACCTGCGCGCCCTCCGGGTTGAGGAGCTGGCGCAGGCCCGCATCGAGCACGAAGCCCGCGAAGGCGTGGCGGCGCACGCCCTCGTCGTCGCGGCTCCCTTGCGCGGCGGCGCCGCGGCGCAGGATCGCCCGGATGCGGGCGAGCAGTTCGCGCGGGTTGAAGGGCTTGGCCAGGTAGTCGTCGGCCCCGATCTCGAGCCCGACGATCCGGTCGATCTCCTCGCTCTTCGCGGTGAGCATCAGGATCGGCATGCCGGAGGCGGCGCGCAGGCGCCGGCAGATCGACAGGCCGTCCTCGCCCGGCAGCATCAGGTCGAGGACGATGAGGTCGACGCGGGAATCGGCCAGGAGCCGGTCCATCTCGCGGCCGTCGCCGGCGATCGAGACCCGACAATCGTTGCCACGGAGATAGCGGGCGACCAGCGTGCTGATCTCGCGATCGTCCTCGACGATCAGGATGTGCGGTGTCGTGCTCACGGTTTCGCCTTATGCCCGAGACCGGGTTTTGCTTGAAGCCATCATTGTGCAACCGTCTGTTGCTGGGCCCCGCCCGCGACACCGTCGCGCAACCGAAGCGGCCACAAACGGTCCGATCGCGATGGTGCCGCATTTTCGCGCGATGGGGAGCCCGGACCGGGGCCCATTCCGGGTTGAAATGCATTAGGGCTGTGCACCACCGACCAGCCCCGGAGTTTTTCCATGCAGCAGAACCGCCTGTTCGACGACTTCGCCCGCCTGATGACCGACGCCGCCGGCGCGGCCCAGGGTGTGCGCCGCGAGGCCGAGACCATGGTCAAGGCGCAGGTCGAGCGCCTGCTGCGGGACATGGACGTCGCGACCCGCGAAGAGGTCGAGGTGCTGCGCGATCTCGTCGCGTCCCTGCGCGCCCAGAACGAGGCGCTGACCGCCCGCGTCGCGGCGCTGGAAGCCGCCCCCGGCGCCAAGACTGCGCCGACCGGCATCCCGACCGGCGGCACGGCGACCGCCTGATCCTCGTCCGGGCCCGTCCCGCTTGTGCACAGGAAGCTTCGGTGGATAGCCGGCGGCACGCCGCCGCCACCGCGGCTTTCCGCTTTGAGTCCCTCGACTCGCCCGGGCTATAGTGGGTCACGCCCTGATTCGCAGCCGCTCTGGGGAGACAAGTCGGAACTTAAGCTTTTCGCCTGCACGCCCTGACCGTGCCCGGGTCGCGATCTGCCTTGAAGACGACACTCGCCGCGTTCGCTGACGCAGCTGTTTCCCGCTCGGACGAGCCAAACTTGGATCGCCATGACCCAGCTCAACATCGACGACCTGAACCGCGCCGAGCACCCGCTCGATGTCGTCGAGCGCCTCGCCTCCCTCCGGGACTGGATCTTCGATCGTGCCGAGACCGACGAGATGTCGGTGGCGGTGGCGGGCCGATGGGCCGAGTACCACGTCGCCTTCACGTGGATCGAGGACGTGGAGGCGCTGCACGTCGCCTCCGCCTTCGACCTGAAGGTGCCGGAGCGGCGGCGCAACGAGGTGCTGCGGCTCGTCTCCCTCGTCAACGAGCAGCTCTGGGTCGGCCATTTCGACCTCTGGAACAGCGAGCACGTGGTGATGTTCCGCCACGCGCTTCTGCTCACCGGCGGCGCCGAGCCGACGCACGGCCAGTGCGAGACCATGCTGAAGACCGCGGTCGAGGCCTGCGAGCGCTACTTCCAGGCGTTCCAGTTCGTGATCTGGGCCGGCAAGAGCGCCCGCGAGGCCCTCGACGCCGTGCTGTTCGAGACCGAGGGCGAGGCGTGAGCGGAGCCTTGCCTGCTCCGCTGGTCTTGCCCGCCTCGCTGGTCCTGGTCGGCGCCGGCAAGATGGGCGGCGCGATGCTGGAGGGCTGGCTCGCCGACGGGCTGCCGGGCGCCCGCGTCGCCGTCGTCGATCCGAACCCCGCCCCCGCGATGGCGGCACTCTGCGCCGCCCACGGGATCGCCCTCAACCCCGAGAACCCGGCCGAGCCCGAGGCCCTGGTCCTGGCGATCAAGCCGCAGGGCCTGGAGGCCGCCGCCGCGACGGTGGCGCCCCTCGCCGGGCCGGACACGGTCGTGGTCTCGGTGCTCGCCGGCAAGACCATCGCCAACCTCAAGGACCGCCTGCCCCGCGCCCGCGCGGTGGTGCGGGCGATGCCCAACCTCCCGGCGAGCATCCGCCGGGGCGCCACCGGCGCCGCGGCCTCGCCGGAGACCGCCGAGGACCAGCGCCGCACGGCGCACGCGCTCCTCTCGGGCATCGGCCTCGTCGAGTGGCTGGACAGCGAGGACCTGATCGACGCCGTGACGGCGGTCTCAGGGTCGGGCCCGGCCTACGTCTTCCTGCTCGCCGAAGCCCTGGCGAGTGCGGGCGTCGCCGCCGGGCTGCCGGCCGAGGTGGCGGCGCGCCTCGCCCGCCAGACCGTGGCGGGGGCGGGCGAGCTTCTCGGGCAGAGCCCCGAGGAGCCGGCGACGTTGCGCCGGAACGTGACCTCGCCGGGCGGCACCACCGCGGCGGCGCTCGGCGTGCTGATGGCCGAGGACGGGTTGAGCCCCCTGATGCGCGCGGCCGTGGCGGCGGCGAAGAACCGGGCCGGGGAACTGGCAGGCTGACGCCGCCGGGACCTCACCCGGGCGCGTCGCCGCGGCCCCCTGCCCGGCGGCCGGGCCGATCCCTAGATAGGCGGTCGGGGCGGTGAGCCGCCTCGGGGAGCGCGGGAGCGCTCCCTCTCAAGCCTCAACGGTATCGGAGCGTCCATCCATGGCCCGCACCCCCAAGGTGTCCGACGGCACGGCATCTGGCGACACGCCGTCCGGCAAGCAGCACGGCGGCGCGCCGGAAGCCGCCCGCCTGCCGCCGCGGGAAGCGATCGTCGAAGCGCTGATGCGGCTTGCCGCCGAGCAGCCCTGGAACGACATCGAGATCGCCGACATCGCCCGCGAGGCCGGGGTGAGCTTAAGCGAGTTCCGCGAGGCCTACCCGTCGAAGGGTGCGGTGCTCGGCGGCTTCGCCCGCATGATCGACAAGCAGGTGCTCGAGGGCGCCAGCGACGACCTCGACGACGAGCCGACCCGCGAGCGGCTGTTCGACGTGCTGATGCGCCGCCTCGACGCGATGGACCCCTACAAGCCGGCCCTGCGGCGGATCACGGCCGCGTTGCGCGGCGATCCCCTGTCGCTCGCCGCCCTCAACCAGGTCGCGCTCAACTCGCAGCGCTTCATGCTGGCCTCGGCCGGCATCAGCACCGAGGGCCCGCTCGGCCGCGTCAAGCTCCAGGGCGTGGTGATCGCGTTTGCCCGCGTCATGGAGGTGTGGCTCGAGGACGACGACCCGGCGCTCGCCCGCACCATGGCGGCGCTCGACCGCGAGATCCGCAACGGCGAGCGTTTCATGGAGCGCGCCGAGGACGTGCGCCGCCTGACCGCGCCGTTCCGGGCGCTGGCCCAGTCCCTCGCCGAGGGCGGACGCCGCCGGCGCCGGCGCGAGCGCCGAGACGACGACCGGAACGAGGACGAGGGCAATCCCCTCGGGGGCGATCCGGCGGCGGCGATCTGACGCCGCGTCCATGCACGGGCATTCGAGCGATTCCAGGGTGACCATGCGTCGCGCAGTGTCTAGCCTGCGGGGGTAGACCAGCCCCCGCCGCGACGGCGGCCCCGTGAGGACCACCCCGGATGCTCGACCTGTCCACCCGCGCGCCGGCTCCGATCGCCCGCGTCGAGCAGCCGCGCTACTCTTCCGTGGCGCAGGGCCTGCACTGGCTCACCGCCGCCCTGGTGCTGGCGGTGCTGCCGCTGGCCTGGATCGCCACGAGCCTGCCGGCGAGCCCGGCCAAGGGCTTCTACTTCCAGCTCCACAAGTCGGTCGGCATCACGATCTTCGCCATCGTCGCCCTCCGCATCCTGTGGCGGGCCTGGCACCCGGCCCCGCCGGAGGTGTTCGTGCCGAAGGGCCTGGCCGTGCTCGGCCGGGTCAACCACTGGCTGCTCTACCTCGTGTTCCTGCTGATGCCACTGAGCGGCTTCGTGATGTCGGCGGCGGCCGGCAACACCACGCAGTACTTCTTCCTGTTCCCGATCCCGCCCTTCATGGCGAAGAACGAGGCGGTGGCCAAGCTCGCCGACCAGATCCACCTGGCCGGCCAGTACGCGGTCTACGCCCTGGTGGCGCTCCACGTGCTGGCGACCGCCTGGCACCTGATCGCCCGGCGCGACGCCCTGCTCGACCGGATGCTGCCGCGCCAGGACGTGTGAACGCCGGAGCGTGACGGTCTTGCGCGACCACCTCTACCTGCTGGCGCCGGACTTCGCCGACCCGGCCTATCCGGGCCGGCGCTTCTACTGCTGGCACTGCGCCCTGATCGAAGGCGTGCTCGCGGGCTTTCCCGCCCTCGCCGCGCGCCTCGACGTGACGCGCCTGCCCTGGCCGCGCCCGCGGCAGGCGCTGATCGACCGCCTCGGCGAGGACCACCAGACGCTGCCTCTCCTGGTCTTCGCCCCCGACGCGCCGGAGGCGCTCGCCACCGGCCGCCACGGCGAGCTGCGCTTCACCGACGACAAGGACGGGATCCTGCGGGCCCTGCACGCGCGCCACGGCTTTCCGGAGCCGCATCCGTGAGGGATGCGCCGGATGCGCGCTTTTGCAGCAATCGCGGGCGTTGCGCGACGCCGGACCGTTGGCGATGACACAACCGACGTGACAGCGAGGGATCTCACCCGGTCCCCCGCGCAGGAGGCGACGCCAGCGTGACCGAGCGCCGCGACGACAGCCGCATCGCGACCGAGCTGATCCGGACGGGCGCCAGTCCCGATCCGTTCGCGGCCGCCGTGCGGGCGACGCGCATGCCGATGGTGATCACCGATCCGCACCAGCCCGACAACCCGATCGTCTTCGTCAACGACGCCTTCACGCGGCTGACCGGCTACGCCCGGGACGAGATCGTCGGCCGCAACTGCCGCTTCCTGCAAGGGCCCGAAACCGACCCCGCCGACGTCGCGCGGATCCGCGACGCGATCGCGCGCCGGGTCCCGGTCGAGATCGACCTTCTGAACCACAAGAAGACCGGCGAGGCGTTCTGGAACCGCCTGCTGGTCTCGCCGGTCTTCGACGAGGACGGGCGGCTTACCTACTTCTTCGCCTCGCAATTCGACGTGACGCTGGAGCGCGACCGGCTGGTGCGGCTGCAGCGCGACCGCGACGCCCTGGAGCGGGAGATCGAGCGGCGCTCGCTCGCCCTGCGGCGGAGCGAGGAGCGGCTGCACTTCATCCTCAAGGCCTCCCGCCTCGGCTCCTGGACCCTCGATCTCGACGGCCTACGGCTGATGGCGTCGGAGAGCTGCAAGACCAATGTCGGTCGGGAGCCGAGCGAGCCGTTCACCTACGACGACCTGCTCGCCGCGATCCTGCCGGAGGACCGCGAGCGGATGCAGGCGGCGGTGCGGGAGTCGATCGAGACCCGCAGCGACTACGACATCGAGTACCGGATCCGCACGCCGGCCGGCGAGGTGCGCTGGCTGCAGATCCGCGGCCAGCCCTTCTACGACGCCGACGGCGTGCCGCTGAGCATGGCCGGCGTGACGATCGACGTGACCGAGCGCAAGCGCGGCGACGAGCACCGGGCGCTGCTCGCCGAAGAACTGAACCACCGGGTGAAGAACTCGATGGCGACGATCCAGTCGATCGCCAACCAGACCCTGACCCACGCCACCTCGCTCGATGAGGCGCGCACCGCCTTCAACGCCCGCCTGCAATCGCTCTCGGCCGCCCACGACGTCCTGACCCGCGAGAGTTGGGAGGGCGCGACCCTGGCGGAGATCGCCGACGAGGCTCTCCGCCCGTTCCGTACCGGCGCGGGCCTGCGCTTCACCATCGAGGGCCCGCCGGTCCGCCTGCCGCCCCGGCTGGCGCTCGCCTTCGTCATGGCCCTGCATGAACTCGCGACCAACGCGGTCAAGTACGGCGCGCTCTCGACCGAGGCGGGCCGGGTGCTGCTGACCTGGGAGGTGACCCCCGACGGGCGCCTGCGGCTGCGCTGGGAGGAGAGTGGCGGCCCGCCGGTCTCGGCCCCGACCCGGCGCGGCTTCGGCTCGCGGATGATCGAGCGGGTGCTCGCCGCCGAGATCGGCGGCACGGCGGAGGTGGAGTACCGGCCGGGCGGGGTGGTGGCGCGGGTGGAGGCGCCGTTGCCGGAGGTGGGTGGGAAGGCTTAGCGGTTGAGCCCGGCCGGCAAGACCGGCGGCCGTCGAGCCCGGCCCATTCACGGCCTTCGCGCCGCGACGAGCACCATCATCGGCCGCTCCAACTCGTCGGCCAGGGCGGGCTGCGCGTCGAGCTGGTCCGGGCTCGGAGACCACTCCACGACCTTGCGGAGGGCGAAGCCCGCCTCGATCAGGTGGTTGAGCGTGGTCCCGAGGGTCCGGTGGTACTTGACCACGCCCGGGGCCAGCCAGTCGGTCGTCCGGGCGCCCTCGCTCGCGTAGCCATCGACCGGCCACGACCGGCGGCCGTTCTCGCGCACGAGCCAATCCGGCTTCCTCGACGCCATGAAGATCGGGTGCTCGATGCTGAAGACCAGGTGCCCGCCGGGCCCGAGCCCGTCGAAAACCGTGCGGGCGAGCCGGCCGAAATCCGCGACGTAGTGGAGGGCGAGCGAGCTGTAGGCGAGGTCGAACTCGCCCCGCGGCAGGTCCAGGGTCTCGAGGTCGGCTTTGGCGTAGACGATCGCCGGATCGGCCGTGTCGGCCCTGGCGTGCGCGAGCATGTTTTCCGATAGGTCGAGCGCGAGCACGGACGCGGCGCCCGCCTCCCGCGCCCATCGGGAGAACCAGCCGAACCCGCAGCCGAGATCGACCAGGCGCCGGCCATGCAGGTCCGGGAGCATATCCACGATCGCCGGCCATTCCGGTGCGCCGTCGAGGCCGTGCACGGAGCGGTTCAGGCGGCTGTAGCTGTCGAAGAAATCGGGATCGTCGTAGATGTTCTGCGCCATCGCTCGCACCGTTCGTCGCGTCGGACGCGACGTTGGGAACGCGCGAGGATGTGCGGTCCTCTGGCCGCGGTCAAACGAGAGCGTTCCGGCAGTCGAGCGGGTTCTCGCCCCCGCTCAACCACCGGATCACCCCCGCCAGCGGCTCACCCTCCCCGCCCTCCGGCACGATCAGCCGCAGCGGCGCCCCCGCCACCACCCGATCCCCGAACGGCGCGACGAGCCGCCCGGCGGCCAGCGCCTCGCCCACCAGCGCGCTGTGCCCGATGAGCACGCCGTGTCCGGCGAGCGCGGCGTCGAGCGCGATGCCATAGAGCGAGAACGCCGCCTCCCGCGCCGGGCGCAGGGCCCCGGTACTGTAGCGGGCAAGCCAGCGCGGCCAGTCCTCGCGCCAGACCGAATCGTGCAGGAGCGTCGCCCCGCCCAGATCCCGCGGGTGGCGCAACGCCGCCGCCAGCGACGGGGCGCAGACCGGAAACAGGTCGTCCTGCGCGAGCATCACGGCGGTGCAGCCGGCGGGCGCCTCGCCGAAATACAGACCGAGATCGACCGGCTCGCGGGCGTAGTCGGGCGGGTCGTCCCGGGTCAGGATCGCGACGTCGAGGTCGAAGGCGGCCTGCAGGCCCGGGAGCCGGGGGGCGAGCCAGAGCTGGGCGATGCAGGGCAGCGCCGCGAGCGTCAGGCTGCGCGGCCTTCCGACCGCGCGCATCACCCGCACCGCCTGGTTCACCGCGTCGAAGGCCGTCGTCAGGGACGGCAGCACCGCCCTGCCCTCGGGGGTCAGGCACAGGCCGTTCGGCCGGCGGTGGAAGAGCGGCCGGCCGAGCCAGGCCTCGAGCCCCTTCACCTGGGCGCCGATCGCCGCCGGGGTGACGTGCAGTTCCCGGGCCGCCGCGACGTAGCCGCCGTGGCGCGCCGCCGCCTCGAAGGCGCGCAGGGCGTTGAGGGAGGGCGGGGCCGCCCGGCCGGCCGGATCCATCGCGAGGCCTCAAGCGTGCGAGGCCAAGAAAAGCTTGGCCTGAGCCGCAGCTTATCCCGTTTGCGGGCGGATCGGGCAAGCCCGACACTCGGGTCCTGCCACCGGCCGGACCCTCGACCATGCGCCTCCTCCACGACGGCTATTTCGATTGCGGCCTCGACGCCGACCCGGAGCTCGCCGCCTCGATCCGCGGCGAGCTCGCCCGGCAGCGGGACGGGATCGAATTGATCGCCTCGGAGAACATCGTCTCGCGGCTGGTGCTGGAGGCTCAAGGGTCGGTGCTGACCAACAAGACCGTCGAGGGCCTGCCCTACCGGCGCTATTACGGCGGCGCCGCGCATGCCGACGCGATCGAGGCCCTGGCGGTGACCCGGGCGACGCGGCTGTTCGGCTGCCGCTTCGCCAACGTGCAGCCGCATTCGGGCTCGAACGCCAATGCGAGCGTCTTCCTCGGCCTGCTGGCGCTCGGCGACACCATCCTGTCGATGGGCGTCGAGGCCGGCGGCCATATCAGCCACGGCCATCCGGCGACCCTGACGGGCCGCGACTACCGGATCGTCCGCTACGGCGTGGAGCGCGACAGCGAGCGGGTGGACCTGGATTCCGTCGCGGCGCTCGCCCGCGCGCACCGGCCGAGGATGATCGTCGCCGGCGGCTCGGCCTATGCCCGCGCCCTCGATTTCGCGGGGTTGCGCGCCATCGCCGACGAGGTCGGGGCGCTGCTGATGGTCGACATGGCGCATTTCGCCGGCCTCGTCGCCACCGGGCTCTATCCGCATCCCTTCCCGCACGCCCACGTGGTCACCTCGACCACCTACAAGTCCCTCCGCGGCGCCCGCGGCGGGCTGGTGCTGTGGAACGACCCCGCCCTGTCGGACCGGATCAATCACGGCATCTTCCCGGGCGTGCAGGGCTCGGTGATGATGCACGCCGTCGCCGCCAAGGCGGCCTGCTTCGGCGAGGCCCTGCGGCCGGAATTCCGCGCCTACAACCAGGCGGTCCTCGACAATGCCCGGGCGCTCGCCGCGAGCGTGGCCGAGTCCGGGATGCGCCTCGTCGCCGGCGGTACCGATTGCGGGCTGATGCTGGTCGACCTCTCGCCGCAGGGTATCACCGGAGACGTGGCCGCCGAGGCGCTGGAGGCGGCGGGCCTCGCGGTCAACAAGAACCAGATCCCGTTCGATACCCGCCCGCCCGAGGCCCCCTCGGGCCTGCGCCTGTCCTCGAATGCCGGCACGGCGCGGGGCTTCGGGGTGGAGGAATTCGGCCAGGTCGGCCGCTGGATCGGCCGGGTGGTCTCGGGCCCCCACGACGCGGCCAGGCTGGCGGTCGTGCGGGAGGAGGTGCTGGCGCTGTGCCGGCGGTTCCCGATCTATGGCGGGGCGTGAGGCTGGTTGAGGGACCGCGGAGCCGATGCTCCGTCGATGCAGGAGGAGGCGCGGATCTTCCCCTCTCCCCGCGGGCGCAGGGCTGTCCGGGGAAAAATCTGGTGTGGGTGCATGCCCTGCCACGCCGGAGGTGATCCGGGAGTTGTCCGGTTGTCGAGACACGAACATCCGGGCAGGACATGCACCCGAGCGATACCCGCTTTGCCCAGCTGCTGGAAGGGCTCGATCGTCAGCAGATCGCCCGGAGCGTCGCCCGCCACGGGGCCGACGCCTACGACAAGTGCTTCTCGTCGTGGGATCACCTGCTCGCCCTGATCTTCGCCCAGCTCAGCCCCGCCGCCAGCCTGCGCGGCTTGGAAGTGGCCTGGAACGCCCATGCGGCGGCCCACCCCCACCTCGGCACCGGGCCG
>NZ_FPCB01000074.1:0-15698 GCF_900116815.1 Methylobacterium sp. 174MFSha1.1 | reverse complement strand
CGGTGAGCAAGGAGCTGTAAGCACGGCCAAGGCCAGAGCAGGATGAGGGACCTGGGACCAGGACACTCCGCCACGTCATCGCGCGTCACAGCGCGTCGGGATGTTGGGAGCCTGGTTCTTCGCAAGGAACGCTTGTGCGCACCCCTTGGTGGCCCGCCGTCGTCCTCGTCGCATCAACCGCGGCGGCACGACGGCATCAGAGGCCGGATACATGACTGCTCCTGAACCGACTGGCTCAAACCGATGCTCACAAACCCTTGCGAAACGGGGGCCGTCCATACATGACAGGGAGGGTGGAATGACCGTCGAGGAAGAGCGAAGGTCGCTCTGCCTCACTCACCCCCGCGCGAACACCCGCGCCGCACCCACCGCCAGCGCCACCCGGTCCCCCGGCTCGTAGACCTCCGTCACCTTCACCTCGACCGGTGCTTCCGCCCCGTCGAGCAGAATCTCCGCCACGGTGCCCCGCCCGGTGCGGCGCCACTCGCGCACGGTGCCGGGCAGGGTGCCGGGCCCCTGCCCGACCGTGAGGTCCCAGGGCCGCAGGCAGAGATCGACCGGCCCCTGCGGCCAGCCCGGCTCCGCCGCGATCACCGGGCGGCCCGCCACCCGGACCTCGCCGCCGGAAACCTCGGCGGGCAGGCGCGCGGTCTCGCCGACGAAGGACATCACGAAGCGCGAGGCCGGATGGTCCTGGACCTCGTGCGGCGCGCCAACCTGCTCGATGCGGCCCCGGTTGAGGATCGCGATCCGGTCGGCGAGCTCCAACGCCTCGTCCTGGTCGTGGGTGACGAAGATCGTGGTCTGGCCGGTCTCGCGGTGGATCTCGCGCAGCCAGCGGCGCAGGTCCTTGCGCACCTGGGCGTCCAGCGCGCCGAACGGCTCGTCGAGGAGCAGCACCGAGGGCTCGACCGCGAGGGCGCGGGCGAGCGCGACGCGCTGGCGCTGGCCGCCCGAGAGCTGGCCGGGATAGCGCCTGGCGAGGTCGGGCAGCTGCACCAGCTCCAGCAGGCGCTCGACCCGGCGGCGGATCTCGTCCTCCTTCGGCCGGTGGGCCCGGGGGCGCGACCGCAGGCCGTAGGCGATGTTCTCGAACACCGTGAGGTGCCGGAACAAGGCGTAGTGCTGGAACACGAAGCCGACGCCGCGGCTTTGCACGGCGATGTCGGTGGTGTCCTGCGAGCCGAAGAACACCCGGCCGCCGTCCGGAATTTCGAGGCCGGCGATGACGCGCAGGAGCGTCGTCTTGCCGGAGCCCGAAGGGCCGAGCAGCGCCAGGAGCTCGCCCGGCTCGATCGCCAGGCTGACACCTTCGAGGGCCGCCGGACCGCCGCCGCCGTAGCGCTTGACGATCCCGTCGACCCGCACCGAGGTGCCGGCGTGGCGCAGGCGCTCGGGCGAGGCGGCCTCGAAGGGCTGAGCCTGGGCCTGCACGTCGCGGCGCAGGGACAGGGTGCTGGGAGCGAATCCTGCCGTCATCTCAGTGGGCTCCGCGTCCGGCCAGCGCATCCGCGTGGCGCCATTCGAGGAAAGTCTTGCCCGCCAGGGTGACGAGCGCCAGGAGCGCCAACAGCGAGGCGATCCCGAACGCCGCCACGTAGTTGTACTCGTTGTACAGGATCTCGACGTGCAGCGGCATGGTGTTGGTGAGCCCCCGGATGCGACCCGACACGACGGAGACGGCGCCGAACTCGCCCATCGCCCGGGCGTTGCAGAGCAGCACGCCGTAGAGCAGGGCCCAGCGCACGTTGGGCAAAGTCACGGTCCGGAAGACCCGCCAGGGGCTCGCCCCGAGGGTCAACGCGGCTTCCTCGTCCGTGGTGCCCTGATCCTGCATCAGGGGGATCAGTTCGCGGGCCACGAACGGGAAGGTGACGAACACGGTCGCGAGCACGATGCCCGGCACCGCGAAGATGATCTCGATGCCGTGGCGGTTCAGGAACGGCCCGAACAGCCCCTGCGCCCCGAAGATGAGCACGTAGATCAGCCCCGCCACCACCGGCGAGACCGAGAACGGCAGGTCGATGAGGGTGATGAGCAGGTTACGGCCGCGGAAGTCGAACTTGGCGATGGCCCAGGAGGCGCACAGGCCGAACACGACGTTGAGCGGCACCGCGATCACCGCGACGAGGAGCGTCAGGCGGATCGCCGCCAGCGCATCCGGCTCGGCGAAGGTGGCGAAGTAGGCGCCCACGCCCTTGCTCAGCGCCTCGACGAACACCACCGCCAGCGGCAGCAGCAGGAACAGGCCGAGGAAGGCGACCGCCACCAGGGTCAGGGCGATGCGGACCGGGCGCGGCTCGGTCAGCGCCGCGTGCGGGCCGCGCGCGGTGGGGCCGTTCGACGGGCGAATGGAGGGGACAGCGGTCTCAGACATGGCCGAACCTGCGGCGGCTGACGTCCTGGACGAGGTTGATGGCCAGCAGCGCGGTGAACGACATCAGCAGCATCACGGCGGCGATCGCCGTGGCACCCGCATAGTTGAACTCTTCGAGCTTGATCACGATCAGCAGGGGCGCGATCTCCGAGACGTAGGGCAGGTTGCCGGCGACGAAGATCACCGAGCCGTACTCGCCGACGGCGCGGGCGAAGGCGAGGGCGAAGCCCGTGAGCATCGCCGGGATCAGCGGCGGCAGGATCACCGTGACGAGAGCCCGGAAGCGCGAGGCGCCGAGGATCGCGGCGGCCTCCTCGCTCGACTTGTCGATCTCGGCCACCAGCGGCTGCACCGTGCGGACGCAGAACGGCAGGCCGACGAAGACCAAAGCCACCAGGATGCCGAGGGGCGTGTAGGCGACCTTGATGCCCAGAGCCATCAAGGGCTCACCGAGCCAGCCGTTCGGCGCGTAGAGGCTGGCGAGCGCGATGCCGGCCACCGCCGTCGGCAGCGCGAAGGGCAGGTCCACGAGCGCGTCGATGATCCGCCGGCCGGGGAAGCGGTAGCGGGTCAGCACCCAGGCGATCAGGAGCCCGAACACCGCGTCGATCGCGGCCGCCGCGAGCGACAGGCCGAACGAGGTCTTGAGCGCCGCGAGGTTGCGGGAATCGGTGACGAGCGCCCACAGGCCCGCCGGGCCGACGCTGGCGGCGCGCAGGAGCAGCACCGCCAGCGGCAGCAGCACCAGCAGGGTCAGGTAGGTGAGCGTGATCCCGAAGGTCAGCCGGAAGCCCGGCAGCGCGCTCGGGCGGCGGAAGCGGGAGGCGGCCCGCCCCGCGGGCAGGGCCGCGGCGCCGCTCATTGGCGGGCTTTCAGGATGGCGTCGAACACGCCGCCATCGTCGAAATGCGTCTTCTGGGCCTTGGCCCAGCCGCCGAACGTGTCGTCGATGGTGACGAGCTTCAGCTTCGGGAAGCGGGCCAGGTCCTCCTTGGCCGCCGCGGACTCGTCGCGCGGGCGGTAGAAGTTCTTGGCGATCAGGCGCTGCGCTTCGGGCGTGTAGAGGAACTGCAGGTAGGCCTCAGCCTGCTTGCGGGTCCCCTTCTGGTCGACGTTGGCGTCGACGAGCGCGACCGGCGGCTCGGCCAGGATCGAGAGCGAGGGCACGACGATGTCGAACTTGCCCTTGCCGAACTCCTCGTCGGCGAGGAACGCCTCGTTCTCCCAGGCGATCAGCACGTCGCCGAGGCCTCTTTGCACGAAGGTGGTGGTGGCACCGCGCGCGCCGGTGTCGAGCACCGGCACGTTCTTGAACAGGGCGGTGACGAAGTCCTTCGCCTTGGCCTCGTCGTTGCCGTTCTTCGCGAGCGCGTAGGCGTAGGCCGCGAGGTAGTTCCAGCGCGCGCCGCCCGAGGTCTTCGGGTTCGGGGTGATGACCTGGATCCCCGGCTTCACCAGGTCGTCCCAGTCCTTGACCACCTTCGGGTTGCCCTTGCGGACCAGGAACACGATGGTCGAGGTGTAGGGCGTCGAGTTGTTCGGCAGCCGCGTCTGCCAGTCGGCGGGCAGCTTCTTCGAGCGGGCGGCGATGGCGTCGATGTCGCTGGCGAGCGCCAGCGTCACCACGTCGGCCGGCAGCCCGTCGATCACCGAGCGGGCCTGGGCGCCGGAGCCGCCATGCGAGGCGCGCACCGTCACGGTCTCGCCGGTCTTGGCCTTCCACTCCTTGGCGAAGGCCGCATCGATCGCCCGGTACAGCTCCCGGGTCGGGTCGTAGGAGACGTTGAGGAGCTGTTGCGCCTTCACCGGAGCGGGGGCGCCGGCGAGCGCCAGGAGCGAGGCCGCGGCGACGAGCGCCGGGGACGAGCCCCGGAACAGCCGCTTCAGCGAACCGAGGAGGCCGCCGCCAGCGGGAACCGTCTCAGACTTCGCCTCGGTCGTCTTCACCTTGGTCCCGCCCTGGGGGGTGGCCTGGGGTGCCTGGACGAGCCCGAGCGCCGCGGTGTCGGTGGTCGCCCGGTCGATCAGGATCAGGCTGCCGGTGTCGCGGTTCTGGCGGTAGGCGTCGACCGCGACCTTGCGATCGAGGCTCAGGGTGACGTTGCCGATGTCGTTGGCGCTTAAACGCTCGGCCGGCACGCCCTGCCCGGTCTCGGTGTCGATGCGCGCGCGCACCGCTTCGACCACGGCATTCGCCGTCACCGTCCCGACCTTGGCGAGGTAGGTCGCGCCCGGCGTCAGCTCGGCCTCGTTGGCCCAGAACAGCCGCACCTCGAGCCGGTCGCTCACCAGCGGGACTTGCGCCGCTGCCGCGATGACGCTGCCGCGGGAGGCGTCGACCTCGTCGGCGAGCACCAGGGTCACCGACTGGCCGGCGATCGCCCGGTCGAGGTCGCCGTCATAGGTGACGATCCGGGCGACCGTGGACGCCGTACCCGAGGGCGCCACCACCACCGCGTCGCCGACCGCGACCGCGCCGGAGGCGATCAGGCCGGAGAAGCCGCGGAAGTCGGAATTCGGCCGGTTGACCCATTGCACCGGCATGCGGAAGGGGGCGACCTCCTCCTCGACATGGGCCGGCACCTCTTCGAGGTACTGGAGCAGCGGCGCGCCGGTGTACCAGGGGGCGGCGGTGCCGGGCAGCACCACGTTGTCGCCGTTCGCCGCCGAGAGCGGGATGCCGGTGACGTCGGTGAAGGTCAGGTCCTTCGCGAAGGCCTGGAACTCGGCCACGATCGCCTCGAACCGGTCCTGCGACCAGCCGATCAGGTCCATCTTGTTGACCGCCAGCACGACGCGGCGGATGCCGAGCATCGAGACCAGAAGCGCGTGGCGCCGTGTCTGCGGGCTGAGACCCTTCCTCGCATCGACCAGCAGCACCGCGACCTCGGCGGTCGAGGCGCCGGTCGCCATGTTGCGGGTGTACTGGACGTGGCCGGGGGTGTCGGCGACGATGAACGAGCGTCGCTCGGTCGAGAAGAACCGGTAGGCGACGTCGATGGTGATGCCCTGCTCGCGCTCGGCTTGCAGACCATCAACCAGGAGCGCCAGGTCCAGCTCGCCGCCCCGCGTGCCGTGGCGGCGCGAATCGCGCTCCAGCGCACTGACCTGATCGTCGAAGATCTGCTTGGTGTCGTGCAGCAGGCGCCCGATCAGGGTCGACTTGCCGTCATCGACGGAGCCGCAGGTGATGAACCGCAGCACTTCCTTCCGCTGGTGGGCGGCGAGGAAGGCCTCGTAGCCGAAGGCGCGGGTGGATTGATGCACGGTCATCAGAAGTAACCTTCCTGCTTCTTGCGCTCCATGGCGCCGGCGCCGTCCTTGTCGATCACCCGGCCCTGCCGCTCGGAGGTGCGGGCGGCCAGCGTCTCGCCGATGATCTCCGGCAGGCTCGCGGCGTCGCTCTCCACCGCCCCGGTCAGCGGGTAGCAGCCGAGCGTCCGGAACCGGACCAGGCGCATCTCCGGCGTCTCGCCGGGATTCAAGGGCAGGCGCTCGTCGTCGACCATGATCAACTGCCCGTCGCGTTGCACCACCGGGCGCTCGGCCGCGAAGTAGAGCGGCACGATCGGGATGTTCTCCTGCTCGATGTAGAGCCAGATATCGAGCTCGGTCCAGTTCGACAGCGGGAAGATGCGTAACGACTCGCCGCGCTGCTTCTTCATGTTGTAGAGGTGCCAGGGCTCGGCGCGCTGGCGCTTCGGGTCCCAGCGGTGCTGGGCGGTGCGCAACGAGACGATGCGCTCCTTGGCGCGAGAGGCCTCCTCGTCGCGCCGCGCGCCGCCGAAGGCCGCGTCGAACTTGTGCTTGTCGAGGGCCTGGCGCAGGGCCTGCGTCTTCATCACGTCGGTATGGACCTCGGAGCCGTGGCTCACCGGCCCGATGCCGCGGGCGAGTCCGTCCGGGTTGGTGTGGACGAGGAGGTTGAGGCCGAGCTCCTTCGCGCGCCGATCGCGAAACGCGATCATCTCGCGGAACTTCCAGGTCGTGTCGACGTGGAGCAGCGGGAACGGCAGCCGGCCCGGCGCGAAGGCCTTGAGCGCCAGGTGCAGCAGCACCGAGGAATCCTTGCCGATCGAGTACAGCATCACCGGGTTCTCGGTCTCGGCGACCGTCTCCCGCATGATGTGGATGCTCTCGGCCTCCAGGCGCTGGAGGTGGGTCAGGCGGTCGAGGCCGTCGGTACGAACTTTGAGGGCGGCGCTCATGCGGCCAGCTCCGGGTTGCTCTTGATCGAGGAAGACTTGGTCGAAGATGATTCGGGCGCGTGTTGGCTTGCCGGCTCGAACGCGGCGGGCTCGCGACCGGGGGTGATCGCGCTGCCGGGCGCGCCCGCGACGTGCAGGCCGCATTCCTGCTTGCCCGCCTGCTCCCACCACCAGCGGCCGGCCCGCTCGGGCTCGCCGACCTTGACGGCGCGGGTGCAGGGCGCGCAGCCGATCGACGGGAAACCGCGGTCGTGCAGCACGTTGTAGGGCACGTAGTTCTGGTGGATCAGCTCGGCGAGCGCCTCGCGGGTCCAGTCGGCCAGGGGGTTGAGCTTGATCAGCCCGCGGGCATGGTCGGCCTCGGCGAGCGGCGTCTCGGCCCGGTTGGCCGATTGCCCGGCGCGCAGGCCCGTGAGCCAGCCGGCGGCGCCGGCGAGCGCACGGCCGAGGGGCTCGACCTTGCGGAAGCCGCAGCAGGCCTGGCGCGCCGCCACCGAGTGGCGGAAGCCGTTGATGCCCGATTCCGCGACGAAGCGTTCCTCCGCCTCGCGCTCCGGCGCGTAGGCGCGGATCCGGAAATTGTACGCCGCCTCGGTCTCGGCCCAGACGTCGTAGGTCTCCGGAAAGAGCCGGCCGGTATCGAGGGTCACGATCTCGGCGCGCGACTTCGCCATGCGCAGCGCGTGGGTGAGCGCCTGATCCTCGAGGCCGAAGCTCGTGGTGAAGACCAGGCGGCCGTCCACCGTCGCGTCGATCAGCGCGAGGCGCGCCGGCAGGGCGAGGGGACGCAGGCGCGCGGCCAGCTCCTGCGCCGCGCGGTCGAGAGAGAGGGTCATGGAGAGCCCGGGATTGGCTGCTTGTGTGATGCGGTAACTGTTCGCTATACCGAACACTGTCAAGGCATGGCTGGGATGCGATCCCGGAGATTTTCATCCCCTTCGCACCCGTATCCCGCGATAGTCGGGATCCGGCCACCCCCAGGGTAGAAAATCCGTTCCCTTCCCGAGGGTCAGTCTTGAAAGAATCTTCTCCAAAAGCGGAGCCGCGCAGTGGATGCCATCGATTTGAAGATCCTCGCCCTGCTCCAGAACGACGCCACCCTGTCGATCGCCCAGATCGGGGAGCGCGTCGGCCTGTCGCAGACCCCCTGCTGGAAGCGCATCCAGCGCCTGGAAGCGGACGGGGTGATCGACCGCCGGGTGGCGGTGCTGGACCCGGTGAAACTGGGTCTAGGGTTAACGGTCTTCGTCTCGATCGAGACCAGCGACCATTCCCGCGAATGGCTGGAGCGCTTCGCCGCAACCGTCTCGGGGATGCCCGAGGTGCTGGAATTCTACCGCATGGCCGGCGACGTGGATTACATGCTCCGCGTCGTGGTGGCCGACATGCAGGCCTACGACGCCTTCTACAAGCGCCTCATCGCGGTGCTGCCGCTGAAGAACGTGACGTCGCGCTTCGCCATGGAGAAGGTGAAGAGCACCACCGCTCTGCCGCTCCCGAGCGCCCCCTTCGTCCAGCCCCTCGCGGCCAGCGGAAAATAATATTCTCTTTCCGGCCTCGCCGACGATAGCGATGTTCTCCCGTGGGCCCGTTCTTCAAAAAGAACATTTTGGTTGACTCCGGCGCGGCGCGGGCACATCTGTGCGGGCATGTCTCGCTCCGCGCTTCTTCCCCGCACGGCTCCCTTCGGCGACGCCGAGCGGGCCCATCTCGACGCCGCCCTCGGCTCCACGACCGCCCTGCAGCGGGCGTGGCTGGCGGGCTTCCTCGCCGGCCTCGACGCCGCCGGAGGAAGTGCCGCCGCCGAGGCCCCCGCCCCGGCCGCCCCGCCGCGGGCCGCCGAGCCGCTGACGATCGTGTTCGCCAGCGAGTCCGGCAACTCGGAAAAGCTCGCCGGCGACGTGTCGAAGCTCGCGCGCAAGAGCGGCTTCAAGCCGAAGGTCGTCGACTTCGCCGACCTCGACGTCGCCGCGCTCGGCAAGGAGAAGCGCCTCGTCGTCATCGCCGCCACCTGGGGCGAGGGCGAGCCGCCGGCCCGGGCCGTGCGGGCCTATGGCGAGATCATGGGCGAGGGTGCGCCGCGCCTCGACGGGGTCGAGTTCGGCGTGCTGGCGCTCGGCGACACCTCCTACGCGGAGTTCTGCGCCATCGGAAAGCGCCTCGACGAGCGCTTCGAGGCGCTGGGCGCCAAGCGCGTGCTGCCGCGGGTCGATTGCGACCTCGACTTCGACAAGCCGGCCGCCGCCTGGATCAAGGACGCCCTCAAGGCGCTGGCTCCGGCCGAGCCGGCCGGCAACGTCGTGGCGGTGGATTTCGCCCGCAGCACCGCCGACGAGGATGCCGAGGTCAGCCGCGAGCCGGTCACCGTCGAGGTGATCGAGCACGTCAACCTCAACTCGTCGCGCTCCGACAAGGAGACGATCCACCTCGCGCTGGCCTTCGAGGACGCGGCCCCGGCCTACGAGCCCGGCGATTCCCTCGAACTCTACCCCGAGAACGATCCGGCCCTGGTCGAGCAGATCCTGAAGGCCGCCGGCCTCGAGGGCGATTCGGTCCTGCGCCAGGCGCTGCTCGCCGAGCGCGACATCACCACCTTGTCCGCCGCGACGGTCGAGCGCTTCGTCAAGGCCACCGGCCACGAGGACGCGCGCCGCCTGATCGAGTCGAACGAGGTCCGGGCCTGGATCGAGGGCCGCCACCTGATCGACCTGATCGAGACCTACCCGGCGAAGCTGACGGCGCAGCACCTGTCGGACATCACCCGGCCGCTGCCGCCGCGGGCCTACTCGATCGCCTCCTCGCGGGCCGAGGTCGGCGACGAGGCCCACCTGACTATCGCGGCGGTGCGCTACACCACCCATGACCGCGCGCGCACAGGCGTCGCCTCGGTCCACGTGGCGGACCGGATCCGCACCGGCGCGAAGCTGAAGGTGCGGGTGAAGCCGAACAAGCATTTCCGCCTGCCGAAGGATCCGGCGACGGACATCATCATGGTCGGCCCCGGCACCGGCGTGGCGCCGTTCCGCGCCTTCGTGCAGGAGCGCCGCGCCACCGAGGCGCCCGGCCGCAACTGGCTGTTCTTCGGCGACCGCCACTTCACCCACGACTTCCTGTACCAGCTCGAGTGGCAGGAGGCCCTGGAGGACGGCTCGCTCAAGCGCATCGACGTCGCCTTCTCCCGCGACCAGCCCGAGAAGATCTACGTCCAGGACCGGATCTGGGAGCAGCGCCGGGAACTGGTGTCCTGGCTCGACGGCGGCGCCCATTTCTACGTCTGCGGCGACGCCAAGGCGATGGCGAAGGACGTCCGGGCGGCTTTGGTGCGGGCCTTCGCCGACGTGAAGGGTCTCGACGCCGCGGCTGCGGAGGCCGCCGTCGCCGGCCTGGAGCGCGGCCACCGCTACCAGCAGGACGTGTACTAGGACTAGGCACGTCTCCCCTCTCCCGTGTGGGAGAGGGGCCGTGGGGATCGAAGATCCCGCGTGAGGGTGCTACGGTTCTGAGTCGGGCACCGAACGTCGCGCTGCCAGCACCACGCTCAGTGTTTGATCCTGAAGCGTGTCACCCTCACCCCTCCCCCTCTCCCACTCGGGAGAGGGGATCCCGCTTCTCATTCGGCGCTGTCACGTGCCGGAGATGCCGGTAGATTACCGCCGTACCCGGCGACCGAACGGACACCACTCCCATGGCCGACCACAAGACCGCCGAGACCCCTGCTGCCGAGCGCGTCTACGAGACGCCGCCGACCGAGCGCCCGATCACCGACGCGGAGGCCGCCCGCGCCGCCAAGCTCTCGGCCAACGAGCACATCAAGATCGCCAGCGGCTACCTGCGCGGCACGCTGGCGGAGGGCCTGCTCAAGAACGCCACCGGGGCGATCTCGGACGATGACGGGCAGCTCGTGAAGTTCCACGGGATGTACCTGCAGGACGACCGCGACCTGCGGGCCGAGCGGACCAAGAAGAAGCTCGACAAGGCCTACTCCTTCATGATCCGCCTGCGCATCGCCGGCGGCGTCGTGACGCCGAAGCAGTGGCTGATCCTCGACGAGATCGCCCGCACCTACGCCAACGGCACCCTGCGGGCGACGACGCGCCAGACCTTCCAGTATCACGGCGTCATCAAGTCGAACCTCAAGCGCACGATGGCGGCGATCGATTCGGCGCTGCTCGACACGATCGCGGCCTGCGGCGACGTCAACCGCAACGTGATGGCGGCGACGAATCCGGCCCAGAAGGGCGCCCACGAGGCGGCCTACAAGCTGGCGAAGGACATCTCCGACAGCCTGCTGCCGAAGACCAATGCCTGGCGCGAGATCTGGCTCGACGGCGAGCGCGTGGTCGGCGGCGAGGATGCGGCGGAGGTCGAGCCGGTCTACGGCAAGACCTACCTGCCGCGGAAGTTCAAGACCATCGTGGCGGTGCCGCCCTCCAACGAGGTCGACGTCTACGCCCACGACCTCGGCTTCATCGCGATCCTCGACAAGAAGGGCAAGGTGACGGGCTGGAACGTCACCGTCGGCGGCGGCATGGGCATGACCCACGGCGAGACCGACACCTTCCCGCGGACCGCCGACGTGATGCTGTTTGCCGAGCCGGACTACGCGCTCAAGGTCGCCGAGGCGGTGATGACCGTCCAGCGCGACTGGGGCAACCGCAATGTCCGCAAGAACGCCCGCCTGAAATACACGATCGAGCGCTACGGCCTGAAGGCCTTCCGGGCCGAGGTCGAGAAGCGCGTCGGCCGCGCCTTCCAGGATCCGAAGCCCTTCACCTTCACGGGCAACGGCGACCGCTACGGCTGGGTCGCGGGCGACGACGGCAAGCACCACCTGACGCTCTACGTGCCGTCGGGCCGGATCAAGGACGTCGAGGGCGGGCCGCAATTCCTCGCAGGGCTCCGCCGCATCGCCGAGGTGCACCAGGGCGATTTCCGCCTCACCGGCAACCAGAACGTCATCATCGCCAACGTCCCGGCAGACAGGAAGGCGGAGATCGACGCGCTGGTGCAGGAATACGGCCTCACCACCGGCGCGGGCGCTCTGCGCCGCAACAGCCTCGCCTGCGTGGCGTTGCCGACCTGCGGTCTCGCTCTCGCCGAGAGCGAGCGCTACCTGCCGAGCCTGATCGACGAGCTCGAGGTGAGCCTGGCCTCCCACGGCCTGTCTGATGACGACATCACGATCCGGATGACCGGCTGCCCGAACGGCTGCGCCCGGCCGTTCATCGCCGAGATCGGCCTCGTCGGCCGCGGGCCCGAGCGCTACAACCTCTATCTCGGTGCTGCCTTCGACGGGTCGCGGCTGAGCAAGCTCTACGCCGAGGACGTCACGGCCGCCGACATCCGCCCGAAGCTCGATCCGCTCTTTGCGGCCTACGCCAAGGACCGGCAGACGGGCGAGCGCTTCGGCGATTTCGTGATCCGGGCCGGCTACGTGGCGAAGACCAGCAACGGGCCGGACTTCCACGTGCAGACGGGTGCGCAGAAGGCGGTGGCCTGATCCGTGCGGCGGCGGGGTCGCCCCTACCCCGCCGCATCCAGCTCCCTGACGATCGCCGCGATCACCCGCGGATCGGTCGGCTCGACCGGTGTCGCGAAGGCGGCGGCCACGTGGCCCTCGCGGCCGACGAGGTACTTGTGGAAGTTCCAGCGCGGGGTCTCGGCCGGCTTCTCGGCGGCGGCCCAGCGGTAGAACGGATGCGCCTGCGGCCCGGTCACGCTGGTCTTGGCGACCACCGGGAAGGTGACGCCGTGGTTCTTGCGCGCGGCCTCGGCGATCGCCGCCCCGTCGAGGGGTTCCTGGTGCCCGAAATCCGGCGAGGGCACCGCGATCACCGTCAGCCCGCGCGGGCCGAACCGGGTCCAGAGCTGCTGAAGGCCGGCGAATTGCGGGGCGTAGCCGCAGGCGGTGGCGGTGTTGACCACGAGGATCGGCTTGCCGGCATGCTCCGCCAGCGCCAGGCTGCCGCCCTCCGGCGTCGCGAAGCTGAAGGCGGAGGCGGTCGCACCGCTCTGGAGCGGCGCGGCCCGGGCCGGGAGGGCGAGCGCCCCGGCGATCAGACAAAGGGCTTCGCGGCGGACGACCGGCATGATGCTCCCTCTTACGGAACCCGTCCGATTGTCCCCCGATGCCACGGACGGCGCAAGCGGTCGTGCATGCTCAAGCTTGCTCATGGTCGGGTGATCGGACGCAACTTCCCGTGAACTTCCCCGCGACTGTCACGTTGTTCCGGCAGCACTGATCGGGAGGATGGCGATGGGCGGGCACGAGATCCTGGATTGTTTCGAGCATCGCCGCGACGGAGCCTGGGTCTGCACCCGGCCGGTCACGCTGACGACCCCCCGCGAGAGCGTGGCGATCCGGCCCGGCATGCGGTTCGACTACGGCAAGAAGGTCGGCGGCGTCGATCTCGCCGAGTATCTGGAGCGGCTGGGGTCGCAATTCGGCTCCTGACGAGGCGGCACGGGGGTGACGCAGAGATGCCACACCCCGCGCGAAGGTCGCCGGTGCCTTTTGACCCACCTATGATCGGCACGATAGGCTTCGCGGATGATCCCTGCCCTGTCCGCATCCTCTCCGGTCGAGGAAACGGTGCCCGACACCCGCTGCCGCATCCTGGCGACAGCGGAGCGCTTCTTTCGTGAGATCGGCTACCAGAAGACCACGGTGGCCGACATCGCCAAGACGCTGCGGATGAGCCCGGCCAACGTGTATCGGTTCTTCGACTCGAAGAAGGCGATCAACGAGGCGGTAGTCGCCCGCCTCATCGGCGAGGTGGAGGCGCGCATCGCCGCGCTCGCCGACCGGCCCGGCCTCCCCGCCGAGGCCCGCCTGCGCGAGATCATCGTCTTCCTGCACCGCGACGCCGTCGGCCGCTTCACCGGCCACCCTCGCATGCACGAGATGATCGAGGCGGCGATGTCCGAGAGCTGGGACGTCTGCCGCCACCATGTCGACCGGATCACCGCCGTGCTGGAGCGCGTCATCGCCGACGGTGCCGCGAGGGGCGAGTTCACGGTCGAGGATCCGGCGGTGGCGGCGCGCTGCGTCCACACGGCGATCGTGCGCTTCTGCCACCCGGTGCTGGTGGTGCAGTGCCCGGAGGATTTCGTGCCGGCGCTCGACGCGATGATCCGGTTCCTGATGGGAGCGCTGAAGGCGGGGCAGGCTGGTTCGCAAGCTGTTTAAGCTGAGCTCAAGTCTCGCGAACACACCTCACGGCCCGATTTACAATGACCCCACCATCCGCGGCGGGGCAAGAGGTCAACACGCCGCTACGTTGACCGCCAGCCCGCCCAGCGACGTCTCCTTGTACTTCGCCTGCATGTCGTGCCCGGTCTGGCGCATCGTCTCGATGACCTGGTCGAGGCTGACGCAATGCACGCCGTCGCCGTGGAGCGCCAGGGACGCCGCGGCGACCGCCTTGTTGGCGCCGAAGGCGTTGCGCTCGATGCAGGGGATCTGCACCAGCCCCCCGACGGGGTCGCAGGTCATGCCGAGATGGTGCTCCATGGCGATCTCGGCGGCGTTCGCCACCTGGCGCGGGCAGCCGCCGAGGACGGAGGCGAGGCCCGCCGCCGCCATCGCGGCCGCCGAGCCCACCTCGCCCTGGCAGCCGACCTCGGCGCCGGAGATCGAGGCGCGGCTCTTGATGAGGCCGCCGATCGCCGCCGCCGTGAGCAGGTAGTCGCGGCCGCGCGCCTCGTCCCAGCCGGGGCAGAACTCGGCGGCGTAGCGTAGGACCGCCGGCACGATGCCCGCCGCCCCGTTGGTCGGCGCGGTGACGACCCGGCCGCCCGCGGCGTTCTCCTCGTTGACCGCGAGGGCAAACAGGCTGATCCAGTCCATCACCTCGTGAGGCGGCCGGCTGTTCGAGAGCTTGCTCGCCTCCAGCGTGGCGTGCAGCCGCCGGGCGCGGCGGCGCACCGCGAGGCCGCCGGGCAGCACCCCGTCCATCCGCAGGCCTCGCGCGATGCAGGCGAGCATCGCGTCGCGGATCGCGTCGAGCCCGGCATCGATCTCGGCGTCGGGGCGCAAGGCGCGCTCGTTCGCCCGCTGCACCTGCGCGATGGTGAGCCCGGACGCGGCACAGATCGCCAGGAGGTCGGCGCCGCTGGCGAAGGGATAGGGCACCGCGATCGCGTCGAGACCGGCCTCGGCCCTATTGCCGTCGGTCTCCACGAAGCCGCCGCCGACCGAGTAGCAGACCACCTCGTCGCGGACCGTGCCGGCGCCGTCGAGGGCGCGGAAGCGCATGCCGTTGGTGTGGCGCGGCAGGACGTCCGTGAAGTTGAAGGCGAGGTCGCGGGCGGGGTCGAAGGCGATGCCGGGCAGTCCGGTCTCGGCGGTCTCGGCCAGCGCCCGCACCTCGTCGACGATCCGGTCGGGATCGATCGTCGCCGGGTCGTGCCCGCGCAGGCCGAGGCCGATCGCCGTATCGGTGGCGTGGCCCCGCCCGGTCCAGGCGAGCGACCCGAACAGCTCGACGCTCACCCGCACTACGTCGGTTCGGGACGCGATCCGCGCGCGAAAGCGGCGTGCGGCGACCATCGGGCCGATCGTGTGCGAGCTCGACGGGCCGATGCCGATCTTGAACAGGTCGAAGGCACTGATCATGGGTCGCCTCAGGGCCTGCTGGTGTTGACCGGTGGAATTGAAACCCTCCGCGTCATCCCGGGGCCGCGAAAGCGGAATCCGGGATCCATAACCGCCGGGATCTCAGGACGAAGCGGAACGCAATCCGCCTGGTTCGGCATCCTCAGCGGTTATGGATCCCGGGTTCTCGACTGCGTCGAGCCCCGGGATGTTGGGGTGGACGGCCCCCGCCGGCATCATAAGTGCCAGGTTGAGGTCGTCTGACACCCAACCGAGGAGACCGTCCGTGACGCAGATTAGCATCATCGGCCTGGACATCGCCAAGTCCGTCTTCCAGTTCGAGGCCCAGGACGCGCAGGGCGCCGTGGTGAGCACCGAACGCGTCTCGCGCGACAAGCTGCTGCCGGCGCTCAAGAAGATCCCCGCCACCATCGTGGCGATGGAGGCCTGCGCCACCGCCCATCACTGGGCGCGCCAGATCCGGGCTCTGGGCCACGAGGTGCGCCTGCTGCCGCCG
>NZ_FPCB01000075.1:0-15713 GCF_900116815.1 Methylobacterium sp. 174MFSha1.1 | reverse complement strand
CCCAGAGCCCGGATCTGGCGCGCCCAGTGATGGGCGGTGGCGCAGGCCTCCATCGCCACGATGGTGGCGGGGATCTTCTTGAGCGCCGGCAGCAGCTTGTCGCGCGAGACGCGTTCGGTGCTCACCACGGCGCCCTGCGCGTCCTGGGCCTCGAACTGGAAGACGGACTTGGCGATGTCCAGGCCGATGATGCTAATCTGCGTCACGGACGGTCTCCTCGGTTGGGTGTCAGACGACCTCAACCTGGCACTTATGATGCCGGCGGGGGCCGTCCACCCCAACATCCCGGGGCCGCGACAGCGGAACCCGGGATCCATAACCGTTGACGGTGCAGAACGACGTGGTCTGCGTTCCGCTGCTTCCTGAAGCGTCAGCGGATATGGATCCCGGGTTCCGCTGCGCGGCCCCGGGATGACATGGAGGGTGACAATGCCGGACGATCCATCGAAGCCTCCCTTCCACGCTCCGTCGGCCGATACTCCCGTTGCTCGCGGCGATGGCCTGGAATGGGATCGTTCTCAGCCGAGCGGCGATGACTCGACCCCAGACATCCAGCGCCTCCGCCGGGCATGGCGCGAAGGCGTCGAGAGCGGCGACTACCAACCGGCCGAAGCCGTCTTCGCCCGTCTGCAAGCCCGCTACGAGACGTCACAGAACGACGCGTGAGGCGCGCACCCTCGCCGGCCCGCGCCCCGACCTGTGATATGGCCCGGGGATGACCGAGCCCACCGCCCTGCGCGTCACCCGCCTGATCGCCCGCGACTTCCGCAACCACGCCGACCTCGACCTCGCGGTCGGCCGCCGCTTCGTCGCGCTGGTGGGCGAGAACGGGGCCGGCAAGACCAACATCCTGGAGGCCCTGTCGCTGTTCGCCCCCGGCCGGGGCCTGCGCCGGGCCGATTTTTCCGTGATGGCGCGCGAAGGCGGAGCGGGCGGCTTCGCGGTCTCCCTGACGGTGGAGGGCCCGAGCGGCGACCACCGCATCGGCACCGCCTGGGAGCCGCCGCGGGGGCGCGACGAGCGCGGCGGCCGGCTCTGCCGCATCGACGGGGCCACCGCCCCCTCCCCCACCGCCTTCGCCGAGCAGGTGCGGGTGGTCTGGCTCACCCCCGACCTCGACGCGCTGTTCCGCGGCCCGGCCGGCGACCGGCGCCGCTTCCTCGACCGGCTGGTGCTCGCGGTCGATGCCGGCCACGGCGCCCGGGTGAGCGCGATGGAGCGGGCGCTCCGCTCGCGCAACCGCCTGCTGGAGGAGCGGCCCGACGACGGCCCCTGGCTCGACGCCGTCGAGCGCGAGGTGGCCGAACTCGCCGTCGCGGTGGCGCTGGCGCGCCGCGAGACGGTGGAGCGCCTCGACAGCCTGATCCTGTCGACCCGCGACGAGGCCTCGCCCTTCCCCTGGGCCGGGGTGCGGCTCGAGGGCGACATCGACGACCTCGTGGCGGTCTGGCCCGCGGTCGATGCCGAGGACCGCTACCGCGCGACCCTGCGCCAGAACCGGTTTCGCGACCGCGCCGCCGGCCGGACGCTCGCCGGCCCCCAGGCCTCGGACCTCGTGGTGCGCCACGGCCCGAAGGACGTGCCCGCCGCCACCGCCTCGACCGGCGAGCAGAAGGCGCTGCTGATCGGCCTGGTGCTGGCCCATGCCCGCCTCGTTACCGGGATGAGCGGGCTCAGCCCCCTGGTGCTCCTCGACGAGGTCGCGGCCCATCTCGATCCCCGCCGCCGCGCCGGCCTGTTCGACGCGCTCGAAGCCCTGCCCGGCCAGGTCTGGATGACCGGGGCCGATCCGGTGCTGTTCGGCGAACTGGGCGAACGGGCCGACCTGGTGCAGGTGGCGGACGGGAGCGTGCACGGCGCGGCCTGAGGCGGAACGGCCGGCCGCGCGAGCGCCGGGTGAGGCCTCTTCAGACCCCTAGCTCGACCGGCGCCGTGAGCAGACCGGCCTCCTCCGGCGAGTAATCCCCTTCCGGCCAGTCGGACCAGACGACATCGCGGTAGATCGGCAGGCAGACGCCGATCCTCCGGTATTCCGCGATCCGGTTGCGCACCGTGCGGACCGAGATGCCGAGCATCTTGGCGGCGTGGGTCCGGTTGCCGCGGCAACGGATGAGGGTCTCGATGACGAGCTTGCGCTCGGCCTCCGCGAGTGTGGTCGCTGGCGCCATGCTGCTGTTCCTCCTGGTGACGAGGTCCCCTGGGCGTATTTGTTCTTGCGACGGGGAAAAGCTGGCCAATCCTGGTTAACAAGTGGTTAACGGCGCGATCGGCAGGGTCGATGACGAGCCTGTGCTTGGCTCATCCGATAAAAATGGACAGGCAATACAGTTCCGGCGTGATGGATGAACCGGAGTTGTCGGCAGGAGGAGCGGCCTCCCGGGCCGGCATTCGACGCCGGACGGCCGGCATTATGGAATGCTGTTCGGCCGGGTGCCCAGGATCAGGCGGGCTCAAACCCGGCCGTCATCGCCGGGCCGGATCGCCGAAACCGCCACGCGGCCCGGCGACGAAGGTCGAACCGGCACGGAGGGACGACGACGGCGCCCGCTCTGCGCCGTCTCACCTCGGTCACACCGGCCGGGAATCTTGGCCGTGTCGGCTCGGAAAAATTTTCGTGATGCGCTCAGGCCACGAGCCCCGGATCGATCGTCCGCGGACTCGCGAGCCAGTGCGGCACCGGCAGGTCGCGGGCGCGCAGGAAGCCCGGGTCGAACAGCTTCGAGGCGTAGCGGGTGCCGTAATCGCACAGGATCGTCACGATCGTGTGGCCGGGGCCGAGATGGCGGGCGAGGCGGATCGCCCCCGCCACGTTGATGCCCGACGAGCCGCCGAGGCACAGGCCCTCCTCCTCCAAGAGGCCGAAGACCAGCGGCAGCGCCTCCGTATCGGGAATCGCGTAGGAGACGTCCGGCCGGAAGCCGTCGAGGTTGCCGGTGATGCGGCCCTGGCCGATGCCTTCGGTGATCGAGGTTCCCGAGGCCTTCAGCTCGCCGGTGGCGTAGAAGGGGTGGAGCGCCGAGCCGTCGGGATCGGCGAGCCCGATCGTCACGCCCGGCTTGCGGGCGCGGAGCGCCGCCGCGGTGCCGGCGAGCGTGCCGCCGGTGCCGGCAGCGCAGATGAAGCCGTCGACCTGGCCCCCGGTCGCCTCCCAGATCTCCGGGCCGGTCGTCGCGATATGGGCCTCGCGGTTGGCGAGGTTGTCGAACTGGTCGGCGAAGAAGGCGCCGCCCGGCTCGGTCTCGGCGAGGCGCGCGGCGAGGCGGCCGGCGACCTTCACGTAGTTGTTGGGATTGGAAAACGGCACCGCCGGCACCTCGACGAGATCGGCCCCGGCGAGCCGCAGCGCCTGCTTCTTCTCCGCCGACTGGGTTTCCGGGATCACGATCACCGTGCGGTATCCCCACGCCGCGCCGACGAGCGCGAGGCCGATGCCGGTGTTGCCCGCCGTGCCCTCGACGATGGTGCCGCCGGGCCGCAGGGTGCCGGCGCGCTCGGCGGCCTCGACCATGAACAGGGCGGCGCGGTCCTTCACCGACTGGCCCGGATTCATGAACTCGGCCTTGCCCAGGATGGTGCAGCCGGTCTCCTCCGAGGCGCGCTTGAGGCGGATCAAGGGCGTGCCGCCGATCGCGGCGAGGATGTCGGGGCGGATCATCGCGGGGGCTTCCGGTCTGGCGCGGGCGGGATGCCCGCCGAGGTGAGCGGTGATGCCGCGAAAGGGGAAAACCGGCAAGACAGGGCTGCCTGGAATGCCTCTAGGGCGCGTTGACGGGGCCGGCCGGAAATGTCAGCATTCCTGACGTAATCTGCGTGGTCCCGAGAGGCCGGAGGAACCGGCCCCCACCGCGCGAGGAGGAGGAACACGCGATGGGCTCGCCCGCGACCACCCCGTCCCTTCGGTCGGTCAGCCTCGACGACAAGTACGACCTCTCCCGCGATCAGGTCTTCGTCACCGGCACGCAAGCCGTGATCCGGATGCTCCTGATGCAGCAGGCCCGCGACCGGGCGGCGGGGCTCAACACCGCGGGCTTCGTCTCCGGCTATCGCGGCTCGCCGATCGGCGGCCTCGACCAGAACCTGGTCCGCGCCAAGAAGGTCCTGGACCAGGCCGGCATCGTCTTTCAGCCCGGCCTCAACGAGGAGCTGGCCGCGACCGCGATCTGGGGGGCGCAGCAGGCCGAGATGCGCGGCGAAGGCCGCTACGACGGCGTGTTCGGCCTGTGGTACGGCAAGGGCCCCGGCGTCGACCGCTCCGGCGACGTGTTTCGCCACGCCAACATGGCCGGCACCGCGCGCCACGGCGGCGTGCTGGCGCTGATGGGCGACGACCACACGGCGGAATCCTCCACCGTCGCGCACCAGTCGGAGTTCCACTTCGTCGACGTCATGTCGCCGATCCTGAACCCGGCGGGCGTGCAGGAGATCCTGGATTACGGCCTCTACGGCTACGCGATGAGCCGCTATTGCGGCACCTGGGTCGCCTTCAAGTGCGTGAAGGAGAACATCGAATCGACCGCGAGCGTGGACGCCCGCCTCGACCGGGTGAAGATTCTTTTGCCCGACGATTTCCTGATGCCGCCGGGCGGGCTCAACATCCGCACGCCGGACGGCATCCTGGAGCAAGAGGCCCGCCTCCAGGACTTCAAGCGCGACGCGATGCTGGCCTTCGTGCGCGCCAACAACCTCAACCGGATCGTGCTCTCGGGCGGACGCCAGCCGAAGGTCGGCATCATCACCGTCGGCAAGTCGTATCTCGACGTGCGCCAGGCGATGGACGACCTCGGCCTCGACGAGGTCAAGGCCAACGACATGGGCCTGCGGCTCTACAAGGTCGCCTGCCCGTGGCCCCTGTCGCGCTGGGAACTGGCCGACTTCGCGGACGGCCTCGACCTCGTGATGGTGGTGGAGGAGAAGCGCTCGCTGATCGAGGTGCAGCTGCGCGAGGAGCTGTACGGCTCAGCGCATCAGCCGGTCTGCATCGGCAAGCGCGACGAGGCGGGGAACTGGCTCTTCCCGGTGAAGGGCGCGCTCGATCCCAACGACATCGCGGTGGCGCTCGGCGAGCGCCTGCTGCGCTACCACCGCAACGACGATCTCGCGGGGCGCGTCGCGCGGCTGAAGGGCGCGCAGGAGCGGCTGGCCGCCACCGCCGACATCGCGGCGCGGATCCCGCATTTCTGCGCCGGCTGCCCGCACAATTCCTCGACCAAGGTGCCGGAGGGCATGCGGGCCTATGCGGGCATCGGCTGCCACTACATGGCGCAGTGGATGGACCGCAGCACCGACGGCTTCACCCAGATGGGCGGCGAGGGCGCGAACTGGATCGGCGAGAACGCCTTCTCGAAGCGCGGCCACGTCTTCCAGAATCTCGGCGACGGCACCTACAACCACTCGGGCTCGCTGGCGCTCCGCTGGGCGGTCGATACCGGCACCACCATCACCTACAAGATCCTGTTCAACGACGCCGTCGCGATGACCGGCGGCCAGCCGCACGAGGGCGGGCTCACCGTCGACCGCATCGCCGCGCAGGTCCGGGCCGAGGGCGTCGAGCGCATCGCCCTCGTCACCGACGAGCCGGACAAGTACCCCTCGACGGTTCAATGGCCGCACGGGCTGTCGATCCACCACCGCGATGAACTCGACGCGGTGCAGCGGGAGCTGGCCGGAGTGCCGGGCGTCTCGGTGATGATCTACGACCAGACCTGCGCCTCCGAGAAGCGCCGCCGGCGCAAGCGCAACGCGTTCCCCGACCCCGACAAGCGGGTGATCATCAACGAGCTGGTCTGCGAGGGCTGCGGCGATTGCTCGGTGCAGTCGAACTGCGTCGCGGTGCAGCCGGTCGAGACCGAGTTCGGCCGCAAGCGCCGCATCGACCAGTCGGGCTGCAACAAGGACTTTTCCTGCGTGAAGGGCTTCTGCCCGTCCTTCGTGACGGTGCATGGCGCGAAACCCCGCAGCACACCGGTCGGAATCCCTGCTGCGAGCGACGCGGCGCCGGATGCCGGCCTGCCCGAGCCGGTCGTCCCGGAGATCGCCGGCACCTACAACCTGATCGTCACCGGCGTCGGCGGCACCGGGGTGGTGACGATCGGGGCGATCCTCGGCATGGCGGCGCATCTCGAGGGCAAGGGCCTCGGGATGATCGACATGGCCGGCCTCGCCCAGAAGGGCGGCGCGGTGTTCAGCCACGTGCGCCTCGCCAACCGCCAGGAGGACATCCACGCCATCCGGGTCGGGGCGGGCGCCGCCGACCTCGTGCTCGGCTGCGACCTCGTGGTCAGCGGCAACCGCAAGGTGCTGTCGGCGATCACGAAGGGCCGCACCCATCTCGTCGTCAACACCGCCGAGGTGATGCCGGGCGAGTTCACCCGCCGGCCCGACTTCTCCCTGCCGGCCGAGCGCATCAAGCGGGCGATCCGGGAGGCGGCGGGCGCGGAGCACGCCGACTTCACCGACGCCACGAGCCTCGCGGTCTCGGTGCTCGGCAATGCGCTCGCCGCCAACATGTTCATGCTGGGCTATGCCTGGCAGCGCGGGCGCGTGCCGCTGTCCCGGGCCGCTCTGTTGAAGGCGATCGAGCTCAACCGCGAGGCGGTGGCGATGAACCTCGCGGCCTTCGCCTGGGGCCGCCGCGCCGCAGCCTCCCCTGAGACGATGCGGGCGGTCGAGGCCCCGGCCCCGGATCTGGCGCCGGACCTCGACGGGGTGATCGCCAAGCGCGTCGCGTTCCTCACCGCCTACCAGGACGCCGCTTACGCCGCGCGCTACGAGAGGGCCGTTTCGGCCTTGCGGGGGCGGGAGGCGGCACTCGTGCCCGGCCAGTCGGCCCTGACGGACGCCGCCGCCCGCTCGCTGTTCCGGCTGATGGCCTACAAGGACGAGTACGAGGTCGCCCGGCTCTACACCGATGGCAGCTTCCAGGCTCAAGTTCAGCGCACCTTCGAGGGCGAGAACCTCCGCTACGAGTTCCATCTCGCGCCGCCGCTGCTCACCCGCCGCGACCCGGCGACCGGCCGCCCGCGCAAGATGACCTTCGGGCCGTGGATGATGAAGGCGTTCGGGATCCTCGCCCGGATGAAGTCACTCCGTGGGACCGCCCTCGATCCGTTCGGCTACACCCAGGAGCGGCGCGAGGAGCGGCGCCTGGTGCAGGACTTCGAGGCGAGGCTGGCCGAGATCGCCCGCGACCTCACGCCGGCGAACCACGCCGCGGCGGTCGGCCTCGCCGGCCTGCCCCAGCGCATCCGCGGCTACGGCCCGGTGAAGGCGAAGAACCTGGCGACGGTGCAGGCGGAGGAGGCGGCGTTGCTCGCCCGGTTCCGCAATCCGGAGGCGGCGATGGCGACGGCAGCGGAGTGAGGGAGAGTCTCTTCGCTTGAGCGGACGGACCTGAAACCCTCCGTGTCATCCCGGGGCCGCGCAGCGGAACCCGGGATCCATAACCGCCGACGTTGCCGAAAGAGGCGGTCTGCGTTCCGACAGGTCCTGAAGCGTCGGCGGTTATGGATCCCGGGCACTCGCCTGACGGCGAGCCCCGGGATGACGTAGAGATTTATCGTCGACGTATCGTGTCGTCGACCATCTTCAAATAATATAATCTCGATAAATTTCTTTATACGTAAATTGCATAGATAAGTTAGAAAGAATTATTTCAGTAATTGTGCGGCCGATGAACGATTCGGCTGCTGAGATGGATGGTATGGGTGTCCCACACTCATCCCCCACTCCCCTCCCCCCGCGCCAGCCCCCGCTCCATCAGATCCAGGTGCCCGGCCAGATACGCCGCACCGTCGAGCGCATGGTCGTCGCCGAACATCAGCCGCCAGGTGCAGGCCATGATGACGGGCGCGAAGAGCAGGTGCGGAAACTCCTCGGCCGCCGTGGGCCGGAACTCGCCCCGCTCGATCCCGTAGCGCACCACGCGGCGCAGGTTGTCCACCGCCGGGCCGATCACCTCGGCGCGCCAGCGGTCGGCGAGGTCGGGGAAGCGGCTCACCTCGGCGAGCAGCATCCGCATGATCTCGCGGGCGCGCCGATCCTCGACCATGTGCGTGTACACGAAGGCGAAATGACTGCGCAGGATCGCCATCGCGGAGCCCTGCGGGGCGTCCGCGAGGGCCACCAGGTTCTCCTGCACCGGCCGGTTCATCTCCCGCACCGTCGCCAGAAACAAGTCCTCCTTGCTCGGGAAGTACAGGTAGATCGTGCCCTTGGTGATCCCGGCGCGGGCCGCCACGTCGTCGAGCTTGGTCGCGGCGAAGCCGGCGCGGGCGAATTCCTCGAACGCCGCCTCCACGATCTCGCCGGGCCGCTCCTCCTTGCGCCGCCGGCGCTGTCCTGCCACTGCCATCTCGCACCTTATTGACTGCCTGGTCAGTTATTAGTACGAAGCAGGCGTCGCCTTCAAGGAGCGCGCCATGGCCCGCACGGTGATGTGCCTGTCCCACCAAACCGCGCCGCGCCGGCCCGGGTTCACCCGCCTGCCGAACGGCCTCGCCCTGCACGCGCCGCCGGTGGAGACCGCCCGCCCGCTGCTGCCGCGGCAGGTGCCGCTTTCGGCAGTCGCGCTGGTGCTCTTCGCGCTCGCCGGCTGGGCCGGCCTGCTGGCCTGGACCCGGCCCGAGCCGGCGGCGTCCTGCGCCACCTGCCTCTCCGCGCCGGGCCAGCTCTGACGCGACACGCCTTTCCCCGGTTCGCCCCGGCGCAGCGCCGGGGCGTCCCCACAGATGCGGGATGCTCTCCGAAGGAGAACGCCCGCATCTGGAAGGAGCGGCCGCATCCGCCCCCTCGCGGCCGCTCCTTCACGGTGTTTTCACAGGTCCTTCCTCTACGCTATCGTCACTGCAGGCCCGATCGGTGCGCGCGACCCTCATGAGACCCACCCCGATCCCGTGGAGCGCCGCCTGCCTGGCTGCCCTGCTCCTCGCGAGCCCGGCGCTCGCCGAGGCGCCCTTCCCGGCCAAGGACGAGGCGGCGAAGCCATCCGCCGCGGCAGATCCTTCGCTGGCTCAGGTCCGGGTGGTCACCGCCGCGCTCGTGCCGGTCGCCGAGCAGGTCGTGCTGACCGGCGACGTCCAGGCCAAGTTCCTGAGCAACATCGCGTTCCGGGTCAGCGGGAAGATCCAGGAGCGCCTGGTCGAGGTCGGCGAGCACGTCACCGCCGACCAGGTGCTGGCCCGGCTCGAGCCGCAGGAGCAGCAGGTCAACGTCGACACCGCGCAGGCCGCCCTCGCCTCGGCCGAGGCCCTGCTGACCCAGGCGAAGGTGAGCTTCGAGCGCCAGCAATCGCTGATGCGCAGCGGCTACACCACCCGCACCGCCTACGACCAGGCCGAGCAGACCCTGCGCACCACCCAGGCCTCGGTCGAATCGGCCAAGGCGGCTTTGGGCAATGCCCGCGAGCAATTCTCCTACACCGAGCTGAAGACCGGGGTCGCCGGCATCATCACGGCGCGCAACGCCGAGGCCGGCCAGGTCGTGCAATCGGGCCAGACCGTGTTCACCCTGGCCCAGGACGGGCCGCGGGACGCGGTGTTCGTCGTCTCCGAGACGCTGCTCGCCGAGCCCCCGGAGGGCAAGACCGTCGAGATCATCCTCCTGTCGGATCCAAGGGTGCGCACCACCGGCACGGTGCGGGAAATCTCGCCGGCGGTCGATCCGTCCTCCGGCGGCGTGCGGGTGAAGATCGGTCTCACCAAGGTGCCGCCGGAGATGTCGCTCGGCGCCACGGTGGCGGGCCTCGGCCGCTTCCGCGCCAAGCCCTCGGTGAGCCTGCCCTGGAGCGCGCTGTTTCGCTGGCAGGACAAGCCGGCGGTCTGGGTGCTCGATCCGGGACGCGGCACCGTGGCGCCCAAGACCGTCGCGATCGAGCGCTATGCCGGCTCGGCCATCGTGCTGGCGGACGGCGTCGCGCCGGGCGAGCGGGTGGTGGTGGCCGGCATCCAGCTCCTGCGCCCCGGCCAGAAGGTGGCCGTGGTCGGGGGGGACGCCCCATGAAGCACGTCCCCGCCCTCGCCGTCCTCGTCGTCCTGGCGGGCTGCCAGGCGAAGGAGGCCGAAGCGCCGCCCCCCGTGCGCCCGGTCCTCACCACCAAGGTCGAGATTCGCACCGCCGAGACCTTCGGCCCGTTCGCCGGCACGGTCGAGCCGCGCTACCAGACGCAAGCCGGATTCCGCGTGCCGGGCCGGATGGTCGCCCGCGACGTCTATGTCGGCGACCTCGTGCCGAAGGGCGCGCGGCTCGCCGCCCTCGATCCCACGGTGCTGCAATTCGCCGTCACCCGGGCGCGGGCCGACGTCACCGACGCCGAGGCGCAGCTCGCCAATACCAGCGCCGTCGAGACGCGCCAGCGCACCCTGTTCGAGGGCGGCAACGTCACGCAAGCCGCCCTCGACAGCGCGGTGGCGGGCCGCGACACCGCGGCGGCACGTCTCGCCCAGGCCAAGGCTGCCCTGCAGAAGGCGACCGACGAGCTCGGCTACGCCACCCTGAAGGCCGATGTCGACGGGGTGGTGACCGCCTGGAACGCCGAGATCGGCCAGGTGGTGAGCGCCGGCCAGGCCGTGGTGACGGTGGCCCGCCCCGACATCCGCGAGGCGGTGGTCGACATCCCGGACGGTCTGATGGCCGGCATCAAGGCCGGCACCGCCTTCACGGTGACGCTGCAAGCGGCCCCGGGCATCACCGCCACCGGCAAGGTGCGCGAGATCGGGCCGCTCGCCGACCCGGCGACCCGGACGCGCCGGGTGCGCATGACCCTCGTCGACCCGCCCGAGGCCTTCCGGCTCGGCACCACCATCACGGTCGCGCTCGAGCGCACCACACCGCCGCGCATCACCCTGCCGGTCACCGCGCTCCTCGAGGACGGGACCCGCACCAGCGTCTGGGTGGTGTCGACCGACGGCAAGACCGTGTCGCGCCGCGAGGTCGCGGTGGTCGCGCGCGACGACGACGCGGTGACGCTCACCGACGGCCTGAAGGCTGGCGAGACCGTCGTGACGGCGGGCGTCCACAGCCTCAAGGACGGCCAAGCGGTGCGCCTCGCCGCCTCCGGGCTCTGAATTCTTCGACGCGCGGCCCGACGCGGCCCGCAAGTTCACTCCGTTCCAGCGCGAGGCCGCGCCCGATGAAGTCGTTCAACCTCTCCGAATGGGCGCTGTCGCACCGCTCCTTCGTCTGGTTCCTGATGGTCGTGGCGGTCGTCGCCGGCGCGATGTCCTATCGCAAGCTCGGCCGCGAGGAAGACCCGGCCTTCGCGATCAAGACCATGGTGGTGCAGGCGAGCTGGCCCGGCGCCACCATCGCGGACACCCTCGACCAGGTCACCGACCGGATCGAGAAGGAGCTGCAGCAGATCAACGCGGTCGACTACACCAAGAGCTACACCACGCCCGGCCAGGCGACGGTGTTCGTCAACCTGCGCGAGACGACGCCGCCGAAGACGATCCCGTGGCTGTTCTACCAGGTGCGCAAGCGGCTCGGCGACATCAAGGGCACCTTCCCGCAAGGCATGCAGGGCCCGTTCTTCAACGACGAGTTCGGCGACGTGTTCGGCAACGTCTACGCCTTCACGGCCGACGGGCTGTCGATGCGCCAGTTGCGCGACTACGTCGAGACGGTCCGCACTCGCATCATCAAGGTCCCGAGCATCGGCAAGACCCAGATCGTCGGCGCCCAGGACGAGGTGATCTCCCTCGACTTCTCGACCCGCAAGCTCGCCGGCCTCGGCGTCGACGTGCAGTCGCTGATCAAGAGCCTGCAGGCCCAGAACGCGGTGGCGCCGTCCGGCGTGATCCAGGCCGGGCCGGAGCGGGTCTCGGTCCGCGTCGGCGGCCAGTTCACCGACGAGAACAGCCTGAAGGCCATCAACCTGCGGGTCAACGACCGCTTCTTCCGCCTCTCGGACGTCGCCGAGATCGAGCGCGGCTACGCCGACCCGCCCAAGTCGCTCTTCCGCTACAACGGCAAGCCGGCGATCGGGCTCGCCATCGCCATGCAGCAGAGCGGCAACCTGCTCGAATTCGGCGAGGCCCTGAAGACGCGGATGCGCCAGGTCGAGGCCGAGCTGCCGGTGGGGGTGGGCATCCACCTCGTCTCGGACCAGCCGCGCATCGTCGAGGAGGCGGTCGGCGGCTTCACCAAGGCCCTCGTCGAGGCGGTGGTGATCGTGCTCGTCGTGTCGTTCCTGAGTCTCGGGGTGCGGGCCGGCCTCGTCGTCTCGTTCTCGATCCCGCTGGTGCTCGCCATCGTGTTCGTCGTCATGGACGTGATGGGGGTCACGCTGCAGCGCATCTCGCTCGGCGCCCTCATCATCGCGCTGGGCCTCCTCGTCGACGACGCGATGATCACCGTCGAGATGATGGTGGCGCGGCTGGAGGCCGGCGACAGCCTGCACAAGGCGGCAACCTTCGCCTATACCTCGACCGCCTTCCCGATGCTCACCGGCACGCTCGTCACCGTCGCGGGCTTCCTGCCGATCGGCTTCAACGGCTCGGCGGCGGGCGAATACACCTATTCGCTGTTCGTGGTGATCGCGGCCTCGCTCCTGGTCTCCTGGGTCGTGGCGGTCTTGTTCGCGCCGCTCATCGGCGTGAAGATCCTGCCGAAGACCATGAAGGGCCACCACGACAAGCCGAGCCGGCTCCTCAGCGCCTTCCGGGCGCTGCTGCTGCCGGCGATGCGCTTCCGCTGGATCACCGTGGCCGTCTGCGTCGGGATGCTGGGCGCCGCCATCGTCGGCATGGGCCACGTGCAGCAGCAGTTCTTCCCCTCCTCCGACCGGCCCGAGGTGCTGGTCGACCTGACCCTGCCGCAGAACGCGAGCATTGCCGAGACGAAGGCGCAGATGGACACGTTCGAGGCCGCCCTGAAGGGCGACCCCGAGATCAAGCGCTGGAGCTCCTATGTCGGCGAGGGCGCGATCCGCTTCTACCTGCCGCTCGACCAGCAGCTCCAAAACGCGTTCTTCGGCCAGATCGTGATCGAGACCGTGTCGCTGGAGGCCCGCGACCGCACCATGGCGCGGCTGAACGAGCTGGCCCGGCGCGACTTCGTCGGCACCGACGTGTTCGTCCATCCCCTCGACCTCGGCCCCCCGGTCGGCCGGCCGATCCAGTACCGGATCAGCGGCCCCGACCTGCAGGTGGTGCGGGCCCAGGCCCTCAAGCTCGCCAACGTGGTGGCGCAGAACCCGCATGTCGGCCTGCCGACCTTCGACTGGAACGAGCCCGGCAAGGTGCTGCGGGTCGAGATCCTGCAGGACAAGGCGCGCCAGCTCGGCGTGACCTCGCAGGACATCGCCGGCATCCTCAACGGAGTCGTCGGCGGGACGACGATCACCCAGGTCCGCGACGCGATCTACCTCGTCGACGTGATCGGCCGCGCGCAGGGGCCCGAGCGCCGCTCCGTCGACACGCTCCAGAGCCTGCAGGTGGCGACCGCCGGCGGCGCGACGGTGCCGCTGCTCGCCTTCGCGAAGATCCACTACGACCTCGAACAGCCGATCGTCTGGCGCCGCGACCGGATGCCGACCATCACGGTGCGCGCCGCCATCACCGACGCGACCCAGCCGCCGACGGTCGTCTCGGCCCTCGAACCCGCCATGGCGCAGTTCCGCTCGGAGCTTCCCACCGGCTACGACCTCGCGACCGGCGGCGCGGTGGAGGAGAGCGCCAAGGGCCAGGGTCCGATCGCCGCGGTGGTCCCGGTGATGCTGCTGGTGATGGCGTTCTTCCTGATGGTGCAGCTCCAGAGCGTCCAGAAGCTCTTCCTGGTGTCGAGCGTGGCGCCGCTCGGCCTCATCGGCGTCGTCGCGGCCCTGCTGCCGTCGGGCGCGCCGATGGGCTTCGTGGCGATCCTCGGCATCCTGGCGCTGATCGGCATCATCATCCGCAACGCCGTGATCCTCGTCACCCAGATCGACGAGTTCGAGGCGGACGGGATGAACCCGTGGGACGCGGTGGTGGAGGCGACCTGCCACCGCATGCGCCCGATCCTGCTCACCGCCGCCGCCGCGAGCCTCGGCATGGTGCCGATCGCCCGCGAGGTCTTTTGGGGGCCGATGGCCTACGCGATGATCGGCGGCATCATCGCGGCGACCTTCCTGACCCTGTTCTTCCTGCCGGCGCTCTATGTCGGCTGGTACCGGATCCGGCCGGAGAAGAAGGCCGACACCTCGGCGGCCGTCACTCACGCCTGACGCGCGAGATCGAGAAACAGCGTCGCGGCGCGCGACGGGCTCCGGGTGAATGACGCCCGGAGCCCGAAACGCCGCGAGATCGCGGGCGCCAAGGCGACGGTCTTCAGCCCCTTCCGGCTCTCGGGCAGCGTCGATTCCGGGACGATGCCGACGCCGATGCCCTCCCGCACCAGCGCGACGGCGCTGGCCCAGTCGCGGACCTCGATACGGATGTCGGCGAGCGACAGGCCGGCGGCGCGCATCAGCGCTCCGGCATGAAGATGGCACCCTCCGGTCGCGAGCACGAACGGCTCGGAGGCAAGGCGATCGAGCGTCACCTCACGGTGCCGCGCGAGCGGGTGGGCGGCAGGCAGCAGCGCGATCCAGGCATCCTGCCCGAGCAAGATCGCGTCGCTGTCGGCCGCCGGGTTGAGAACGACGCCGAGATCGACCGCCCCTTCGGCCAACCACGTTTCCACCTCGCGATCGTCGGCTTCGAGCGCCACCAGCGCGACCTCGGGATGGCGGGTCCGGAACCGCCGCAGGAGCGGCGGCAGCACCGTCGCGAAGACGCTCAGGAAAGCGGCGAGGCGCAGCGATCCGGCCTCCTCGCTGCGCGACGCGCGCGCCTCCCGGCGGATCGCGTCCAGGTGGCTCGCGACGGCCTGCGCATGATGCAACACGCGCTCGCCAAGGTACCGGCTTTCTCGATCGTGCTCGACCTGTGGCCCGCTCTCCCCTCCTACGTCGAGCGGATCAGGGGCACGCCCCTCCGTGATGCGGACCCTGGCACGTAAGCGAGAGATCGCACTCGTCCAGGGGTGACGCCGGCCTCAACGCGAACAAGCCCGCCAGCTTTCGCTGACGGGCTTGTTCATGTGGTTGGTTGCGGGGACAGGATTTGAACCTGTGACCTTCAGGTTATGAGCCTGACGAGCTACCGGGCTGCTCCACCCCGCGCCAGGGTGTGATCTGAGTGTCGTGAGGAGGGAAGGTGTGCGTGCTTGGCAGGTCTGGCGGTGACCGACTCTCCCGTGTCTTGAGACACAGTACCATAGGCGCTGGGGCGGTTAACGGCCGAGTTCGAGATGGGATCGGGTTCTGATCACCCCGCTCTGACCACCAGACCGGCCAAGCACGTCGCGTGCGGCAAGCATCTTTTGTGTGTGGCAGCCGCTGGGGCTGCCGGGTGCGTCTTCATCGTGTTGTGGTTGGTGTTTGATCCGGACACGGATCATGAGAGCGATCAAGCCGATCGAGCGATTAGTACTGGTCAGCTCAGCGCGTTGCCGCGCTTGCACATCCAGCCTATCCACGTGGTCGTCTTCCACGGCTCTCGAGGGAGTTCTCGTTTCAAGGGGGGTTTCCCGCTTAGATGCCTTCAGCGGTTATCCCGACCGGACATAGCTACCCTGCACTGCGGCTGGCGCCACAACAGGTCCACCAGAGGTCCGTCCATCCCGGTCCTCTCGTACTAGGGACAGATCCTCTCAGAACTCCTGCACCCACGGCAGATAGGGACCGAACTGTCTCACGA
>NZ_FPCB01000079.1:0-11602 GCF_900116815.1 Methylobacterium sp. 174MFSha1.1 | reverse complement strand
GCCCGGATCTGGCGCGCCCAGTGATGGGCGGTGGCGCAGGCCTCCATCGCCACGATGGTGGCGGGGATCTTCTTGAGCGCCGGCAGCAGCTTGTCGCGCGAGACGCGCTCGGTGCTCACCACGGCGCCCTGCGCGTCCTGGGCCTCGAACTGGAAGACGGACTTGGCGATGTCCAGGCCGATGATGCTAATCTGCGTCACGGACGGTCTCCTCGGTTGGGTGTCAGACGACCTCAACCTGGCACTTATGATGCCGGCGGGGGCCGTCCACCCCAACATCCCGGGGCTCGCCGCAGGCGAGAACCCGGGATCCATAACCGCTGACGGTGCAGGATTAAGCAGAACGCGATCCGCTTCATTATCCGACGTCGGCGTTTATGGATCCCGGGTTCCGCTGCGCGGCCCCGGGATGACACGGAGGGTCTGTCCGGGTCGGCGCAGGCCGATCCTCGGAGTGCCGATCTCCAGGATCACGGCCTGAGCGACAGGCTCAACGCTTCGCGCAGATCCCCGGCATCGACGAGCCTCCGTCCTCGCCGCTTCAGGTCGCGCAGCTGTGCCGGCGTCGGGAAGCCGCAATAAGGCAGGACCGGGACTGTCCGCCCCTCCGGCAACGCTCCTGTCCGCTCCGCTTCCGCCAGAACCCCCTCCAGCAGCGGCCGCCCGGCCTCGTGCAGCAGCACCGCCGCCCGCGAGGCAGTGACGCCCTCGGGCAGCGACACCGGCGCTTGCGCCAGGATACCGCCGGCATCGATCGCCGGCGCCAGCCGGTGCACCGTGACGCCGAAATCCGGCCGTTCCTCCAGCAGCGCGTGCAGGGTCGGCACCGGGCCGCGGTGGCGCGGCAGCAGCGAAGGGTGGACGTTGAGCCCGCCCTTCGGGGCCGCCGCGAGGGTCGCGGCGTCGAAGATCTGGTCGAAGTGGAACGACAGGATCAGGTTGGCCCGGTGCTCCCGCAGGTGCCCCGTTACCTCCGGCCCGTTCACGTCGGTGATGGTGGCGTGCGGCAAGCCCAGGCGCCGGCACAGGGTGCGGAGGGGCGTCGCCTCCGGCACGTCGCGGCTGCCCGACAGCGCCTGCGTCGCCGGTGCGAATCCCCGGGCGAGGTCGGGCAGGCCGAAATTCACCGCAAGGTAGGGCAGGAAGCCGGGCCCGGAGCGCGCGAGGTGGCGCCGCACCTGGCCGGTCAATCCGCCGGTGCTCGGCCGCTCGGGGTCGGACAGGCCGACGAAGGCGATCCGCGCGGCATGGTCGGCGACGAAGCGGCGCACGGCCCGGGCGTTGGGCAGGGCCTCGAGGGTGAACAGGGCGATCCGCACCGGACTTGACGTCTCCATAACCACAGGGGTCAGCGCTGCTGGCGCTCGCTCATCCGGAAGCTGAAGCCGCGCATGCCGAGGCGGCGCCAGGATTCCGGGATCAGCCCGGCGCCTCGCGCCGCCGCCGCGAGGGCCGCCGGGAAGGCGACCACCGCCTCGTCGCGGGCGAGGCCCTTGGCGATGCGTTTGGCTGCCGCCTCGGCGCTCATCTCGAGCGGGCGCCAGCCCTCGTAATCGGCCCCCATCGCGGTCTTCACGTAGCCGGGGCAGACAACGTTCATCCGCACGCCCGTCGGCGCCAGCTTCTCGCGCAAGGCGAGGCCGTGGGCCAGCAGCGCCGCCTTGGTGCCGCTATAGGCCGGCGCGTCCGGCAGCGGCGCATAAGCGGCGAGCGAGGAGATCAGGGCGATCTGGCCGCGGCCGCGCGCGGCCATCAGGGCGACCGCCGGCAGCGCCACGTTGAGGGCGCCCATCAGGTTCACGTCGTAGACCAAAAGCGCGGTCTCCTCGGTCTCGAGCCCCCCGTCCGGATGGCCGCCATTGACGCCCGCATTGGCGACGACGAGGTCGAGGCCGATCCGCCCGGCGACGTCGTCGATCCAGGCCCGCACCCCATCGCGGTCGCGCACGTCGAGGGCTCGGGTCTCGACCGCGGCGCCCTTGCGCCGGCAGGCCTCGGCCACCGCCTCCAGGCGCTCGGGCCCGCGGGCGTTCAGGACCAGGGTGGTGCCGAGGGCGGCGTAATGCTGCGCCAGGGCCGCGCCGATGCCGCTCGAGGCGCCGGTGATCAGGATGACGGGCAAGGGCGGTTCTCCCGGGGATCGGAACGCGGCGGCACGGCCCGCGCCTCTAGCACGGCGGTCCCCGTCGGGGCGCGGAAAAATCCGGCTGGCCCGGATCTGCGAAACCGGATCGCGAAAACCGGATCGCGAAAACCGGATCGATTGTAAGGAGAACCGGTTCAGGACAGGGCCCGGCCCGGCGGGGCCTGCCGTCCCGCCCACCAGGCGCGTGCTTGACGGGGCCGGGGTGATGTGGAACGGCCCCTGCTCCGGGCTGCATGGCCGGGGCGGCACGGTCCGCCAGTGAGTGAGAGGCGGATGGATCGCGGCAAGCTGAAGCGGTTGTGGCCCCGGATGCCGTCGGAGTCGGAGGGGCCCGGTCCCCGCCGCTCGCGGCGCCTGGGCAGCGAGCCGACCTCGCGGCGGGTGCGCCTGAGCGACCGCTGGGACGAGGGCTTCCTGCGGCTCGGCGACGCCCGTCCCGAGCGCGCCTTGAGCTACATCATCGACGGGCTCGGCATCCATTACGATGCCACGGCGCCGAGCGAGCTCGAGGTCATGCTCGAGGAGGGCGGCTGGGAATCGGACGAGCTTCTCGCCCGCGCGCAGGCCGGCATCGCGCGCCTGCGCGAGCGGCGGCTCAGCCTCGACAACGATCCCCGCCGCCGCGACCTGCCGGCGCGCACCGATCCCACCCGCCGGCGCGTGGTGATCGTCGACCAGGCCGTCGGCGACCCGACGGTCGGGTTCGGGCTGGCCGGCGCCAGCGCCTTCGCGGCGATGCTGGCGGCGGCCGCCGCCGACGCGCCGGAGGCCGAGCGCCTGGTGGTGATGGATCCGGCCGCGACGATCGGCCGGCGCGGCCACGTCGACGCGGCGATGGCGGAGGCCGCCGGTGCCCGCCTGGTCGGCGACCCCGTCACCGCCTGGTCGGTGGCGGAAGGGTGCGACCGCGTCTACGTCGTCTCGGCCCATGCCGGTTTCGAGGCGGCGCTCGCCGGCACGCCGGTGACCTGCTTCGGCCTGCCCTTCTACGCCGGCTGGGGCTTCACCGACGACCGGCTGCACCTGCCCCGGCGCACCCGCCGGCGCAAGGCCGCGGACGTCTTCGCCGCCGCCTACCTGGTCTGCTCGCGCTACTTCGATCCCTATACGGGGGCGCCGGCCCGGTTCGAGGACGCCGTCGCGATCCTCGACCTCGTCGCGTCGCGCTGGCGCGAGAACGCGGTGCCGACCCTCTGCGTCGGCTTCTCGGCCTGGAAGCGGGACTGGATCACCAGGACCCTGTCGGCCCCGGGCTACCGCCCGGTGGTGCGCCGGGGCGATGCCCCCGTGACGGCGGGCGAGCTGGCGGAGGTCCGGCGCGTCGTGACCTGGGCCAGCCGGATGCCGGCTGGAACCGAGGAGGCCTGCCGCGCGGCGGGCGTGCCGCTCCTGCGGATGGAGGACGGCTTCCTGCGCTCGATCGGCCTCGGGGTCGCCCTGCGGCCGGGCGCCTCGCACGTCCTCGACGCCGCCGGCGTCTACTACGATGCGACGGGTCCGAGCGACCTCGAGCGCCTGCTCGAGACCGGGACGTTTTCGGCCGATCTCCTCGCCCGGGCGGCGGCTCTGCGCGAGGCCGTGGTCGCCGCGCGGGTGAGCAAGTACAATGTCGGCAGCAACGCGATGCCGGCGATGCCGCGGCCGGGCCCGGTGGTGCTGGTCGCCGGCCAGGTCGAGAACGACGCCTCGATCCGCCTCGGCGGAACGACGGTCTCGGGCAACGCCGCGCTCCTGCGCCTCGCCCGGGAGCGCAATCCCGGCGCCGTGATCGCCTTCAAGCCGCATCCGGACGTCGAGGCGGGACTCCGGCCCGGCTGGGTGCCGCCGGACGAACTCGCCGCCCATGCCGACGTGGTCCTGCGCGACGTCTCGGCGATCGACGCGATCGAGGCGGCGGACCGGGTCGAGGTCGCGACCTCGCTGATCGGCTTCGAGGCCCTCTTGCGCGGCAAGGCCGTGACCGCCCACGGCCTGCCCTTCTATGCCGGCTGGGGCCTGACCGACGATCCGGGCTCGCCCCGCCGCACCCGCCGCCTGACGCTCGACGAACTGGTGGCCGGCGCCCTGATCCTCTACCCGCGCTACGTCGATCCGCGCACCGGCCTGCCCTGCCCGCCCGAGGTGCTGGTGCAGCGCCTCGCCGAGGGCGACCCGGAACTGGCGCGGCGCGCCGTCACGCCGGAAGCCCTGCTCAAGCAGGTCTGGTCCGTGGTCTGGCGCCGCGTTCTGCGACGGGGGTGAGAGCCCGGGGATCATTCGGCACCTCGGTGCCGGCGCCCGGTCGATGAACCGGGTCTTGAAAACGAAAACGGGGCCGTTGCCGGCCCCGTTTTCGTGTCGTCGTTCTTGCGGCGATCAGGCGTTCTGCAGCGCCTCGATGCCCGGCAGGTCGTCGCCGGCCTCGGGGGCCGTGCGGGCCCGGGAGCGAACCTCGAGCCACGCGCCCTGCGTGAGGTCGAGGCGGGAGGCCGTCGCCTCCACCGCGGCGGTCAGGCCCTCGCCCTTGTAATAGACGCCGCGGATCTGGATGTTGGCGACGATCGCCTTGATGAAGGCGTCCCACAGCTCGCGCCGGGGCGGCTCGGCCTTCGTCCAGAACGTCTCGAGGGCGCCCTGGTAGGTCAGGCCCTGGATGTCGTAGATCGCGGCGCCGAGCGTCATGGTCGGCTTGGCGGCGCGCATCGACCACAGCCCGACGGTGCTGTTGACCGTGACGACGCCGCGGCAGCCCTCCAGCATCGCCCCGAGATCGCCGCCGTCGACGAAGTCGACCCGGTCGGAGACGCCCCACTTCACCGCCGAGCGCCGCACGATGCGCGCCCAGTTGCGGATGCCGGGATCGAGGGGGTGGATCTTGACCAGCAGGCGCGACTCGGCCGGTGCGTGCTCGGAGAAGGAGCGGATCACCGCGTGGATCGGCGTCTTCAGGTCGAAGAACGGCGAGTAGGCGCGCAGCTGGAAGTCGTTCTCCATCTGCAGCGGCAGCACGTAGTAGGTCGTGCCGGCCTCGCGCAGGCGGCGCACCAGGGCGTCGCCCCGCGGGCCGGTGCGCTTGGCGCGCAGGATGTGCAGGCCGGTGCCCATGTAGACCAGGGCCGGATGGTGCACCTGATGCGACTTGTAGCCGGGATAGAGCCACCAGAGCCAGTTGCTCATCAGGTGGTAGCCCATGTCCCAGACGGCCTGGAGCCAGAAGCTGTCGCGGTAGCGCGGCACCAGGTCGGGCTCGGGCGCCTTCGCGGCGAGCGCCATCACGGCCTCGGGGTCCTTCGGGAAGCAGCTGTCGCCCGACATGCCGTCGCGCTCCAGCGTGATCCAGTCCGGCCGCAGGTAGCCGAAATCCGTCACCGTGACGTTCAGGCCGCGGGCCTTGGCGGCGGCGATCGCGACTTTGTGGTAGTAGCGCTGCTCGCCGAGCAGCATCAGGTCGGTCACGCCCTCGCGGTCGATCAGGTCGGCGATGAAGGCCGGCCAGGTCTCCCGGGTGCCGCGGAAGTTCACGCCGCCGGCCCGGCGCCAGAACAGCCAGTCGCCGAAGCAGAGGTTGACCCGCAGGCAGCGGTGGCCCCGCGCCTCGAGGGCGTCGGCGACCCGGGCGAAGTACGGCGTGACCGGGCCCTGCAGGAACAGGAAGACCTGACGGGCGCCCGGACGGACGGCCCCTCGGGCCGGTTCGACGTTTCGCGCGGGATCAGCTCTCACGGGCACACCTCGAGTCTGGGCAGGAGCCGGCCACGGTCGCCCGGCGGGATCCTGCGGCGGTCAAGGCCCGAGCAGGCTGCGGCCAGCCTGTCCGGGACGGACATTCGGGGCGCGCGAGAGCCGCGCGCGAGCCGCTGACGACGCGGACAGTACCGGCCGATCCGGGGCGGACAATGGCAATCCTGCAACAGTCGGGGACAATCGCAGGGCCCTCGTCGCGCGGGGCGGTGGACGCCGTCGCGATCGTCCGACGGACGAATGCCGCCATAAGGCCCGCGATCTGGGCAGGAACGTGGACGGATCGGGTTTATTCCCGGGATTCACAGTCCATTATCGCACCGCGTCGCCCCCACGCTACGGCGGGCGCCCGTACCGCCACGCTCGCGACGCATTTGCGGCCGACTTGCCCCGAGTTGCGGCCTCGCGGCGTGGGGCCGGTGCAACACCGGCGCCGCTTATGCGCGCAACGCGCGCCGTTCATCGCTCCCGAGCACCCGAGATGGTAGGAAGGGGCGGCGAAGCGTGGCCGCTCCAAGGCCGCGCCGGCGCGAGGCCGTTCTTCGGTGAGCGCCGCGAGCGATCGGGACGGATGCCGGCGCGCCGGCATCGACGGAGTGGAAGACCGAAGCGGGCCGTCGTGGACGGCCCGGCTGGTTTCGGAGGGTGGTGCATGGTGCGCGTCGGTATGCCAGCGGTCCTGGCGGCTGCTTGCCTCATCGGGGGATGCAGCAGCTTCCTGCCCGCGGCCGGACCGACGGCGAGCGCGGTCGTGGAGGGCGCCGACGTCGCCACCGACCAGGGCCTGCTCGCCCGCTACGAACTCGTCGACGTCGATGCCGCGGTGGTCGAGGCCCTGCGCGGCCGCCCGCTCGACAGCCTGCTCGCCTCCTTCGGCGACCGCCGCCCCTCGGTGCAGCCGGTGATCGGCGTCGGCGATGCCATCACGGTGACGATCTGGGAGGCCGGCAGCGGCGGCCTGTTCTCGGCCCCCGCCGTCACCGGCCTCTCCACCGGCTCGAAATCCTCCAGCATCCCCGAACAGATCGTGGCCCGGGACGGAACGATCTCGGTGCCGTATGCCGGCCGCATCAAGGTCGCGGGCCGGCGCGCGCCGGACGTGCAGAGCCAGATTGAGCAGGAACTCGCCGGCAAGGCGATCCAGCCGCAGGTGCTCGTCACCGTCAACTCGCCGCTCAGCACCAGCGTCACGGTGCTGGGCGAGGCGGCGGCGGCCGGCGGCGGCGCCCGCCTGGCGGCGTCCCGGAGCGGCCCGGTCTCCAACCTCGGCGGCGGCCGCGTGCCGCTGACCGAGAAGGGCGACCGCCTGCTCGACGTCATCGCCACCGCGGGCGGCGTCTCGGCGCCAGTGAACGAGACCTTCGTGCGGCTGTCGCGCGGCACGGCCACCGCCACGGTGCCGCTCACTGCCGTGGTCTCCAACCCGCGCGAAAACATCTTCCTGCGCCCGGGCGACACCCTCACCCTGGTGCGCGACCCCCAGACCTTCCTGGCCGTCGGCGCGACGGGGGCGAATTACGAGATCCCGTTCTCGGCCGAGGGCATCACGCTGGCCCAGGCGCTGGCCAAGTCCGGGGGCCTGCGCGACTTCCAGGCCGATCCGGCCGGCGTGTTCATCTTCCGGTTCGAGCCGGCCTCGGTGGTGCGCCGCCTGCGTCCGGGCAGCCCGCTCCTGTCCTCGAACTTCGTGCCGGTGGTCTACCGGATCAACATGCGCGATCCCAACAGCCTGTTCGTCAGCCAAGCCTTCCGGATGCGCAACCGCGACCTCGTCTACGTCTCGAACGCGCCCTTCACCGAGGTCCAGAAGGTGCTCAGCGTGTTCTCCACCGTCACCTCGCCGATCGCGTCGGGCGCTTCGCTGTACTCGGCGACGCGGTAGGCGCCCGCGACGGAATCCGGAAACGAGAACGGGCCCCGCGGGGCCCGTTTTTTATTGTCCGAAGGCCCTGGTCGGGGCGGAGGTGAGATACCCCGCCCCGTCCCGCCGCTCAGCGGCTGAACTTCTTGTACTTGATCCGGTGCGGAATGGTGGAATCGACGCCCAGGCGCCGCTTCTTGTCCGCCTCGTAATCGGCGAAGTTGCCCTCGAACCACTCGACGTGGCTGTCGCCCTCGAAGGCGAGGATGTGGGTCGCGATCCGGTCGAGGAACCAGCGATCGTGGCTGATGATCACCGCGCAGCCGGCGTAATCCTCCAGCGCCTCTTCCAGCGCGCGCAGGGTGTCGACGTCGAGGTCGTTGGTCGGCTCGTCGAGGAGCAGCACGTTGGCGCCGCTCTTGAGGATCTTGGCGAGGTGGACGCGGTTGCGCTCACCGCCCGACAGCACGCCGACCTTCTTCTGCTGGTCCGAGCCCTTGAAGTTGAAGGCGCCGCAATAGGCCCGGGAGTTGATCTCGCGCTTGCCGAGATAGAGGATGTCGTTGCCGCCCGAGATCTCCTGCCAGACGGTCGCGTCGGGGTTGAGCGCGTCGCGGGACTGGTCGACGTAGCCGAGCTTGACGCTCTCGCCGATGCGGATGTCGCCCTTGTCCGGTGTCTCAAGGCCGTTGATCATCCGGAACAGGGTGGTCTTGCCGGCGCCGTTCGGGCCGATCACCCCGACGATGCCGCCCGGCGGCAGCTTGAACGACAAGCCGTCGATCAGCAGCCGGTCGCCGAAGGCCTTCTCCAGGTGGTCGAACTCGATGACGTTGTTGCCCAGCCGCTCGGCGATCGGGATAACGATCTGCGCGGTCGAGGGCCCCTTCTCCTGCGACTTGGCGACGAGGTCCTCGTAGCGGGCGATACGGGCCTTGGACTTGGCCTGCCGGGCCTTCGGCGAGGCCGAGACCCATTCCTGCTCGCGCTCGATGGTGCGCTGGCGCGACTCCTCCTCGCGGCCCTCCTGGGCGAGGCGCTTCTGCTTCTGGACCAGCCAGGACGAGTAGTTGCCCTCGTAGGGGATGCCCCGGCCGCGATCGAGCTCGAGGATCCAGCTCGTGACGTTGTCGAGGAAGTAGCGGTCGTGGGTGACGATCAGGATCGCGCCCGGATAGGAGCGCAGGTGCCCTTCGAGCCAGCCGACGGTCTCGGCGTCGAGGTGGTTGGTCGGCTCGTCGAGGAGCAGGAGTTCCGGCTGCCACAGGAGCAGGCGGCAGAGGGCGACGCGGCGGCGCTCGCCCCCCGAGAGGGTTGCCACGGCCACGTCGTCGCCCGGGCAGCGCAGGGCGTCCATCGCCTGGTCGACCTTGGAATCGAGGTCCCACAGGCCCTTGGCCTCGATCTCGTCCTGGAGGCGGGTCATCTCGTCCGCCGTCTCCTCGGAATAGTTCATCGCGAGCTCGTTGTAGCGATCGAGGATCGCCTGGGACTCGGCGACGCCCTCCATCACGTTCTCGCGGACCGTCTTGTCCGGATCGAGCTGCGGCTCCTGCGGCAGGTAGCCGACCCGCGCGCCCTCGGCCACGAAGCCGTCGCCGTTGAACTCGGTGTCGATGCCCGCCATGATCCGCAGCAGCGTCGACTTGCCGGCGCCGTTGACGCCGAGCACGCCGATCTTGGCGTCCGGGTAGAAGGACAGGTGCACGTTGTCGAGCACCTTCTTGCCGCTGGAATAGGTCTTGGTCAGACCCCGCATGTGGTAGATGAATTCACGGGCCATGGGCTGGTCCTTCCGGGGTTCGTGTCGCGCGGTCCCGACCGGATTCGGGGCGGGCCGGGCGGAGGATCGTGACGATGATCCGGCCCGACGGGCGCCGGCGCGGGCGGCCGCGCGTGGGAATTGGGAGTGCTCCCGCGCTTACCAGGGCCGCCGGGGGGGTGCAAGGCGGCCCAGGAGTGTCCTCTAAGAGCACCTTGCAAGAGTGCCCTCACCCGAACGGGTTCTTCACCTCGGTCGTCGCCACCCGGACCTCGTCGGCCCGCTCGGGCAGCTCCTCCTCGCCCTCCAGCGCCGCCACGATCGCCGCAAGGGTCTTCTGCAAGGCCCGCGCCCGCTCCAGGCTCTCCCGGTCGCGGGCGAAGTCGAGCGAGCCGTGGAGCGCGATCCGGGCGCTGCCGTTCTCGAGGGTCAGGCCGCCGAGGGTCTGGACCGCGGCGTCGTCGGCGAAGGGGGTGAAGGCGGGCTCCGCGTGCGAGGGCAAGGATTTCCTCTCAGACAAGGGTTTCCTCTCAGACATGCGACACTCGTTTCAGAACAGCGAGCGGAGGAAGTCGTGCCAGGCGCGGCGGGCGGCGCGGCGCAGCTCGGCGGCGAGCCAGTCGAGGAAGCCGGGCTCGCGGCGGCTGCGCGGGCCGCCGGCATATTCGTCGCGGCGCGGCTCGGGCAGTGCCATGGTGTGGCGGCGGACGGCATCCGGCAGGTCCGGAAAGGCGACGATGCCGCCGAGGCTTGCGAGCTGGTCGAGGGAGACCGCCTCCCAGGCCTCGCCCGGGGCGGCGTTGCGGGCGAGGTAGACGCCGGCCTCGCCGCGATTGGCGTCGTAGACTGCCTTGAACAGCCGGGTCGGGATCAGCACCCGGCCGCGCAGCGACTGCACGCTCGTGCCCTCGAACAGCGGCCCGGTGACGACGAACAGGTCGCCGCGCTCGACCGCGAGCGCCCGCACGCTGCTCTCGATCCCCGCCCAGAGCTGGCGGTTGAGGTCCGGGTTCTGCGGCACGATGTTGGCGAGGGTGAAGGACTCGGCCTGGGCGCTCGGGCTCGGCATGTCGCCGGAGGGGGCCATATGGCCCCGGTCCCAGCCGCTGCCGGCGTAATCCGCGAGGTCGGCGCGCGCCGCCTCCGGCACTCCCTCCTCCTCGTGGAACGCATCGACCCGGTCGACCCGGCGCGCGGCCTCGACCCGCGCGGCGGTGAGATGTTCGGCGGCGTAGAGCGGCGTGCGCGACAGACCCGAATAGAGGACCGCGAAGGCCTTGTAGCACAGGAGCGTGGTGTCGGCGGAGAGCCGGGGATTGGTCAGCAACGGGAGCGTACCGCCGGCGAAGTGCTCCGGGCAGGTGCGCGCCAGGGCCGGCCCCGGCAGGATCGCGATCGCTCCGATCAGCAGCAGGACGCCGCCGGCCGGCGGCGTCGGGGCGCGGAAGGCGGCGACGCGGATCACGCGCAGATCCGCACCCGCCGCGGGCCCTCGGGCGTCGGCCGCAGGCGCCAAGTGCAGACGGGGATCCGGCGCCGCGCGACGGTGTCGCAGGCGCGGTCGGTGGGCCGGCAGACCGGCAGGTGCGGCAGCCAGGCGGGATCGAGGGCGGGATAGAGCGGTACCGCCCGCGCCGGGCCGGGCGTTGCCAGGACACCCGAAGCCGCCAGCAGGAGGCCGAGGACGAGCCCGCGCGCCGGTATCGACCGTCCCATCTGGCCTCCGTCGAGGGATGCGTTCTGACGCGACCGCTGATGCGGTCACGTCGTGCGCAAGCATCCTAGCGCAAGCCGGCGCAGCTGTCGCCGCGGCGCGAAGGATTCACGCCGGGTTCAGGATGTTCTTCGGAGTTGTCAGGCCGCGCACAGCCGCAACCGAGACGGTCGCGCGTCGCGCCATGGCGCGATCGGCCGCTTGCGGTATAACGGCCGCCATCTGCGGGGACTCCCGGCCGCGAGGCTTGAGGCGGAGTCCGCCCTCGAATGAGCGAGTGTCACGACTTGTCCGATCTGGTTCTTCCCCTCCTCGACCGCGTCCGCGAGCCGGCGGATCTCCGCCAGCTGCCCGAGAGCGACCTGACCCAGCTCGCCGCCGAGCTGCGCGCCGAGACCAT
>NZ_FPCB01000081.1:0-6757 GCF_900116815.1 Methylobacterium sp. 174MFSha1.1 | reverse complement strand
AATCACATCGGGACAGCCGGAGCAAACCCAAAACCCGCAAATTTGCCCCGGTTACTCGCGAAGCGCTCTAGCTCTTTGATTTTGCCGCATTTTCTACGACGAACCGGTATCCACTTCGTCGGAAAATGCTCTAGCCCGCGCGGGGCGAGGATACGGCCGGCCGATGCCCGCCGAGCGGAAGCTCGAACTGCGGACCTCCCGGCGGACGGTCCGTGAAGCCCAGCGCTCGGTAGAAGGATTGAGCGCGGCGGTTGTCGGGATGGGTCCCGACCATCAGCCGGGCGCATCCCTGTGCCTCGGCCTCCGCTCTCGCGGCCTGTACCAAGGCTCTCCCGACGCCCGAGCTTCTCGTCCCGGGTGCGACGAAGAGATGATGGAGGTCGAGGGCGCGGGACGCGTATTGCGCGCGATACAGGCGGACGAGAAGAGCGTAGCCGATCAGGATCCCGGCTTCCTCCGCCACCAGGGCCGTCGCCCAGGGTGGTGACCCGAACAGATCGGCCCGCAGGCGATCCGCATCCGTCGTCGCGCGATCGCCGTGATGCGCAGCGAGCTGGCCGGCCAGCGCGTCCGCGTCGTCCGGGACGGCGTGACGAACGATCGCTGTGGCCCGCGCATGGTCGGAGCCGTCCTGCATGACTCTCTCCCGAACAGGATCGCTCCCCGGCATCGGTATCCGACGCGATCGTCCGCGGAGCATAGCGATGCAGGAGGCAACGAAAAACGGCCGCCGGGCATCTGCCCCGCGGCCGTCGAGAGAGGCGGGCCGGTGCGGCCCGCCGATATTGGCTCAGCCGATCCGAGGATCAGAGGCCGTTGAACTTGTAGCTGAACCCGGCGCGGACGAGGTTGCCCTCGGTGGTGAAGCGCGAGGTGTAGGAGCCGCGCGGCTGCGCGGCGGCGGCCACCGTGAGGCCGGTGTTGTTCACCTGCACGTTGCGGCTGCCGAGGTCGTAGTGCAGGTACTCGGCCTTGATGGTCACTGCCTGGGACTGGATGCCCAGCAGGCCCAGCAGGCTGTAGCGGGCCAGGAACGAGTCGGTCGGCAGGGCGTACTCGATGCCGCCGCCATAGGCGTAGCCGGTCGCGATGTCGTTGTAGCGGCCCGTATAGGCGAGGGCGAGCGGCGGGGTGGCGCCGGCGGTGGTGTAGAAGTTGGCGCGGTAATCGACGCCGCCATAGGCGAAGCCGCCCATGCCGTAGACGAAGAGGCGGTCGAAGGCGTAGCCGGCGCGGCCGACGACGGTGCCGAGCCAGGACAGCTCCTGGCGGAAGGCGCTCGGGTCGGGGAAGCCGCCATTCGCGGCGAGCTGCGGGCCGAGGTAGAAGGTGTTCTTGTGGATGTCGGTCCAGGCCCAGTCGGCCTGGACGCCGACCACGAAGCCCGAGCCCGGCGTGAACTGGTAGTTGTAGCCGAAGCCGCCGCCGATATTGGCGAGGCCGTCCTGCTCGTTGCGCACCACCGGCGGGCGACGCAGGGTCGCGACGTTGCCGATCGTGTTGGTCGGCGTCAGGTCGTTGCCGATCGTGGTGATGCGCTGGCGGTCGGTGAAGGTGTAGTCGGTGTGCAGGCCGGCGTAGAAGCCGGTCCAGGTGAAGACCGGCACCGGCGTGAAGACCGGCGGCGGGGCGACGCGGCGCGGCAGGTCCGCGGCCGAGGCCGCCCCGGCGAGGAGCGACGTCGCGGCGCCGGCGAGCATGAACTTCTTGAGCACTGGAGGACGCCCCGTTGAGCGAAATTGTGGCTACACGCTAGCTTGAGCGTGGCCGGGCGCCTATGACCGCCGTGCCACACCCGGCCGTCGACCGGCCGGGTTTCCGAATTTTTTCCGTGCGCTGCCGCACAGGCCGGCCGGCAGGATGCGAGGCGACCTGTGCGAGGAGCCATGCCAGAGGGTGAGGGCGCCAGGGCCCTGATGATCCAGGGCACCGGCTCGGATGTCGGCAAGTCGCTGATCGTCGCCGGGCTCGCCCGCGTCTTCTCGCGAAGGGGCCTGCGGGTGCGGCCGTTCAAGCCGCAGAACATGTCGAACAACGCCGCCGTCACGGCCGACGGCGGCGAGATCGGCCGGGCCCAGGCGCTCCAGGCCCGGGCGGCGGGCGTCGCGCCTTCCGTCCACATGAACCCGGTGCTCTTGAAGCCGCAGAGCGAGACCGGCTCGCAGGTGGTGGTGCAGGGGCGGATGGTCGGCACGGCGAGGGCGCGGGAGTACCAGGCCTGGAAGCCGCGGCTCCTCGCCGCCGTCGTCGAGAGCTTCGAGCGTCTGCGGGCGGAATCCGACCTGGTGCTGGTCGAGGGCGCCGGCTCGGCCTCGGAGGTCAACCTGCGCCGGGGCGACATCGCCAATATGGGATTTGCCCGCGCCACCGGCACGCCGGTGGTGCTGCTCGGCGATATCGACCGCGGCGGGGTGATCGCGAGCCTCGTCGGCACGCGGGCCGTGATCGACCCGGAGGACGCCGCGATGGTGCGGGGCTTCCTGGTCAACCGCTTCCGCGGCGATCCGGCCCTGTTCGCCGACGGCATGAGCCTGATTGCCGCCCGCACCGGGTGGGAGGCGCTGGGGCTGATCCCGCACTTCCCCGAGGCCGCGCGGCTGCCGGCGGAGGACGTGCTCGGCCTCAAGGGCGCCGAGCGCCCAGGAGGCAAGGTCGTGGCGGTGCCGGTCCTGCCCCGCATCGCCAATTTCGACGACCTCGACCCCTTGAGGGCAGAGCCCGGGGTGAGCGTGGTGCTGGTCGAGCCCGGCCGGCCGATCCCCGCCGAGGCCGACCTCGTGCTGCTGCCGGGCTCGAAGACGACGATCCCCGACCTCGCCTTCCTGCGCGAGCAGGGCTGGGACATCGACATCCTGGCCCATCGCCGCCGCGGCGGGCGGGTGCTCGGCCTGTGCGGCGGCTACCAGATGCTCGGCACCAGCTTGAGCGATCCGCAGGGCATCGAGGGACCGCCCGGCACGGTGGCGGGCCTCGGCCTCCTCGACGTCGCGACGGTGCTCACCGCCGAGAAGCGGCTGGCGGCCGCGACCGGCGTCAGCCTGCCGGACGGAACCCCGTTCACCGGCTACGAGATGCATGTCGGCGAGACCGCGGGGCCCGACGCCGCCCGGCCGCTCCTGCGCCTCGCCGACGGCCGCCCCGACGGCGCGGTCTCGGCCGACGGGCTCGTCTGCGGCACCTACGTCCACGGCCTGTTCGCGGACGAGGGCCAGCGGAGCTTATGGCTGTCCCGCCTCGGCGCCGTGCCGGGGCCGGAGGCCTACGAGGCGGTGATCGAGCGCGTGCTCGACCGCCTCGCCGACCATCTCGAGACGCATGTTGATTGCGACCGGCTGCTCGCCCTGGCGGCGTAGGGCGGCGCGAACGCTCACCTTACGAAACCGTCATCTCCCGCTCAGCGTCGGTTAAGCCCGAGAAGCGCGTCATGCCGGTGCGTCATGGTGGCGGCCGGACGGGGAGGGCACGGGCATGGCGGTCGATCCGCGTCGGACGGCGCTCGGCCTCGGGCGGTTCGGGCTCGGCGCCCGGCCGGGCGACCTCGCCCGCGAGAAGCCGGTCGAAGAGGCCCTGCGCCGCGAGATCCTGGCCGGCACCGTGCCCCTGCCGGGCGGGCCGGACCTCGCCCCCGCCCCGACCCTGCTCACCGCCCTCCAGGCCGAGGAGCAGGGCCGCAAGCTCGCCCGGGCCGGGAGCCCGGCCGCGCCGATGCCGGAGGGACCGCCGGCGCCGCCGATCCAGGAGCGGGTCTACCGGGCCGAGGTGACGGCCCGCCTCGCCCTGGCGCAACACGCGCCCCTCGGCTTCGTCGAGCGCCTGGTCTGGTTCTGGGCCAACCACTTCACCGTCTCGGTGGCGCGGGGGCCGCGCCTGCGGGTCAGCGCCGGCGCCTTCGAGCGGGAGGCGATCCGCCCGCACGTGCTCGGACGCTTTCGCGACCTGCTGCTCGCCGCCGCCACCCATCCGGCGATGCTGATCTACCTCGACAACGTCGCCTCGGTCGGTCCCAACTCGCCGGCGGGCCAGCGCAAGGGTCCAGGCCCCGGGAAGGGCCTCAACGAGAATCTCGGCCGCGAGCTCCTGGAGCTGCACACCCTCGGGGCGGATGGCGGCTACACGCAAGGGGACGTGACGGCGCTCGCCCGCATCCTCACCGGCTGGTCGCTGCAGCGCGACGGCAATGCCGAGGGCCTGCCGGGCACGACCACCTTCCGGCGCGGCGCCCACGAGCCGGGCGCCGTGGCGCTCTTGGGCCGCACCTACCTCGATGTCGGGCCCGGGCAGCTGCGCATGGCCCTCGACGATCTCGCCGTGCACCCGGCGACCGCCCGCCACGTCGCCCTGAAACTCGCCCGCCACTTCGTCGCCGACGATCCGCCCCCCGCCCTGGTGGCGCGCCTCGCCCGGACCTTCCTCGACCAGGACGGCGACCTGTCCCGCCTGGCGCTGGCGCTGATCGAGGCGCCGGAGGCCTGGGACCCGGTGCAGCGCAAGATCCGCTCGCCGCAGGAATTCTTGATCGCGGCGATGCGCGGGCTCTCCCTCGCGCCGGATCCCCGGATGGTGGATCCCCGGATGATCATGGGCGCGCTCGCGGCGTTGGGCCAGCCGTACTGGTCGGCGCCGGCGCCCAACGGCTATCCCGACGAGGCCGGGGCCTGGGCCTCGCCGGAGGGGCTGCACGCCCGCCTCGACCTCGCCGCCCGGACCGGCCAGCTCGCCGCCGGCACCGACCCGGCGGCCTTCGCCGACGCGGTCCTGGGCCCGCTCGCGACCGACGAAACCCGCAACGCCATCCGCCGGGCCGAGAGCCGGGCGCAAGCCATCGCCCTCGTCCTGATGGCCCCCGAGTTCCAGCGACGGTGATCTCCAGGAGGACCTCCCAATGAGCGATCTCTGCCAGTCCGGTCCCCGAACCGCCCATCCGAACCGCCGGGCACTCCTCGGCACGGCCGGCGCGCTGTTCGCCTGGGGCGCCATTCCGCGCACCGCCTATGCCGCCCCGGGCGCCCGCGACGCCCGCCTCGTCGTGGTGATCCTGCGCGGCGCCCTCGACGGGCTCTCGGCGGTGGCGCCGCTGGGCGACCCGGCCTACGCGGACCTTCGCCCCGGCATCGCGCTCACCCGCGACGGGCCGGGGGCGGCGCTGCCCCTCGACGGCTTCTTCGCTCTCCACCCGGCGCTGCCGACCTTCGCCCGGCTCTACGCCGCCGGCCAAGCGATGGTGGTGCACGCCGCCGCGACCGGCTACCGCGAGCGCTCCCACTTCGACGGGCAGGACGTGCTCGAGAGCGGCCAGCCCGGCCCGGGCCACACCGCCAGCGGCTGGCTCAACCGCCTCGTCGCCGCCCTGCCGGCGGGGGAGGGCATCGCGCCCCGGACCGCCCCATCCCACCTCGCGCTTGGCGTGGGCGTGGTGCCGCCGCTGATCCTGCGCGGGCCGGCCCCGGTCCTCGGTTGGGCGCCGCCGCGCCTGCCGCGGGCGAGCGACGAGCTCGCCCGGCGGGTGCTCGGCCTCTACGAGGCGCGCGACCCGGCGCTCGCGGCCTCGCTTGCCCGCGGCCTCGACGTCGATGCGCTCGCGAAAGGCGGGCCCAAGGGCGCGGGCGGCCTGCGCGGCCTCGCCGAGGGCGCCGCCCGGCTGATCGCCGCCGATGACGGCCCGCGCATCGCGGCCCTCGCCCTCGACGGCTGGGACACCCACGCCGACGAGGGCGGCGCCACCGGCCGCCTCGCCGGGCTGCTCGGCGGCCTCGACGGAGTCTTCTCCGCTTTCGCCGAGATCCTGGCCCCGCGCTGGGCCGACACCGCGATCCTGGTCGTCACCGAATTCGGCCGCACCGCCCGGGTCAACGGCACCACCGGAACCGATCACGGCACCGGCACGGTGGCGTTCCTGCTCGGCGGCGCGGTGCGCGGCGGCCGGGTGCTCGCCGACTGGCCGGGCCTCGGCCCCGCCCAGCTCCACGAGGGCCGCGACCTCGCCCCGACCACGGATGTGCGCGCGGTCGCCAAGGGGCTGGCGGCGGACCTGTTCGGCCTGTCGCCGGCCGTGCTCGGCCGCAGCGTGTTCCCGGGGACCGAGGGCTTACGGCCGGTGGGTGGGTTGGTGGTGTAGGGCGTCGTCTGACGGGGTCGTTCCCATTCCGGCACCGAAGACGTTCGTATTAACCACTTCCCTTTCCCGCACGACTGGAGCGATAGCGGAAGGAGATCCGGGATCCAGCACGAAAATTCGCGAAGCGTCTACCTGACTGCAACGGTGTAGTAGGCAGAGCCGCTTCGCGGCACATCTCTCCTGGATCCCGGATCTCCTTCCGCTGACGCTGCAGTCGTCCGGGAAAGGGGCTGGTGGATGTGGGAGGCCGGTGCGCCACTGTCGCGTCGATCTGCGAAGGGGGGGTGGCGCTCGGCGTCGAGCCGAGCCGGCGGCAGCCCCCTCCCGTACTCCCCCACATCATGTATGGACGGCCCCCGTTTCGCAAGGGTTTGTGAGCATCGGTTTGAGCCAGTCGGTTCAGGAGCAGTCATGTATCCGGCCTCTGATGCCGTCGTGCCGCCGCGGTTGATGCGACGAGGACGACGGCGGGCCACCAAGGGGTGCGCACAAGCGTTCCTTGCGAAGAACCAGGCTCCCAACATCCCGACGCGCTGTGACGCGCGATGACGTGGCGGAGTGTCCTGGTCCCAGGTCCCTCATCCTGCTCTGGCCTTGGCCGTGCTTACAGCTCCTTGCTCACCGAAGGTCGCGTCCCGCCGC
>NZ_FPCB01000082.1:0-6155 GCF_900116815.1 Methylobacterium sp. 174MFSha1.1 | reverse complement strand
CGACCCGGCCGCTGCTTGTCCGCTTGATCGGGTCAACCGCCACTTCAAGGCTCCCCGACCGAATGCCTTGTGGGTCAGCGACTTCACCTACGTAGCGACGTGGTCGGGCTTCGTGTACGTGGCGTTCGTCATCGATGTGTTCGCCCGGTGCATCGTTGGTTGGCGAGCATCACGTCGTGCACACGCAGGCTTCGTGCTGGATGCCCTGGAGCAGGCCCTGCACGAGCGTCGTCCCGTCCAGGGCAGCGGACTGGTGCATCACTCGGACCGTGGCTCGCAATACTTGGCTCTACGGTACACAGAACGCCTGGCTGGAGCAGGGATCGAACCGTCGGTCGGCAGCGTCGGCGACTCTTACGACAACGCCTTGGCGGAGACGATCAACGGCTTGTTCAAGGCGGAGGTCATCCACCGGCGTGGCCCGTGGCGTTCCTTCGAGGCCGTCGAGTACGCCACCTTGGAGTGGGTCGACTGGTACAACCACCGTCGCCTCCTCGCGCCCATCGGCAACGTCCCTCCCGCCGAGGCCGAAGCGCGCTATCATGCTCACGTCGGCGACCAAGCCTTGGCCTCCTGACCCAAGCCAACAAGCCTCCGAAAAACCCGGGGCAGTTCACCTACTTGCTCAGGCGCTCCAGATCGCTGCGGCTCATCCCAACCGGGAATCGTACAAACCGTCAGACGGCAAGGGGGGAACGGACTGACACCTACGCTGCGATGGAGCCGCCCGCCCCGATAAACCCCTCGACAACTATATTCCGAATAATTCGATGAACCAAGACATATGCCAATTACAAATTTGTCATAAATAGTTAAACATAAAGTATGTATTACAAGCCCTGCAGCATCAAGAAAAACATCTGATGCTGCAGGGAAAAAATATTGCTATAATATTCTATCTTAGCCTATGTATGTCATAAAGATTTATCTTATCCAAAATCTGGCGCCTCCCGATAGTGATGCGGCTTCCACTTGCCCCATTTCTCTTCAAAAATTGCCTTATTAACTTCCATAAGCGCATGCTTTCGATCACTTCCAAGCGCATCGAAAGACGCAGAAAGGTGATGATGAATAAATACATCATCAACAATCTGAATGCGGTAACCAGCTTGTCGCACTCTCATGCAATAATCATCATCTTCAAAGAAGCCCTGTCCGTAGCTCTCATCGAGGAGACCAACTTCTTCTACGACCTCTCTCCGAATAGCGGCGCAGAAAAACGCAACCGAGTCAGTCTCAAAACGAGATCTCTTGTGGCGCCGAACTACCTTTCTTGCTTCAAGTGCCATTTCCGACATATTAGAATAATTTATTTTTACTTTCTGCTCGTTACCGATATTGTTAGTTATAGGAGATACAAGACCAATTGATGAATCCAACAGCAGAGGCCTAACAAGATCTCTTACCCATCCATCTGTTACATAAACGTCATTATTAAGCAAAATTATATACTCTCCGGTGGCGGCTCTCAGTCCAAGATTATTTCCTCCTGCATATCCTAGATTATCATCACTTAAAATTACTTCAATTCTATTATCTCGTGCAGCAAATAAATTGAGATTGCGCGGGGAAGAATCTTTCGACCCATTATCAACAACTATAATCTCTAGATTACGGTAATTGCTATGCGACAGTATTGACCAAAGCGTAGCTGAGGTATAAATCCAATTATTATAACTTAATACGATTATCGATACTTTTGGCTCAGAGACAGACAACATATTGACAAACTCTTGGCTTCTACTGATCCAACTGTGATTCTGAGCCCAACTGACTCGTTTAGCTCTGAGTTCTTTGTTGTCTTCTTCGAGTGCAATCTGAATTTTTGAGATAAAATCTTTTGCATCCTTTGCGATATAGACCAGATCTGTAGCAGCAACAACCTCCGGCATGGCGCTGGCAACAACAGCTTTTCCGCCAGCCATGTACTCATACAATTTCACAGGATTTGTGCAAATAATAAGATCTATTAATTTAAAGGGTATTATTGCAATGTCAAAATTAGCCAAGTGAGACGGAAGTTCTGAATATGGTCTTTCACCTAATAATTGTACGTTCGGGAGCGCTCGAATCTTTTCAACATCAGCTCCATCTGTTGAACCAATCAGTACAAAATTCCAATCTGGCTCGGCAATCGCGGCTTCCAGGATCCAATCAACCTCGAACCAATGTGCAATAGCTCCAAAATATCCTATTACTGGAGATGCAGAAGTTACAGAGTGTTCGACTTCATAAGCTTTGGAAAAAAAGTCCACATCCGCACCATTGCGGATAATTACACTACTCCGAATTGGAGCTACATGTTCTTGCAATGGGGCGGAAGTAGTAACAACAATATCAGAGTTGCGTACTAACTTCTCCTCTAATTTTACCATTTCGGATGGAACGTTGTCAAATCCACTCACCAAGTCAAGACAATCATGAACTACAGTTGCCCCCTGAATACCCGCCGCAACCGGATACCAGCTTGGATACTGCACGACAACTACCGGCGAACGAAGTCCAACAATCTGTCCTAATTCATCAAGTGCTGCAAGTATTGCATTGACTTGCTCGTCGCTAAATCCTCCATAAATATTAGGAGGAATTACTCCATTCAGCTTGAGGCGTACTTCAAAAACTCCCATAGCGGGAGACCCAATTATCTCAAAAAGACCTTTTTCGTCAGCTTCCTTGAAGACAATTGAAATATATAGCACGCGACAGCCTAGCTGTGCCAAGCCTGCGGCCAGATGTTGCGGGCGCTGTATGCGAAAATTCCAATCAATCACTCCAAGCCATATAACGTCGTGTCCATTGGTACGGTAAATGACTTCTTCAAGAAGGTCGCCGTACCGCTTGTTAAGAGTGGAAGCTATAGCCGGCGTCCGACCCACTTCCTGAGACGATTGATCTTGATACAAGGGTGCATGTGAAGTTTTTTGTAACAAAGCATGAAGTGCTTCCGTTTGAACATGCAACGCTTCAACAACACGCGTAAGATTATAATCTGAAATGTTTCCTGCGGGCATATCGAGCGATGATTTTTGTAAATTCTTATCTAATAATTCCATATTGTTATCTGCTTTAAGGGATAAAAGATTTTCTCCATATGCTAACTGAACTCCATTTGGTCGAATCGGCCTCAAATCTGATCGAGATAAATTTCTGAGCGATGGGTCAACAATCAAATTTAGCTGTAACGGCTCACCATCCAACGGCTCAAAAGATATTTCATGACTCTTTCCATCAAAAACCTTGTTAGGAATCTTTACTTTTAACAAGCCTCCCGTTTCAACATTAACCTTTTCTGCCGTGATGGAATCGATCTTTATACTCACGGTTGTCTCGATATCAGCGTCAACGATGTTTCCTATCAAAAAACCATCTGAGTTCCAGACAAAGCCGTCTTTGCTCACATGCGGCCGGTTTGACTTATCTATTGCCATGTTTGCACCTCTGATTCTGAGTTATTAGCTATAGAGCTTCAAATTTTCCAACTTGAAAGAGATATTTCTTATGTCGTGGTCTTTATTTTTTATCTGACGGTCACATAGAAAACTCAAGTTGAACATCGACCCCAAGGGACGTCGAACAGCAAATATAATTTCGTGTGGCTTATCCACATCTATATTACAGACAAATGGCTCATCTCTATCTACTTGTATAGCGAGCCGGCATGTACGAGGCGACCCAATCTCAGATTTAGTCCATATTGTGCAGGATGCGGCAAACGCAAAATTTTCAGTTTTCAATCTTATCCATGCTTCGGGTGCACACCAGTCATCATCATAGAAGCCGCTCTTTTCTAAAATCTTGAATTTATCTTCTGACTGCATTGAAATCATAGCCACATCTCCTACATATTAGAATTGCAGAATTCAGCAATTTTTGCTGCAATACGTGATGCCGCCTTACCATCTCCATAGGGAGAAATGCCCTTCGCCATTTCTTTATAAAGCGCTGTATTATGCATCAATTCAGAGACAGACTTCACTATTGATTCTGTCTCTGTTCCAACTAGTTGAGCAGCACCAGCTACTACGGCTTCAGGCCGTTCTGTCTCTTTTCTCAATACCAATACTGGACGCGCGAGAGCTGGAGCCTCCTCTTGTACACCTCCAGAGTCGCTCACAATGAAATCAGCTTCAATCATTGCAGATACGAATTTAGCATAACCTAACGGTTCTTTAAGGTGTACGCGCGGATGGTTTCCAAATTCAGTCCACGCAAATTCTTTTACATTTGGATTGGGATGCACGGGCCAATTTATTGTAAGTTCTGGTTCGGACGCAAGAAGCATATGGAGAGCTTTGCCAATTCTTCGTAGAGGCTCTCCAAAATTCTCTCGCCTATGGATCGTCAGAAGCATCTTCCTAGCAGGACGATCAAGACGCTGTCTATCATGTGTAGTTGTGATAGACATAAGTGCATCAATGACCGTATTTCCAGTTACGATGATACTATCTTTAGGTATGCCTTCGTTAAATAGATATCGTGCGGCACTATCGGTTGGCGCAAAATGTAGTCGAGTTATTTTGCTAACTACCTGCCTATTGAATTCCTCTGGGAATGGATCCATAATATCAAAAGTGCGAAGACCAGCTTCAACATGCGCAAATGGAATACGATTATAAAATGCAGCAAGAGCTGCCACAAAAGTAGTTGTAGTATCGCCTTGCGCGATGATTATATGAGGTTTTTCGGTAGTTACAACCTTATCGAGCGCAGATATGCACCTTGATGTGAGCTGCGACAACGTTTGTCCATTTGTCATTAAATCAAGATCGTGATCGACTTCGATAGAAAACTCTCTTAAAACCTGATCTAACATTTCTCGATGCTGCGCTGTAGCGACCACACAAGGAGAAAAATTGCCTAATCTTTTTAACTCTAAAATGACAGGAGCCATTTTGATTGCCTCTGGTCTCGTGCCGACCACTATCATAATCTTATGTGACATGACCTAGCCAGATTGAATTTGAGTTGCACTAGATTGACTCATTTGCCAATCCAACCTCACAGCCTCAGAGGATCAGTGCTCATACTTTCCCATAAGAGCTGTGCCTGATGGTGGCATTAACATGCCAACCCCGAAGCGGGAAAGGCCTACAAGGCCTAGGACGCAAGCTCGTGTGTCATCGATAGAAATGACAGCTCGGACGTTGCCGCTAGGTAGTCGAGAGCAGTGACACATGGTTCAACCGAGCCCGTCGCTTGCCTCGAGGCCCTTAGACTCCTCCGGGCCAGCATCATCATCAAATATACTAGAGATTATATCATATAATCTCAATATCACTCTGCCGTGACTGATTTCGCCAAGTTGCGCGGCTGGTCGACGTCTTTCCCAAGTACTACAGCGGTGTGGTAAGCCAGAAGTTGAACCGGCACCGCGTAGACGATTGGGGCCACGACCGGGTCGAGGTCCGGCATCATCAGGGTGGCGAGCGTGTCGAGGCCAGCCGCGTCGGCGCCGCGCGCGTCGCCGATCAGCACGATCTTGCCGCCGCGGGCCGCCACCTCCTGCATGTTCGAGACCGTCTTCTCGAAGGTCGCGTCGTGCGGGGGCGATCACGATCACCGGCACCGCGTCGTCGATCAGGGCGATCGGCCCGTGCTTCAGCTCGCCGGCGGCGTAGCCCTCGGCGTGGATGTAGGAGATTTCCTTCAGCTTCAGCGCGCCCTCGAGCGCCATCGGGTAGGCGGTGCCGCGGCCGAGATAGAGCACGTCCCGCGCCTTGGCGATCTCGCGGGAGAGGGTCTCGATCTCGTCCTCCTGCTTGAGCGCCTCGGCCATCAGGCCCGGCACCTTGATCAGCGCGTCGACGAGGCGCTTCTCCTGCGCCTCGTCGAGGGTGCCGCGGGCGCGGCCCGCCGCCAGCGCCAGGCAGAGCAGCACCGTGAGCTGGCACGAGAACGCCTTGGTCGAGGCGACGCCGATCTCGGGGCCGGCCAGCGTCGGCACCACGGCGGAGGCCTCCCGCGCGATGGTCGAGGTCGGCACGTTGACCACCGCCAGCGTGTGCTGGCCTTGCGATTTCGCGTAGCGCAGCGAGGCCAGGGTGTCGGCGGTCTCGCCCGATTGCGAGATGACGATCGTCAGCCCGTCCTTCTCCAGCGGCGGCTCGCGGTAGCGGGTCTCGGAGGCGACGTCGATCTCGACCGGAAGGCGCGCC
>NZ_FPCB01000083.1:0-6050 GCF_900116815.1 Methylobacterium sp. 174MFSha1.1 | reverse complement strand
CCAGCGCGGCCACCGCCCCGCTCAGCCTCGTCGTCGACACCCTGGCGCCCTCGGCGCCCGTGATCACCAGCGCGGGTCAGACCACCGACGCCACGCCGACCATCACCGGCACCTCGGAGGCCGGCGCCACCGTCACGCTCAGCAACAACGGCGCGGTGCTCGGCAGCGTCGTGGCCGACGGCAACGGGGCGTTCAGCTTCACGCCCACGCAGGCCTTCGGGGAGGGGGCCAACCTGATCACCGCGGTGGCGCAGGACGCGGCCGGCAATATCGGCCCGGCCTCCGCCGCCGTCACCCTCACGGTCGACACGGTGGCGCCGCCCGCGCCCGCGATCACCTCGGCCGGAGGCCTGACCAACGACGGCACGCCGACCGTCAGCGGCACGGCGGAGGCGGGCGCGACGGTGACGCTCCTGAACGGCACCACCGTGCTCGGCACGGCTGTGGCGGACGGGACCGGTGCCTTCAGCATCACGCCGGCGACGCCGCTGGGTGACGGCAGCTACGCGCTGACCGCGACGGCGACCGACGCGGCCGGCAACGTCAGCGGCGCTTCGGCGCCCGTGAGTGTCGCCATCGACACCGCGGCGCCCGCCCTGCCGACGGTGGCCGGCCCGAGCGGGCCGACCAACGACGCCACGCCGGCGATCACCGGCACCGGTGAGGCCGGGGCGACGGTGACGCTGCTCGACGGCACCACGCCGATCGGGACGGCCGTGGTGGGGGCCGACGGCACCTTCTCGGTCAGCCCGGCCAACCCGCTCGCGGACGGGACCTACGACTTGTCGGTGCAGCTCACCGATACGGCCGGCAATGTCGGCGCGGCCACGACCCCGGTCAGCGTCGTCGTCGACACCCAGATCGACGCCGCTCCCGCGGCCGCCATCACGGTCGCCGCCACGCAGGACGGCCTCCGCAACGCGGCCGAAGCCGCCGCCACGGCCTTCACCGTGACCGGGCTCGACGCCGGCACCAGGGCGGCGGCCACCTTCAGCGACGGCTTGTCCGCCGTGACGGTCGCGGTCGGCGCGGACGGCAGCTACGTGGCCGATCTCGACGGCCTCGACGGGGCGGTCACCGCGAGCCTCGTCCTCACGGACGCGGCCGGCAACACCGCCACGATCGCCGGCCCGACCTTCACCCTCGACACGACGGCGCCGACCGGCACGGCCGTCGCCGACACGGCCAGCGGCACGGCGGTGGCGAGCTTCACCTACGGGCTGAGCTTCTCCGAGGCGGTCGCCAATGTCAGCGTCGACGACTTCGTGCTCACCGGCACGAACGGGGCGGGCGGCGCGATCGCCGGCATCGTCGGGTCGGGCCGCGACTACACCGTGACGGTGGCGGGGGTGACCGGCACCGGCACTCTGACGCTGGCCCTCGCGGCCGGGTCCGACATCGCGGATGCCGCCGGCAACCGCGCCACGCTCGCGGCGGGCAGCCGCGACGTGATCGGTGTCGCCCCGGTCCTGCCGGTGATCACCGGCTACGCCGACGATACCGGCGTGCCGAGCGACGGCATCACCCGCGACACCACCCCGACGGTCACCGGCATCGGTGCGGCGGGGGCGAGCGTGACGCTCACCGCCGCGAGCGCGGCGGGGACGGTCACGGCGACCGGTGTCGTCGCCGCCGACGGCACCTGGAGCCTCGCGCTTCCGAGCCTGGCGGACGCCGCCTACACCCTCACCGCCAGCCTGACCGGCGCCGACGGCGTCGCGATCGGCACCTCGGCGCCCTTCGCCCTCACCATCGACACCATCGTCGATGCGGGCGCGCCGGCCACGCTCGCCGTCGATCCGACGGCCGACGGGGTCATCGACGCGGCCGAGGCCGCCGCGGTCGCCTTCACGGTGGCGGGGCTCGATCCCGGCACCAGCGGCAGCGTCGGCTTCAGCGACGGGGTTCGGCAGACGAGCGTCGCGGTGGCGGCGGACGGCACCTACAGCGTGGACCTCTCGGGCTTCAGCGGGTCGGTGACCTCGACGCTCGCCTTGAGCGACGCAGCCGGCAACACGGCGACGGTCCCCGGCGGCACGCTGACGCTCCAGGTCGGGCGGCCGGGTGCCCCGGTGGTCACGGGCCTCGCCGACGATACCGGCATCCCGGGCGACGGGCTGACGAGCGACACCACGCCGACGCTCTCCGGGCGGGCCGACCCCGGCAGCACGATCCGCGTCTCGGCGGGGACCTCTGCGGGGGCCGTGACGGTCGAGACGCAGGCCGACGCGGCCGGCGCCTGGTCGGCGACCCTGCCGGTCCTGGCGGACGGCACCTACGCGGCGACCGCGGTGGCGATCGACGCGGCCGGCACCGTCAGTGCGGTGAGCGCACCGTTCACGTTCGGCATCGACGCCAGCGCGCCGATCGCTCCGGTCGTGACGGCGGGAGGCGGCACCACCCGCGACACCACGCCGGCGATCACCGGCACCGGCGAAGCCGGGGCGACGGTGACGCTTCTGAACGGCACGACGCCGATCGGGGCGGCCGTGGTGGGGGCCGACGGCACCTTCTCGGTCAGCCCGACCAACCCGCTCGCGGACGGGACCTATCCCCTGTCCGTCCAGCTCACCGACCCGGCCGGCAATGCCGGCCCGGTCACGACCCCGGTCAGCGTCGTCGTCGACACGGGAGCGCCGGCGAGCCCGACGCTCGCCGCCCCGGCGGGCCCGACCAACGACGCGACGCCGACCCTGACCGGCACGGCGGAGGCCGGATCGACGGTGACGCTCCTGAACGGCACCACCGTGCTCGGCACGGCTGTGGCGGACGGGACCGGCGCCTTCAGCATCACGCCGACGACCCCGCTCGGAGACGGCAGCTACGCGCTGACCGCGACGGCGACCGATCCGAACGGCAATGTCAGCGGCGCCTCGGCTCCGGTGACCGTCGCCATCGACACCGCGGCACCCGCGCCGGCGACGGTGACCGGCCCGACCGGCCCGACCGGCGACACCACGCCGGCGATCACCGGTACCGGTGAGGCCGGAGCGACGGTGACGCTGCTCGACGGCACGACGCCGATCGGGACGGCCGTGGTGGGGGCCGACGGCACCTTCTCGGTCAGTCCGGCTAACCCGCTCGCGGACGGGACCTACCCCCTGTCCGTCCAGCTCACCGACCCGGCCGGCAATGTCGGCGCGGCGACGGTTCCGGTCAGCGTCGTCGTCGACACGGGGGCGCCGGCAAGCCCGACGCTCACGCCGGTGGCCCGTCCGACCAACGATTCCACCCCGGACATCACCGGCACCGCCGAGCCCGGAACCACCGTCACCATCCGCAACGGCGATACCGTGGTGGGAACGGGGGCGGCGGACCAGAACGGCGCCTTCAGCATCACGCCGACGATCCCGCTCGGGGACGGCAGCTACGCGCTGACGGCGACCACCACGGACGCGGCCGGCAACGTCAGCGGCGCCTCGGCTCCGGTGACCGTCGTTGTCGACACCGCGGCGCCCGCGGCGCCGACGACGGGGGGGCCGGTCGGGCCGACCGACGACACCACGCCGGCGATCACCGGCACCGGTGAGGTCGGGGCGACGGTGACGCTACTCGACGGCACGACGCCGCTCGGAACGGCCGTGGTGGGGGCCGACGGCACCTTCTCGGTCAGCCCGGCCAACCCGCTCGCGGACGGCACCTACGCCTTGTCGGTGCAGCTCACCGACGCGGCCGGCAATGCCGGCCCGCCCTCGGCGCCGCTCGAGATCGTGGTGTCGTCGGTTCCGTTCGCCTTCACCGAAGGGAATGACGTCTACACCGACAACGACCAGGGCCACGTCCTCGTGGCACTCGGCGGCAACGACACCGTGAACGGTGCCGGCGGCGACGATCGGATCTTCGGCGATGCCGGCGACGACACGCTCCTCGGCGGCACCGGCAACGACACCATCGACGGCGGGACCGGCAACGACGTCGTGCTCGGCGAAGCGGGCGACGACGTGCTGTTCGGTCAGGACGGCAACGACTACCTCGACGGCGGGGAGGGCAACGACATCGTCTACGGCGGCCAGGGCGACGACATCATCGTCAACTCGCCCGGCAACGACTACCTGTTCGGCGGCCGGACCCTGACGGGCCCGACCGGCAACGACACCCTGGTGTTCAACTCGAAGCTCGCCGACACTTCCGTCACCCGCGACGGCGCCTACACGCTGATCGTCGGGCCCGAAGGGGAGGACCGGGTCACCGGCTTCGAGCGCTACCTCTTCAGCGATGCCACCGTGGTCACCGGCGACGGTCAGCCGCTCGTCGACGACCTGTACTACCTCGCCAACTACAAGGACGTGTTCTTCGCCGGTCAGGACGCCGACGAGCACTACGCCACCTACGGCTGGAAGGAGGGCCGCGACCCGAACGCGCTGTTCTCGACGACCGGCTACCTCGCCGCCAACCCGGACGTGCAAGCGGCCGGCATCAATCCCCTCGAGCACTACGACCAGTATGGCTGGAAGGAGGGCCGCGATCCGTCGGCGAGTTTCGACACCGACCTCTACCTCGCCCGCAATCCGGACGTGAAGGCGCAGGGGCTCGACCCGCTCAGGCACTACATCGAATTCGGTCAGGGCGAGGGACGGCAGATCTACGACGCGATCGGCAAGACCGCCGACCTCGCCGTGCATCCGGGCTTCGATGCCGAATACTACCTCCTGTCCTATGCCGACGTGGCTGAGGCGGCGACGAAATCCGGCATGGATGCGTTCACCTACGCCTACGATCACTATGAGACCTACGGCTGGAAGGAGGGCCGCAACCCGAACGCGGTGTTCGACACGAAGGGCTATCTCGACGCCTACCAGGACGTGAAGGCGGCCGGGATCGATCCGCTGATGCACTACGACCAGTACGGCTGGAAGGAGGGCCGCGACCCGTCGAAGGGTTTCGACACGACGGAGTACCTCGCGGCCTACGGCGACGTCGCCCAGGCCAAGATCGACCCGATGCAGCACTACCTGCAATACGGCGCCCTCGAAGGCCGCGCGACCTTCGGCGACACCACCTTCGGCGGCGGCAACGTCGGATAGTCGCCGACGGGTGCGACCGGCCCGGAGCCTCCGGGCCGGTCGGCCCGCGCCGCGGTCGTGACCGGCCGGCGACCGGACGTGCCGCCACGGAATCCGGATCTCGGGAATCCGCGGCGGCCGACGATGCGGTCGGACCGGCAAGTCCGTTGCTGTTGCACCCGTTCGCCGAGCGCGACCGGGTGCAATCGCATCTTTGGATCGACGTGCGACCGCTTCGATATCGCCCGTCGCTTCCTCGAAGATCCCGAGTTTTATTTGAATTAAAGAATATAAAATTTGATCTGTCGTTATTATATTCTGTGGATTGTCGACAGATTACTTCTGAGCCGCACCGGGCACGATCTCGCGCATGTTATGCCTTGAGGGAGTGGTCCGATCTCGTTCAAGGCAGGAGTGTCAAGGCCCATGTTGCAAGACGCGGCCTCACAGGCCGATCTCGACCCGGCCGGCCCCGACCAATCCGGTCCCGGTCCCGCGGAACTGCCGGCGGCCCGGCCCGATTCGGGCCTCGGGGCACTGGCCCTCGTCGCCTCGTTCCACCAGATCCCGTGCGAGCCGGCGCAAGTCCGCCACGACCTCGGCCTCGGCCAGGCGCCGATGAGCGGCGTCGACATCGTCCGCGGCGCGCGCCGGCTCGGCCTGAAAGGACGCCTCCTCCAGAACCAGAAGCCGGCCCGCCTCGACGGCATCCCGCTCCCCGCCATCCTGGAGGTCGATGACGGCCGCTTCGTCGTCCTCGGCCGCCGCTTCGAGGACGGCAAGCTCCGCATCATCGATCCCGTCGCCCGCACCGCCGAGCACGTCGAGGCCGACGCCTTCCTCCCGCGCTGGACCGGCACCATCGTGCTCGTCGCGCGCCGGGCCAACATCCAGACGGCACTGCACAATTTCGGCCTGACCTGGTTCGTGCCCTCGGTCTGGCGCTACCGCAAGCCGCTCGTCACGGTGCTCGTCGCCTCGCTGTTCATCCAGCTCTGCGCCCTCATCACCCCGATCTTCTTCCAGATCACCATCGACAAGGTCCTG